>PGZT01000024.1 GCA_002841455.1 Firmicutes bacterium HGW-Firmicutes-21 | reverse complement strand
CTCTTTCCATATCGGTTACTCCTTTCTACGCCTGTGCCTTCTCAGCGAGCTCTTTCTCGCGGAGCACAGTGAGCAGTTTTGCAATAGTCTTTTTTGTTTCGACTATCTTCATCGGATTGTCGAGCTGGTTTATCGAGTGCTGAAAACGAAGGTTGAAAAGCTCCTCTTTTTGCTGGTTCAGGTTCTTTTTAAGCTCGTTAGGGCTTAATTCTCTTATATCTTTAATGTTCATAATGTTACCTCCTGTTATTCGAGGTCGGCCTTGGTAGCAAACTTACATTTGATGGGAAGCTTATGCATTGCAAGACGCATTGCCTCACGAGCGATCTCCTCGGAGATTCCGTCCATCTCAAACATAACTCTACCTGGCTTGACAACCGCCACCCAGTACTCGGGGCTTCCCTTACCGGAACCCATTCGAGTCTCTGCGGGCTTTTCTGTGACAGGCTTGTCAGGGAATATTTTTATCCAAACCTGACCGCCTCTCTTGATATAACGAGTCATCGCTACACGAGCTGCCTCTATCTGATTGCTTGTGATCCATGCCGGCTCTGCTGCTACAAGCCCGAATGTACCGTTTGTTATTTTGTTGCCTCTGAGGGCTCTGCCCTTCATACGGCCTCTGTGAACACGCCTGTACTTAACTCTCTTAGGCATTAACATTATCTTCTGCCTCCTTCGTTAGACGGGTTACGCTTCATCTCGGGAAGAACCTCTCCCTTGTATATCCAGACCTTTATGCCGATCTTTCCGTATGTGGTGTTGGCCTCGAAGAAGCCGTAATCAATGTCGGCTCTCAGGGTATGAAGCGGAATTGTACCCTCATGGTAATGCTCGCTTCTCGCAATCTCGGCACCGCCAAGGCGTCCCGAAACCGCAACCTTTATTCCCTTTGCATTCAGCTTCATTGTCCTGCCGATGCATTGCTTCATCGCTCGGCGGAAGGAAATTCTTCTCTCAAGCTGTCCCGCAATATTCTCGGCGACGAGCTGAGCGCTGAGGTCTGGTTGTCTTACCTCTATAACCTTTACATCCACCTGTACGCTTGCGGGAGCATCGATAAACGCAGCGACCTCGCGCTTCAGCTTCTCTATCTCGGTGCCGCCCTTGCCTATGATAATACCGGGCTTTGCGCAGTGAATAATTACTCTGATACGCGAATTGTCCCGTTCTATTTCTATTTTTGGAACGCCTGCCTGCTGGAGCTTTGTTTTTAGATACTTTCTGAGCTTATAGTCAGAAACCAATGTGTCGCCAAACACTTCTCTCTTAACGAACCAGCGGGAATCCCAGTCTTTAATAATTCCCACACGCAAACCGTGCGGATTAATCTTTTGACCCATAGTTTGTCTCCTCCTTAAACCCTTTCTTTAAGCGTTATTGTTATATGCGATGTACGCTTTATAATCCGAAAAGCTCTACCCTGAGCACGGGGCATAACCCTCTTCATGTTTTTCAAAATGCCGGGAGTGACAAAACATTCTGCCACATACAGCTTCTCGGGGTCCATTTGGAAGTTGTTCTCCGCATTGGCAACAGCCGATTTCAGAAGCTTTTGGATACTCTCGCATACAATTTTGTTAGTGTTTTTCAATATAGCGGCTGCGTGAGCCACATCTTTATTTCTTATCAAGTCAAGTACGATTTTTACCTTTCGGGGTGAAACCCGCAATTGCTTAAGATAAGCTTTTGCTACTTTTGTTTCCACAGTATTTGTGCCTCCTTTCAATCAGCTGTTACTTAGAATTTGTTGTTTTGGAACCCGAATGTCCTCTGAACAATCTTGTCGGAGCAAACTCACCGAGCTTGTGTCCGACCATATCCTCGACAACATAAACAGGAACATGCTTCTTGCCGTCATGAACCGCAATAGTATGCCCGACAAACTCGGGGAATATGGTTGAGGCGCGCGACCAGGTCTTTATAACTCTTTTCTCGTTCTTCTTGTTCATTTCAATAATACGGCTGTATAGTTTACCCTCAACGAAAGGGCCCTTTTTAACACTTCTGCTCACTGTAATAATCCTCCTTTACGCCTATTTGTCGTTCTTACGCTTGACAATAAACTTGTTGGTGCGAGCCTTCTTGTTTCTTGTCTTATAACCGAGAGTGGGCTTGCCCCAAGGAGTAACCGGAGAAGGTCTGCCTATCGGAGAGCGTCCCTCGCCGCCGCCGTGCGGGTGATCAACCGGATTCATAACCGAGCCGCGGACGGAGGGTCTGATGCCGAGATGTCTTGTCTTGCCCGCTTTACCGAGCTTGATGTTCTCATGCTCAATATTGCCGACCTGTCCGATGGATGCTGTGCATTCAAGTCGAACCAGTCTTACCTCACCGGAGGGAAGCCTTACCTGTGCCATTCCGTTTTCCTTAGCCATAAGCTGAGCCGCAGCTCCGGCGGAGCGAACAAGCTGTGCGCCTTTTCCGGGGTAAAGCTCGATAGCGTGAATGAATGTACCGACCGGAATGTTCGCAATCGGAAGTACATTTCCGGGCTTTATGTCTGCGTGAGTACCCGAGTAGAGGGTGTCTCCCGCTTTGAGTCCGCTCGGAGCTATAACATAGCTCTTTTTGCCGTTTTCGTCCGCAAGAAGCGCAATATAAGCGGTACGATTCGGATCGTACTCAATACCTATTACGGTGGAGCCGGCTTCCTTAGCCTTACGCTTGAAATCAATGATTCTGTACTTCTTCTTGTTTCCGCCGCCCTGGTGACGGACTGTTATCTTACCTGTATTGTTTCGTCCCGCATTCTTCTTTAATGTCGTGATAAGACTTTTCTCCGGAAACTTCTTCGTCACCTCGTCAAACGAGGGGGACGACATATGTCTTCTGGAGGGAGTCGTCGGTTTATAATTTTTTGTCGCCATTATTTTAACTCCTTTCGCTTACATCAGACTATCGAAGAATTCAATTGTCTTGGAAGCGCTTGTAAGCTTAACGATTGCTTTTTTCCATTCGCTCGTCGAACCCACATGATAACCCATTCTCTTTGGCTTCCTCTTCATGCTTATGGTAGTGACCTTTTCGACCTCTACCTTGAATATTTCCTCGATCGCATTTTTAATTTCGATTTTATTGGAATCGGTAGCAACCTTGAAGGTGTACTTCTTTTGTTGCATATTCTGAATCGCAGCCTCGGTAATAACAGGCTTTAGGATAATGTCGTATGGTGTTCTCATTACGCATATACCTCCTCAATCTTTGCAACCGCGTCCTTAACAATAATAAACTTGTCATACTTCAAAATGTCATAAACATTAAGAGCGTTGACCGGTGCGGTGGCAACTCCGGGGATGTTGGCGGCCGATTTTACAATCATCTTGTTATCCGCCTCGGGAAGAACTATCAGAGCCTTTCTGTCAACGCCGAGTGCCGCAAGCAGCGAAATCATCTTCTTGGTTCTGTATTCCTCAAGTGCGATATTGTCAACGACAATCAATTCACCTGCGGCGACCTTGGAAGAAAGCGCCGAAATCATGGCTATTTTCTTTACCTTTTTATTTATGCTTACACGGTAGCTTCTCGGCTTCGGAGCAAAAGTAACTCCTCCGTGTATCCACTGCGGAGCACGAATCGAACCCTGTCTTGCTCTGCCGGTACCCTTTTGTCTCCACGGCTTTCTGCCGCCGCCGGAAACCTCGCTCCTGGTAAGTGTGGACTGTGTGCCCTGTCTTTGGTTCAGCAAGTATGCTCTTACAACCGTATGCAGCACTGTTTTGTTGACCTCTGCGGCAAAAACCTTGTCGCAGAGCGCGATATCGCCGCACACTTGACCTTCCATATTATATAAATTTAATGTTGGCATCGTTTATTCCTCTCCCTTCGCTTATTTCACGGTGTTGCGGACAAAAACTATGCCGCCGCGTGAACCGGGAACTGCGCCCTTTACTGCCAAAAGGTTCTTATCAGCATCAATCTTGACAACCTCAAGGTTCTGCATAGTAACCTGCTCGTTACCGTATTGACCTGCCATTTTCTTGTTCTTGAAAACTCTTGACGGATCGCTGTTTGCACCCATTGAACCTACCTGACGGTGAACCGGTCCGGTACCGTGAGTCATTCTCAAGCGGTGGGCTCCCCATCTTTTAATAACACCGGAGAATCCGCGTCCCTTGGTAATACCGGTGATATCAACCTTTTCGCCCAATGTAAATGTATCGGCGGTAATAATGTCGCCTACATTCATAGCGGCGGTATCTTCGAGCTTGAACTCCTTTAAATACTTCTTAAAAGAAACCTTTGCTTTAAGGAAATGACCTTTGGCGGGTTTTGTGAGCTTCCTCTCCTCAATATCCGAGAAACCGAGCTGAACCGCTTCATAGCCGTCCTTTTCCTTTGTTTTCTTCTGTGTTACAACGCAGGGACCTGCGTTAATGACAGTAACAGGTATAACATTACCCTTTTCGTCAAAGATCTGGGTCATACCGAGCTTCCTGCCGATCATGCCTTTTTTCATTTTATATTTCCTCCTTGGTTATTGGTTAACCGCATTTACTGCGATTAACTTGACCTAAATTTGTACCTGTGTAAAATGCTTACAGCTCGACGTTAAAATCAACGCCGGCGGGTAAATCAATACTCATAAGCGAATCAACCGCAGCCTTTGTGGGCTTTATAATATCGATAAGGCGCTTGTGTGTTTTGTATTCGAACTGCTCTCTTGCATCCTTATACTTATGAACCGCGCGTAAAACCGTAATTATCTCTCTGTCGGTCGGCAGCGGTATCGGTCCGCTTACTGCGGCTCCGTTGCGTTTTGCCGTTTCGACTATCTTCTCAGCGGCTTGATCGATGAGTGTGTGGTCATAAGACTTAAGCCTTATTCTGATTCTTTCCTTTTTTGCCATGTGTTTTTTTGCCTCCTTAAATTATAAATGAAGTTTATTGGCGGCATAGCCTTGAACACCGTCCCGGGCGTTTCCTAACAGCCCCATAAAAAATGCTCATTGCTCTCGCCCGATTGTCGGACATACTCAGCGGAAGTTACCTGCGTTTTTGCAGCAATCTCCCGTTTCATCGCACACCAAGCGAGGACTATAGTAACACAGAAACCAAAGCATTGCAATACTTTATGACAAATTGTAATGTAAACATTGTGTGAACAGCATTATTTTCAAAAAAACATTGCAAAAAAGCATTTACAGGAGCAAAAATTACTGTATAATTATATAAGATGGTAAAATAACCCGAGAGGAATGGTTACAAATATAAAATGTATAATATTTATAATAATTGGCTGAACAGCGAAAAGGTTGACGAGGAAACCAAACGGGAACTCATTGGCATCAAAAACGACGAAATCGCTATAAAGGAACGGTTTGCACTGCCGATGCAGTTCGGAACGGCGGGTCTCCGCAGTACAATGTCGGCCGGCATTTCCAAAATGAACATATATACCGTTGCGCATACGACAAGGGGGCTTGCCGAGCTGATACTTAATACCGGAGCGGCCGGCAGAGGGGTTGCCGTCGCTTATGACTGCCGCATAAATTCCGCTCTGTTTGCGAGAACGGCGGCAAGGGTGCTTGCGGCATATGGAATAAGGGTGTAACCGCCTCGCATAATCCCAAGGAATATAACGGCTACAAGGTATACTGGGAGGACGGCGCACAGCTGCCGCCCGAGCACGCTAAAGCGGTGTCGGATGCTGTTGCGGCGACCGATATTTTTGAGGATGTGCGGCTTGCCGACTTTGACAAAGCGGTTTCGGACGGTACTATTATTATAATAGGTAGGGAAACAGACGAAGCATTTTTACAAGCCGTGCTTAACTGCCGTATCTGCCCGACGGTAACCGAGGATTACGGGAACAGCCTGAACATAGTATACACTCCCCTGCACGGCACGGGCTACAGGCTTATCCCCGAGGTTCTGCAACGGGCAGGTATAACTAATCTGCGAACGGTGGATGCTCAAATGACACCCGACGGCAGCTTCCCTACCGTAGCCTCTCCAAACCCGGAAAATAAGGAATGCTTTACTCTCGCCATAGATATGGTTAAAAATCAATCAATCGATTGCGGCTTAATTATCGGAACAGACCCGGACGGCGACCGTTTGGGTGTGGTTATAAGGGATAATGACGGCGGATTCCTAACTCTTGACGGTAACCAAATCGGTGCGTTATTGATTGATTATATTATTAAAGGAAGAAAACAGCAGAACACTCTGCCCGAAAACGCTTGTGCCATTAAGAGTATTGTCTCCGCCGGTCTTTTTGATGCAATCTGCGAAGAAGCCGGTGTTCGGCATATTGATGTATTGACCGGTTTCAAATATATCGGCGAGAAAATAAAGGAGTTTGAGTCCGACGGCTCCGCAACCTTCATATTCGGTTATGAGGAGAGTCAGGGCTTCCTCTCGGGCGGTTATGTGCGGGATAAGGATGCGATTGCAGCCGCATTGTTGATTACCGAAGCCGCTTCCTTTTACAAGGGTATAGGTAAAACTTTGTACGGTGTTTTACAGGAATTGTACAACAAACATGGTTTTTTTAAAGAAGCGGTTATTAATACAATCGTCAAGGGAATCGACCCGATGTCTGTCATGGCGGGGAAAATGAGTTCACTACGCAATAATCTGCTTAATAATATCGGCGGTACAGAGGTTGTCGCGCTAAGGGATTACAAGAGCGGTGTCAGGAAGGTTATAAAGGACGGAAATACCACACCGACAGGCTTGCCCGAGAGCGATATGCTCTATTACGAGCTTGCCGACCGCACAGCCGTTATCATCCGCCCCTCTGGTACCGAGCCGAAGATAAAGGTCTATATCCTTGCGGTAGCATCAATTGAAGCGGAGGCGAAACAGCTCACGGAAAAATACCGTTCCGCAATGAGCGAACTCATCAGCATATAAAGAACACCGCACGGAGGGCAAAAAAGCCTTGCTCCGTGCGGTAATTTTATTTATTACTTATTTTTAATCAAGAAGCTTTACTGATAAATGCATCATAAATCAATTGCATTGCAAACGCTATAAGGTATATAGCCAAAAGACAAAGTATAATTTTTGGGATAATCCATGTCTTCAGCCTTTCCTTTCTGCGTTCTTCCTCGGCTATTCTCTTCATAGCAAGCTCGTAGGCTTTTGTCTTTCGTTGAATTTCCTCGTCCGTCTCTAAATACTTGGTCTGTGAATATTTGCTCTTATCATGGTAAATTGAGCTTGTATCGGCAGCAATCTTTTCGCTGATCTCCTCGAGTTTATTAATCGATATATTATCAAACTGCCACTTTTGCTCACGATGACATCTCTCGCACTCATTTTGTTCGTTTAAATTCTTATGTGCGCAGCAGCACAGCCAAACGAATTCTCCCTTTTGGGGAATAAACCTGCTTGGATAATTCTCCTCAGCGGCAATAAATATATTATGGGTAACATAGGCGAACTTCTTATCGTCATCCAGCTCTACAAAGCGAGTAAAGGGCTTACCGTTTATTATTCCAAGCTCCTCATATGTACCGTCGGTATATCGAACACCTGTTATCTCAAGCTCAAGTCGGGAGAAATAGCTCTCTGGTATCGGGATATAAACGGTCTCCCCAAAGCTCTCCCCTACAGAAATGTCGGGGTTGTTGAGCTGCTTCTTATCCCGTATTCGTTCCTCGCCTATCCTTCTTGTACCCAGGGTATATCGCTCGAACGAATAAGTAAAGGGTAACTTCAAATAAGGGATATTTTGTTTCTGATAGCAGAGCAGGCGGACATCAAGGGATTTTATCCTCTTTTTTGAAACATTACGAAAGACGAAGGATGCAAAGATGCTATAATCGGTCACATCGCTGACTATATATCCCTCGTTGATTTCGACAGGACACTTTTCAAACACAGTATTGTATTCAAGATACTCCACAACCCTTAAAATTCGTTGTCGATCCTTTATCTGACGCTTTTTTTGTTGCTTTATGTTGTATGATGCTGATTTCATATTTATAACCGTACCTTTCTTCGGCATTTATGCCGAGAGTAAGAACCTCACCTAAAGGTTGTGTTTTACGAACATACTGTTTTTATATGCAAGCGGAGCATCATAAAAACCTTATTCATAACGGTAATAATGGTTGATAATCTCATCGTTAAAGGTATACAGGATATCCGCGTTAGGTAGCTCCGATTCTTCCAAGCTCATATCTGCTCCAAGACTTATATAGAACTCCCGCACCCTTTCCATTTCAGCGATAAACACCTCTTTTGGGACATTAAAGTACTCTATATATTGCAAGAATAACATCCTTTCAGGGTCTCGTTCCACAGTATATAAATAATAATTTTTTTCTTCACGAGTCTGCCCTAATTTAAATCCGGTGGGGTCCATATACCAGCAATCACGGTATGGCTTACCATTCGGCCATACACGCACATCATATTCATATAACTTAATAGAGCCGGGAACATATACCGGTAATTCGGTAACAGGGTCTGTGGAAATTGAAGTGTCCGATTGCGTGATCTCGGATGTTTCATCAACGGATGGTTCATTGCTGAATGTTTCATCTGCCGACTTTTTGTTACATGCCGACAGCGAAACCAGCATCAACAGTGCCAACATAAATACTATATTTTTCATAAAGCAACTCATTTTACACTCTCTTGATTTTTTTGCTGAAGCATTGTCATATTAATGAAATAGTTCGTCGCCTAATACTCAAAAATCTGCTCGGGAGAACCGAAAATACCTCTTCTTGTATAAGCATCAATGCGTTCGAAGAGCTGATTGTTTATATCTCGGAAGGGACTTCCCTGCGCTCCCTCAATACGCTTATAGCGAACCTCATATTCAAACGGTTCGGGTATTATGTAAGGTTTTAGGGTGTCGGCAATCTCTGCCGCTTTCTTAACCCCGTCATAAATCTCATCACAGCAAAGGAGCGGGTGCTTACTTATACAACTGTTCCATGCAAGCGCTTTTTTTGTTTCTACCGTGATTATTCCCCCAAAGCTCTCCTTTGCTTGAGAAACACATATATCATCGCTTGCGACGAATATCGGAGGAACACCATGCTTACCCGCAATAGCCGCATCAATCTGAAGCTCTCCAACAAGGGTTCCGTTCACCTTTTGATGCTGATAGGTTACCGAGGAATAAACATGTGCCAGCGTTGCATCAGGTGCGTCATATGCATGATAACCGATAAAAACAATACCGCCGAAGCTCTCATCAATATGTGGAAAACGCTTTCTCGCTCCAGCACCTATGACAATTTTACAGCGTTTATCAAGCTTGTCATAGTCAAGGTTTACGCCTGTACAATGGCAATCCCAAATATAGACCTCCTCCGCACCGCTGTCAAAAAGTGCGGTTGCCGCGGCGTTAGCCTCTCTCGTGCCCTGTAAGCAGGCGAAATTGTAATTTGGTGAGGCGCTCAACCCCTGTCCATATGCGCCAACGGCACAGGCGACACCCTCAAGGTCGACGCTGATATAGAATTTTTTTCGCATTGTTTTCACTCTTTTCTTATATGAATTTCCTATTCAAATATATAATACATTATAATACTATAAATTTCAATATAAAAGCGTGTTTTTTATTGCTATAATATTTATTTTGTTATATAATTTTAATCGATTGAATAATCGAATATCGTTTTTAACGGAAGGACTCTTAAAATGACAAAGCAAGTAAATTCATCTACCAAGGACAACAAAACAGACACTCTGCGGAGCATCGATCTATTTGTGCTCGATATGGACGGAACTATTTATCTGGGAGAGCGTGTTTTCCCCGTTGCCGTTGAATTTGTCGCAAAAGCAAAATCGCTTGGGAAGAAGATAATCTATTTTACAAACAACGCATCGAAAAATCCTGATATTTATTACCAAAAGCTGCTTAACATGGGCTTTGATGCCGAGAGGAGCGAAATTGTAACCTCGGGGGATGTAACGGCGGAATATCTGATAAAGAGCTACCCCGGTCAGCCTGTCTATCTTGTCGGTACGCCGGCTCTCGAACAGAGCTTTTTGTCATACGGAATAAAATTATCCGAGAACTCGGACATTGTAGTGTCCTCCTTCGACACCACACTAACCTATAAAAAGCTTGAAACTGCATGCAATCTTATACGGAGCGGTGCGGTTTTTCTATCCACTCATCCGGACTTTAACTGTCCGACGGAAAACGGTTTTATTCCAGACAGCGGAGCGATAAATGCATTGATTACCGCTTCAACCGGAGTTGTACCGAAGTATTTCGGCAAACCACATAGAGAGACGGCGGATATGATTTCCGCTGTCAGCGGTATTCCGCTCGAACGAACGGCTATTGTAGGCGACCGACTTTACACCGATATTGCACTCGGGAAAAATAACGGCATGACCTCCGTGCTTGTACTGACCGGCGAAACTAAAATCGAGGATATAAACGACGATAACTCCCCTGACATCTGTCTGAACGATATCGGCGAGATAATTCCATTTTTAAATTAATTGCTCTTTAGTGTCACATTTTACCAACCTCAATTGTTATATATAATGAGAGGTGAAGACGGAGGGACATCAATGGAGAATAAGCTGCTCGTAAACGAGATTTGTGAACAGTCAATTAAAAGAATCTCGGAGGGTGATTTAACCGCTCTTACAGTAATTTATGACTATGTCGGCAGATTGATTTTTACGATAGCATTATCCATTTTAGGTGATTATCAGCTGTCTCAGGATGTAATGCAGGACACATTTATTCAGATTGCGGAAAAGGCGCATACCTACAGAAAAGGCAGCAATGCAAGAGCCTGGATAGTGTCGATAAGCCGCAATTTAGCCTTGAATGTGTTAAAAGAAAGAAAGCATGAGATAGCAATTGATGAAAACTCGGCAGTGGAGATTAATCCATTTAATGAGGATGAGCTGATTATGTCCATCACTCTGTCCAATGCACTCTCACTTTTAACAACTCCGGAGAGAGAGATCGTAGTTTACAAGGCTCTGTGGGGTTTGCGTCACAAGCAGATTGCACAGATAATGAATGTTTCTGTGCCCAATTCAAGACAAAAATACAAAAGAGCTATGGAAAAACTGCGGAACTATTATTTTAAAGAAGGAGAAGAGGTAAATGTTCGGCAACAATAGTAAAAACAAATTAAAAAACGACCTGCAAACAATAAAAATCCCCGAAATGAATAAGGTCCTACCGACACAGATATTAATACCAGAGAATCAACCAGTCAAAAAGCATAAATTAGCATTCGCCGGTTTTTCAAAGGTTGCTGTCCTGTGTTTATTAATAGTTGTAGCGCTTACAAGCATAAATCTGCCGTTAAAGGCTGTTTTGGCACCCTCTGCGGATGAGAGTACAGCCGATATAAATTCATCGGATATTAGTAATGATGCAGCTGTCGACCCGATTATAGAAAAGAAAGTGATAACCGCCGATATTTTTGATAAATATGTTTATAAAGATGAGGGAATACCAAGCAGCAGGGAAATATATATATCTGACATGTTGAAGTCTAAAATGGAGGAGTATAAAGGTCAAGATGTACTATTCAGAGTAATAGTTGAACTGATATATACCGTAGAGGATTATAATCTTTTTAATGATTTCATTTATATAAGTGATGATTACTCCGAAGACGAGGAAACTATTAAGCGCTTAGAAGAGGAAGCCGATATATTAAGAAATATGTATATAGGGCAAAAGATCGGTCCGGAAGAAATAGAAATAATAAAAGAAAATTATGTCAGATTAGAAGAAATAGGAAGAGAGATTACAAGAATTAAAGATAAACCTTTCGACGCATTTCGCAATCAATTATATCAAAAAAAAGTTGATTTTATTAAAAATCTTGGTGTAAAAAATATTATACCTATTGCTGAATCATCAGAAATAAAATATTTTTTTAATAATGGATATTATATAGAGTTGACTGAAGAAGAGCTTATGAAAATAGCAGAACACGGAGGTTATATGTTCAAGCTGGCTCTGCCCGACAGAGCAGATGGATATAGCCGGAAAATATCCGATTCATTGGTTGTGCTTTTAGAGCAAGCTGACGAGGATGAAGAGATTCATATTGCTGTGGTCAGTGTTTTAGATAAGATTAATGAATTTGCTTTAAAACGATATATTCCATGTAATTTATATTACAATTCTCATCTCAACAAAGAGTGGCATATCGAGGGTGAACCGATATTTGAGGATGTTGTCGAATATATTGATGATATTCTTGATAGAAACAATATCTCCGACAAAAGAATAGTTAGCGAAAGGTTTACCGATGTTCTTGTTTCGTATAACGCTTCAGATCGTATAAAATCTATATTATGCGCAGGTTTTGAAGTAACAATTACAAAATCTCAAATTATAGAGTTGGCTGAGGACCCTGATGTAAAGAATATTTATCCCATGAATATTGTAATGGATTACAATCAATGGCATGATGAGTAAATAACACGAACAAAATATAAAATACCAACCCCCGACTTCGGGAAACAGCTTCCTTTCAAACAAGACAAAATGTGTCCTTGAGAGGAAGTTTTGTTTGCTAATTTTCTTATATAAATAACAGGGGAATATATATGCTCTTTTTCGCTAAAATCTATTGACATTTTTCGCCATTCGTGATATTGTGTTTTCGAAGCGAGGGATCACAAATGAAAAGTACCGGAATTGTAAGAAGGGTTGACGAATTCGGCAGGATTTCGTTACCTGTAGAAATGCGAAAAACCATGGGTCTTGAGGAAAAATCCCCTGTTGAGTTTTTCGTAGACGGGAATACTATTGTAATTAAAAAGCATTCCCCTTCTTGCGTATTTTGCGGAGAGACCGAGAGTGTTGTCGAATATCTAAACAAGCTTATTTGCTTAAACTGTATTAAAACGCTTTCAGAAGTACAGAAGATTTAACTTTTGTATAATAGCCAAGGATAATCCCTTAATATTATACTCCGACTCTCCCAAAAAAACCAATAATCTGCTCGAAATCCAATTGGTGTTTCGGGCAGATTATTTTGCATTTTTCTGATTAATATGATATAACTATCAATGTTAAAAATCCTCCGCGGTATAATATCCGCATACGAAAGAGTGGTATATGCAAAAACAGATTCCAAACATCCTGTCCGTATTGCGGATAATTTTTTCGTTTATATTACTGTTCTTGAAGCCGTTCGGGGGGTTATTTTATGCCGTTTATATCTTCTGCGGTTTAAGCGATATGCTTGACGGCTATATTGCCAGAAAAACAAAAAGCGTAAGTAGATTCGGTTCCGTTTTGGACAGCATCGGAGATATGGTATTTTGTGCCGTAATGCTGTATATATTTATTCCTGTCATTACAGCTTATACCTTTATAATTATATGGGTAATCGGTATTGCGGTTCTCCGCATTATATCAATTGCGACGGGATACTTTAAATATCGAAAAATCACATTCCTACACACCTATTTAAACAAGCTAACTGGGTTTATTATATTTTGCGTTCCTTTACTCTACAAGGTTATTGATATAAATATACTCTTTATTATTCCTTGTTCGATTGCGAGCATTTCGGCGATTGAGGAGCTTATAATCATTGTTAAATTAAAAGAACCGGACAGAGATATTAAAGGGTTCTTTAGTTGAATACAGACGGTTATAGGTAGTAATTATACTTCATACCTGCATTTTTTTACCTGTTACCGTTTTTTTTCGACCAGATAAGCGACAACCCTTTTCATTTTCAAAATTAAGTGATATACTGCTCACAGAGGAGGTGGTTTGGTGAAGATACGCATTGAATTGATTGAGGATTTGTCTGAGGACGAGGTGCTTATCCGTTGCGGCCGCATGGATGACACTATTAAGAAAATTCATCAGTATATTCTGACGCAATCATCATTAAATACCAAAATCACCTTTTTCAAAAAGAATCAGGAGTTCTACTTCCCGCTCGATGATGTGATGTTCTTTGAGACCGACGGCGAACATATTTACGCACATACCAAAAACGACGAATATCGCATCAAATACCGCTTGTATGAGCTGGAGGAAGCGTTACCAAAGCATTTCATTCGCGCGTCAAAATCGGCAATTGTTAATGTTAAGCGGATATATTCGATAACACGAAATCTGACCGCTTCAAGCCTAATCACCTTTATTGACAGTCACAAACATATTTATGTGTCGCGTTATTATTATAAGGAGCTGCGGCACAATTTGGAAAGGGGTAAAGTTTAAAAGATGAAAAATAAAAATTGGTTCTGGGGATTCTTCTTTATATTGCTGGCTGTATTTGTAATAGGCAGCCAGACAGATTCCTTTGGGGAAATCGGGGTTATGACAATATTAGCGACAGCCTTATTGGCGGCGTTGGTATTCCACAGCTTATTCACACGTAATTACTTCGGTATATTTTTACCGTTTGCGTTTCTCTATATGATTTATTCGGAGCCGCTTGAACTCATCTATATATCACCATGGTTGCTGGTAATTACAGCTATGTTACTGAGCATAGGCTTCAGTATCCTTTTTAGTTCATATCATTCAAAGGTGGTATGCTTGAATAAAGGGCATATACAC
Source organism: Firmicutes bacterium HGW-Firmicutes-21 (assembly GCA_002841455.1). Classification (GTDB taxonomy): domain Bacteria; phylum Bacillota; class Clostridia; order Oscillospirales; family CAG-382; genus UBA1049. Next base: position 30,849 of record PGZT01000024.1, on the reverse strand, counting down.
CATGAAAACGATAGAGAGGATATGGACGACAACAACCCATATGCAAAGGTTAACTTCGGTTCATCAAGCAAATATCTACACGCAGACTGCTTAAAAACAGCACGGTTCGTGGTATCCTTCGGTGCATTGCAGGTGTATTTTGATCAGGCACAGCTAAGTCCCGACGGTGCGGAGATTGTTCTTGACTGCAGCTTCGGAGCGATAGAATTATTTGTACCAAAGCATTGGAGGGTACTTGAAAGTATTAATACAACACTCGCAGGAGTGGAAAACAATACCCGTTATTCATCTTCCATTGAAAATGCACCTGTCTTAACCATAAAAGGCAATGTGCAGTTCGGCGGCATTGAAATAAAATATATATAAACAATATAATTACATTAAGGTAATTATTATGACAGGAGCATTAATGAAAAATATAATAGAAGTTCGCAACTTCACAAAGAATACGGTAATTTTACCGCAGTCGACGATGTGTCCTTTGAGGTGGAGGAAGGAAGCATATTCGCCTTTTTAGGTCCGAACGGAGCGGGTAAAAGCACCACAATAAACACTTTATGCACCATTTTTGATAAAACCTCGGGAGCCCTTATCATCGACGGTAAGGATGTCTCCCATGACAAGGACGCCGTGAGGAGTGTTATCGGTGTGGTTTTTCAGGACCCGACATTGGACAATAAAATGACCGTTATAGAAAATATGGTTATGCATTGCCACTTTTACAGCGTTCCCAAGAACGAGATTACGGAACGGATTGATTTTGCTCTTAACCTTGTAAACCTGCTCGATTGGAAAAAATCAATGGTCAGCAGCTTATCGGGAGGGATGAAACGGCGGGTGGAAATCGCAAGATCTCTGCTGCACTACCCTAAGGTTTTATTTTTAGATGAGCCGACAACGGGACTCGATCCGCAGACAAGAGCGCATATATGGGATTATATAGTAAAGCTGCAGAAGGAGAAAAACATTACAATATTCCTTACCACTCATTATATGGACGAAGCGGAGATATGCAGCAAGGTTGCGATAATGGATAAGGGCAAAATTGTTGCGCTGGATACACCGTATCACCTAAAGCAGAAATATACAAAGGATAAGGCTTATATCACGACCGAGGATGAGCAAGGGCTGGAGAAACTGCTTGATACCGCCGGATTTATTTATAAGAAGAAAATCGGTTACTATTCCATAGAGGTGCTTGATTTGGCGGAGCTAATGGAGATATTGAGTGTGCATAAATCCGCCATTAAGGAACTGGAAATTAAAAAGGGTACCTTGAATGATGTATTCCTTGATATTACCGGAAAGGATATAAGAGAATGAAAATAATATCAGCTTTATGGTATAGGAATATAAAGATTTTCGCACGGAATCGTGTTCAGCTCGCTTTTACCGTAATAATGCCGTTCTTCTTTTTGTATGTATTCAATGCTATATTCAAAAATGACAATATCGATAATCCGGTTAACTATATGCTGGCAGGTATCGTTATCACTACGGTTTTTCAAACCGCTCTCAGTATTGCCACAGGAACGATTGAGGATATTGTTTCCGGTTTTATGAAGGAGGTTCTTGTCAGCCCGGTCAGGAGAATCCAAATCAGCGTCGGTCAATTACTTTCTGCGGCAACAATAGCTACGATACAGGGTATTATCATTGTGGTTATCGGTTATTTTATCGGGTTGAAGTTTACCTCCATACTCACCCCTGTTGCTGTTGTCGGGGTTATGATTACGGTAGGACTCGTTTTCTCCGGTTTAGGGTTGTTTTTAGCTGCATTGATAAAAAACTCACAGACCTTCCAGATTGTCCAGGCTGCGGTTATGATGCCGCTGACATTCCTCTGCGGTGCTTACATACCGCTCAGTCTGCTGCCGAATGTTTTACTTTATTTTGCATATTTCAACCCAATGACCTACACAACGGCGTTTTTCAGAACTGTTATATTGGAAAAGACCTCTTTAACTGCCGAACAATTGGTTGCGGAGCAGCTCGCTTTTAAAATAGGTAATTTTATTATAACACCTGCTATAAGCATGGGCATTGTACTTGTTTTCGGAGCCGTTTTCCTAATGCTGGCTACATATGTTTTTTCAAAGGTGGATTTCTCAAAAATCAACCGTTCAAAAAGCAAAGAGGGCGACATCTGGGCTTAACGAAATACAAAATACGAAAACCTTAATACAGAAAAAGCCACCGTTTTATTTACGGGGCTTTTTTTATTTACCTTCTTTTGTTCTCAAGGTATTTTTGCTCTCTGTGTGCAAAAACCTCTTTTTCCTCCTCCGTCTCAAGTAAAAGCTCGGGGACCTTGCATGGCTTCCCCTCCTTATCGAGAGCGACAAAGGTAAAGAAAGCCGTCAATGCAACCTTGGCGGGAATATTACTAACCATGTCCTCTACCCTTACCGTAACCTTAACCTCCATGGAGGTATTGCCCACAAAAGCTACCTCCGACTGACAAATAACGAGCTGCCCTACTTTTATGGGATGAAAAAATACCAGCTCATCCACTCTTGCGGTTACTACATTCATTTTTGCGTGTCTCATCGCAGCAACACTTCCGCAGGTATCCATCAGCTTCATAATCTCTCCGCCATGTACTGCACCTGCCGGATTAGCTTGATTCGGCAGCATTACCTCCGATAAGGTCGAACGGGATTCCGCTATTGATTTCATGGTATGTTCCCTCTCTGTCATAAGATTAAAATATAAAACGAAGCTAATATATATTCTATATTTTATCATAAAAAGCACATAATAGTCAATATAAAAGCAGGTTAAACCCTATAGTCAGCCACAGCTGAATATCTCGGTTCATTTAACCTGAATTTTACATTGGTATACTTTCAGGCTTTACAAAACTGCTATAATATGTAATAGAACGATAAAATAATAATCGTAAAACTAATTATGAAAAAGGAGACAACAATGAAGAAAACATTTGCTTTATTAATTACAGCGCTGTTACTTGTTACAGCAATTTCGGGGTGTGCAGACAATACCTCCGACGAGAGCAAGGATGTCAGCCAAGTTAGTAATTTCGAAGCATCCAAAAACATATCTGTTTTATCACGTGAGCAGGGCTCCGGAACAAGAGGCGCATTTATTGAGCTGTTCGGCGTTGAACAAAAGGATGATGCCGGCAATAAGATTGATAAAACAATAAAAACGGCATCGATTAATAACAGCACCGGTATAGTTCTTACAAATGTAGCAGGAGACCAGTATGCAATCGGTTATATTTCACTCGGTTCTTTAAACGACACCGTTAAGGCCGTAAAGATTGACGGTGTAGAGGCAACCGTTGCCAATATCAACAACGGCACCTATAAAATCTCTCGTCCCTTCAATATAGCAACCAAAGACGAGCTTTCCGAGGTTGCGGAGGATTTTGTGAAATTTATTCTTTCAAAAGAGGGACAAGCGGTTGTTACAGATAAGGGTTATATCGAGGTAGCAAATACCGGAGCGTTCACAACCTCAAAGCCGTCGGGTAAGGTTGTTGTCGCGGGTTCTTCTTCGGTAACACCGGTTATGGAAAAATTGAAGGAAGCTTATGAAAAGATAAATACTAATGCCAATATCGAGATACAGCAGAGTGATTCCACAACGGGAGTAAACGGTGCCGTTGACGGCATTTGCGATATAGGCATGGCATCCCGTGAGCTGAAGGACAGCGAGCTTGCAAAGGGAATTAAGGCTACCGTAATAGCGTTGGACGGTATTGCGATTATTGTAAATAAATCCAATACAATAGATAATCTTACCGTTGAACAGGTCAGAAATATATATACAGGTGTTTCGAAAAAATGGGCGGATGTTATCGGTTAAGAGATTAATATAAGAGTATGGCAAAGAGCTGCTACAGCTCTTTGCCTGCTTCCATAAAAAAACAATGATTTTAACCCCAATAAAAAGGAAGCATTATGAAAAAATTCAGAGAAGCATTAATGCGTGTTATATTTCTAATATCTGCCTGCATATCGATTCTCGCTGTTGCGCTTATATGTCTGTTTTTATTTGCAAACGGTATTCCCGCAATCGGAAAGATTGGTTTATTTAACTTTCTGACCGGAACGGAATGGGAGCCGCTATATGGTTATTTTGGTATTCTACCTATGATAGTCGGCAGCATATATGTAACAGCGGGAGCGATTCTGTTGGGTGTTCCCGTCGGTATACTTACAGCTCTGTTTCTGGCACGGTTTTGCCCTCGTCGGCTGTATAAGGTGTTGAAGCCTGCGATAGACCTGCTTGCAGGAATACCCTCAGTGGTTTACGGCTTTTTTGGACTTATGGTAGTTGTTCCCGCTATTCGTGATATATTCGGCGGATACGGTTCAAGCCTGCTCGCCGCATCGATTATACTGGGAATAATGATTCTACCGACAATAATAGGAGTATCCGAAGCGGCGATAAGAGCTGTTCCGGACAGTTATTACGAGGGTTCCCTTGCACTCGGAGCGAGCCACGAACGGAGCGTGTTTTTTTCTGTACTGCCTGCAGCAAAATCCGGTGTTTTTGCAAGCGTTATTTTAGGGATAGGCAGAGCTATAGGCGAAACAATGGCTGTAGTAATGGTTGCGGGCAACCAAGCGATTATCCCAAGCGCATTAACCGAAGGGGTTAGAACACTTACGGCAAACATTGTTCTTGAAATGGGATATGCGGCGGATTTGCACCGTGAATCCTTAATTGCAACCGGAGTTGTGTTGTTTGTGTTTATACTCATAATTAATTTGTCCTTCTCCGTTATAAAAAGGAGAGCTAAAGTTTGAAAGATAAATCTGCATCCATTTGTATTGCATACAAAACGGCACAATTCCCACTTTTCGGCATAAATGCCGAAGAAAGGTATGGTCATAAATATGAAAAGAGCGAATTTGCAATCTCTTTTTCTAAAATCCATTGTATATATTGCATTGTTGCTGGCTGTTTCCACATTAGTCTTAATCGTCGGTAATATTCTGATTAAGGGCATACCGCATCTATCGCTTAACCTGTTCAGATTTAAATATACAAGCGAAAATGTATCGCTCTTTCCCGCAATGATAAATACATTGACAATGACCTTGTTGTCCTTATTAATCGCCGTACCTCTCGGCGTATTCTCAGCGATTTATCTTGTGGAATACGCAAAAAGAGGCAACGGTATTGTTGCTGTTGTCCGCACAACCGCCGAGACTCTGTCGGGAATCCCATCGATTGTATACGGCTTGTTCGGATATCTGATGTTCGTGGTTGCACTCGGCTGGGGTTATTCGCTTCTCGCAGGTGCCTTTACCCTCTCAATTATGATTTTACCTTTGATAATGCGAACAACCGAGGAAGCATTAAAAGCAACACCGGATACCTACCGTGAGGGAAGCTACGGACTCGGTGCGGGAAAGCTCAGAACCGTATTCCGTATCGTGTTACCGTCCGCAATGCCCGGTATTTTAGCGGGAATTGTTTTGTCGGTGGGAAGAATTGTCGGCGAAACGGCGGCACTCATTTATACAGCGGGTACAGTGGCACAGATACCCGACAATATAATGTCAAGCGGCAGAACAATGTCGGTACACATGTATGCATTATGGAACGAGGGCTTAAATGCCAAGGAATCATATGCAACGGCTGTTGTACTATTAATAGTGGTAATAGGCTTGAATGCGTTCTCGGCGTTTATTGCACGGCGAATATCGAAAGGAAAAACTATTAAATAGTTTATGGGAAACATAATGGATAAATTCAAGATAGAAAACCTTAATCTTTTCTACGGAAGCTTTCAAGCTCTTAAGGATGTTAACATAAGCATACCTTCAAAGGAGATAACGGCGTTTATAGGCCCTTCAGGCTGCGGTAAATCTACACTTATAAAAACACTGAACCGAATGAACGATTTGGTAGAGGGTTGCAAAATTGAGGGTAAGGTATTGCTTGACAATGAAGATATTTACGGCGATATGGATATAAACTCGCTGCGGAAAAGAGTGGGTATGGTGTTTCAGAAGCCAAATCCTTTTCCGATGAGCGTTTATGATAATGTCGCATACGGGCCTAAAACGCACGGAATAAAAAGCAAAGCAAGGCTCGATGATATTGTTGAGCGCTCGCTGACCGATGCGGCAATATGGGATGAGATGAAGGATAGGCTTAAAAAAAGCGCTCTCGGGCTTTCCGGAGGGCAGCAGCAGAGGCTCTGTATTGCGAGAGCGTTGGCGGTTGAGCCCGAGGTGCTGCTCATGGACGAACCCACAAGTGCGCTCGACCCTATTTCCACAAGTAAAATAGAAGACCTTGCAATTGAGCTTAAAAACAAGTATACTATTGTTATTGTAACGCATAACATGCAACAGGCTACCCGTATATCCGATAAAACTGCGTTCTTCTTACTCGGAGATGTAATTGAGTTCGGCAACACCGAGGAATTATTCTCCAATCCGAGCGATAAGCGTACCGAGGATTACATTACAGGAAGGTTTGGATAATACCTATGAGAAACAAGTTTGATTTACAGCTTGAGGAGCTTAACAATGATTTAATATCGATGGGAGCTCTTTGCGAAAACGCAATATCCTGCGCTGTCAATGCGTTGATGAATTACGAATTACGCCTTGCGGAATGTGCTATTAACACGGAAAAAGAGATTGACCAAAAGGAACGGGATATAGAGAGCCTGTGCCTTAAGCTGCTCCTGCAGCAGCAGCCTGTCGCAAAGGATTTACGGCTCATATCCGCCGCATTGAAAATGATAACAGATATGGAGCGAATAGGCGATCAGGCGGCTGATATAGCGGAAATCGTATCCTTTGTCAACCTATCGGAGAGCGGTAACAATGTGCATATCTCCGATATGGCAGAGGCTACCATAAAAATGGTAACAGAGAGCATCGACGCCTTTGTTAAGCGTGATTTGTCACTTGCCAACAATGTTATAAAATATGATGATGTTGTGGATAACCTGTTTATGCTGATTAAAAAGGATTTGATAAGACTAATAGCCGATGATACAAAATACGGAGAACAGGCGCTGGATATTTTAATGATTGCAAAGTATCTGGAGCGTATCGGCGACCATGCCGTAAATATTGCAGAATGGGTTGTTTTTGCTATAACAGGCTCGCATAAAGAGTAATTTTCGATAGATAAATCTTTTTAAAATACTGTCATATGTCTGATTGTATTTCCGGCTGTTTGTCCGGCGACAGACGGCTCTGTTCCGCTTTTGCATTTTTTTATATTTTCGCCGGAGAAGTGTGAATTTGTATGATTTATTGTGTTGAGGATGACAGAGGAATAAGAGAACTTATTGTTTATACCCTGCAGAATACAGGTTATTCCGCACTCGGTCTTGAGAACGGAAACGAGCTTTTTACTGCGCTTCGCACAGCACTGCCGGAGCTTATTCTGCTTGACATTATGATGCCGGGAGAGGACGGTATTAAGGTTTTAAAACGCCTTCGTACAGATGCCTCAACAAAAAGGATACCGGTTATAATGCTCACCGCAAAGAGCACCGAATACGACAAAATTATCGGTTTAGACAGCGGAGCGGATGACTATATCACAAAGCCCTTCGGTATGATGGAGTTGATCAGCCGTATAAAAGCCGTACTCCGCCGTATTGACGACAGCAAAAATAATGATAACATAGAGTTTGTCTCCGGCAATGTGAAGCTGAACACCAAGGCTCACAATGTTACGGTAGACGGAATTACAGTTGAGCTTACCCTAAAGGAGTTCGAGCTTTTATATTTACTTATAAAAAATGCGGGAGCGGTGCTGACGCGCGACATGCTGCTGGAGAATATATGGGGATATAATTTTGACGGAGAAACAAGAACGGTTGATGTGCATATCCGCACACTGCGTTCAAAGCTCGGCAGCGGCGGAGATATTATACAAACCGTACGAGGCGTAGGGTACAGAATAGGCGGCTGATAATGAAGAGACGGGTATTTTGGAGTATAATGCTTACCTCGCTGTTAACGCTTATACTTACATCGGTTTTATTGACAACAGCGTTGTACAACGATTTCGTAGCCGAACGCAAGCAGGTTATTATCGGCGAATGCGCTTATATTGCCGCAGCGGTACAGAAAACGGATACAGATTTTCTGACTACGGTGGGACGGAACAGCTCCAACCGTATAACTCTTGTGTCCTCCGACGGAACCGTTCTGTATGATAATGTCGCCGATATAGCGACGCTTGACAATCACATCGACAGACCTGAAATCGCTGCAGCTATACAAAAAGGCAGCGGTGAGTCCACACGGCTCTCGGACACGCTCGGACAGCGTAATTATTACTATGCGTTAAGGCTTACAAACGGTAATATTCTGCGTGTTTCCACCACAACAAGAAGCGTAATCGGTATTATCGACGAGACTGCAACATATATTTTTCTGATAATATTATTCGCTATGATAAGTGCTATTATCGCAGCGCATTTTTTGACAAAGGCAATTATCGCACCCATTAATAGGCTAAATCTTGACGCTCCTCTTACAAACAACACTTATGAGGAGCTGTCCACTCTCCTTGTTAAAATGGACAGACAGAATAAGAAAATATTTGAGCAAATCGAGGAGCTGGAGTCAAAGCAGAATGAATTTAACGCTATAACAAAAAATATGAGCGAGGCACTTGTCATCTTCGGCGAAAAGAAGCAGATTCTTTCCGCAAACACAAGCGCAAAGAAGCTGTTTGGAGTTATAAAAGCCAAGAATCTGAGTTATTTGGAGCTATACCGTGATGTCGGCTACACCCGTTCGGTAGAAGCCGCTTTTTTGGGTGAGCCTTCAAGCGTTAAAATCAATAAGAACGGCAGGATATATCAGCTTTCGGTAAACCCTGTCAAGTCAAACAACAATTACGCAGCGGTTATGTTTGCGGTTGATATCACCGAAAGAGAGCAGAACGAAAAGATGCGTCGGGAGTTCTCGGCAAATGTATCGCACGAATTAAAAACTCCGCTGACCTCGATAATAGGCTGTGCGGAGATTATGCATAACGGTATTGCCAGGAAAGAGGACTTCCCTTCCTTCATAGAGCAGATTTATGTCCAATCCAAACGGCTCTTAACCTTAATCGAGGATATTATCAAGCTATCCCGATTGGATGAGGAGGGTGTAAAGAACGAGTTTAACGATGTTGACCTATACGAGTTATCAAAACGGGTTATCTCTGAGCTTTCTGACAAGGCTTCCGCAAACTCGATTGAGTTAATTCTCGAAGGTGAAAAGCATATCATAAGCGGTAACGAAAGAATACTGCATGAAATGATTTTCAACCTGTGCGACAATGCCATAATTTATAACAAAGCACACGGCAATGTTATTATAAGCATTACTAAAAATGATTCTTTTGTTGTGTTTTCTATAGAGGATACCGGTATCGGCATTGCATCTGAGCATCAGGCACGAATTTTTGAGCGTTTTTACCGTGTTGATAAGAGCCGCTCAAAGGAAACGGGCGGAACCGGCCTGGGGCTGTCTATTGTCAAGCATGGCGTAAAGCTTCATAATGCCGAAATCACTCTCGAGAGCAGAGTCGGAGAGGGTACTCACATAACAATAAGATTCAAGAGCATCATTTGAAAATCCTTAGAATGTATTCAATCATCCTCTGCCTTGTATACTACCTTTCCGTCGATAATCGTATACAGGCATTTAGTGAAAATCTCCATAGGGTTTCCGTCAAATATAGCTATATCCGCATCCTTTCCCTCTTCTATGCTTCCGACACGGGAGGAAACATTACAAATCTCTGCGGCATTAATCGTTATCGCCCTCAACCCCTCCTCTATTCCCAACCCTTCCTTAGCGGCAAGACCTGCGCATATGGGAAGACATTGGATAAGAGAAACAGGATGATCTGTAGTTATTGCAACCTTTACGCCTGCTTTGTGTAATATTCCCGCAGTTTTAAATTCCATATATTGTACCTCTATTTTATTTCTTGAGGATAAGCTCGGTCCGATAATGGCAGGGAAACCCGATTTTTTAATCTCCTCGGCTATTAAATGCCCCTCTGTGCAATGGTCGAGAGTTAAATTCAAATCAAACATTTTAGCGATACGGATAGCAGTTAATATATCATCCGCTCTGTGCACATGTGCCTTGAGCGGTATTTTTTTATCAAAAACAGGCAACCAGCACTCAGATCTAAAATCCTCAGAGAATGACTCGCCGGTATCGATCGCATCCTGTTTTTTTCTTGCATATTGTTCAGCCAAAAAGAGTTCCTCACGGAGCATTGCCGCTGTTGACATCCTTGTTGACGGCATTTGATTGTTATTCCCGTAATTTTTCTTAGGGTTTTCCCCAAACGCTACCTTCATTGCTGCGGGTTCCAAAACGACCATATCATCAATTTTTCTGCCGTTTGTCTTAATAAAAACAAATTGTCCGCCTACTACATTGGAGCTGCCAGGTCCGACCATAACCGAGGTTATCCCTGCTTTAATTGCGTTATGAAAAGCGGCATCCATAGGATTTATCGCATCAATTGCTTTTAAATATGGGGTTATCGGCTCGGTTGTCTCATTGCAATCATTACCCTCCTCACCCTTTTTTTCCTCGGATATACCGATATGACTATGAGCGTCGATAAGCCCAGGCATTACCCAATTACCGTTCGCATTTATAACTGTATTGTCCTCTGATTCACTATAGTTATTTTCATTTTCATCGATAAACCTTGCAACCTTTTTAATTTTATTATCGGTAATGAGTATACAACCCGATTCATAATTAACCCCTGACATCGTTAGGATTTTTGCGTTTTTTATTAATATAATTATCACTCCTGTATTTTTAACAGCATTGAAAACTGTTTATCTTTGAATATTTTACCTTAAATTACAAATAATACTCATAACTAAAAAAGAGGAGGTGTAAATTCCATGGATAATAACATTAACAGAAATAATCAGAATAACCGTAACAACGAGAACAATCAAAACAACGAGAATAATCAAAACAACGAGAATAATCAGAATAATAAAAATAATCGCAATAACCAAAACAACCAGAATAATCGCAATAACCAGAATAATCAAAACAATCGTAATAACGAGAACAATTAAGCGAATAAGTAAATATAGTGAGCCATTTGGAAAACAAATGGCTCATTAATATTGGCGAAAAAACAATACTTATATTCTATTTACTTAAAAGATGCTTTTAAATTAATTTTTGCATTTACAATTGATTATTTTGAAATAATATGTTATTATTTCATAAAGTATCATATAAACAATTTTACCCGAAAGCTTGCATATGAAAAACAAAAAGCAGAAAATACCTACAATAAAAAATAATCTTTACATATTAAAACTTGTGTGGGGATATTTACCCGAGCAGAATTATACTCGGGTTTTTAATGGAGCAGATAGGTTTTGCATCCTGGACCTTTTACACAGTGGTTTTTATGCGTTATCTGTTCGGCTCGGAAACAATTACCCGAACATTCGAGGAAGCAATGATTTTTGTTTGGATAAGCGAATATGTGTTAAATGAATATCGTAAGCAGTTCGGTGCTGTATTTCAGGATTACGAAATAATCGCAACAACCCTTGCCGAAAACATTACAATGAGCACCGATAGAATAGATGAGGAAAAACCCTGTCGGTGTTCGGGAAGATAGACTTTTTAAGCAAATTCAATACTCTTGAAAAGGGTTTCGACACTCCGATGACAAAGGAATTTGATGTAAGCGGTGTTAATCTGTCGGGAGGAGAGGTGCAAAAGGTCGCTATCGGCAGAGTTCTGTACAGCGATGCAAATGTGCTAATCCTTGACGAGCCAAGCAGTGCGCTTGATCCACTCGCCGAGTATAGATTGAACAAAACCATGCTTGAGCTTGCAAGCGACAAAACTGTTATAATCATTTCGCACCGTTTATCCACAACCAGAATGCTCGATAACATATATATGTTCGAGGACGGCAGAATTATTGAACACGGCAACCATGAAACACTTATGAGTTATAACGGCAAATATGCCGAGATGTTCAACCTTCAAGCGGAAAAATACAGATAACAGTTATTCCAAGCAAAGTGTGTTAATGAGTTAAAAGCTGTTAATTTATAATTAGTAGTAGGAAGTAGATAAAATGAAAAAAATAGTCAACCGATTTGGATTCGTTATGGTTATTGCTTATATTTTAATTTTAATTGTATTTATTGTTATGGGATTGCTTAGAAAAAGTAAAATTGAATATTATTATTGCGTTCTAATACTGTCATGGCGATTTTAATTCCTGTGACCTTATATAAAACTTTATTACTTGTTCTTCCTAACCAACATGTAAGAGCTAAAGTTGTTTCCAAGAATATTTCGGAACGCCTTTCAAATGAAAGTTCTACAACTGACCTATATCTTACTTTAGAATACCAGGATGGGACCCAAAAAACATTTGCTGTTGGAATCAAAGCATTTAATTCAGTTGCAATGAATGATGAGGGGACACTTGTCTACCGATAGTATGGAAATAAGTTGTTCTTCTTACAATTCGTAAAAAAATAATACAATTTCTACTTGGTGGCAAGTATTATAATTAATTCAATAAAGATTATCGGAATCAGCTTAACTTTACATTCTTAGCTTTCGCATATGGCTCAACACGCTGCTTAATTTCCACCAGTCTTGTTATTCCTTTTTTAATATAAAGTCGGAAACGCTTCTTCAATTGAAGAAAACTTCTTTGGGTCATTAAAACATACCGCTGTTAGCGAATCAATCAGACCAAACGGCTGGGTTGCAATTGAGATGGTTATAGAGAAACAAGTAAAAATCTTACCTTGACAGCAACAGGTAAGATTTTTACTGTCGGCTGGTTCCTGTTCTCCGCTTCCATAACTCCACCCGTCAAGCCGAATATATCCGCAGCTCCGGTTGACATACCCAACGGATTATCAGACTCCTCATTGAGAAGGTCTCTGAAGCTGACACGCATCTTTTATGAGCATTTTGTCAAGTCCATAAGAAATATTATATAAATCCAACATTACATAATATTACCAAATATAATTGACAAGTTAAAAAATATATGTTATACTTGATACCGATATATGGAATGGTAAATATTCGCATTTTTTATTTGCGAAATAAGCGGTTTTTTGTCGCCAGTAAATATTTTAAACAAGGACGAATTTATCCGGTATGTTTTAGGTAAATTCCCGGTACATAAAAATGAAGGTAAGTTTTATAAACAAACAGAATATTTTTGAGTTTATCAGGTATGCATTTGTAGGCGGCATAGCTTTTTTATTTGATACGGGTGTTTTACAGCTGTTTTATGAGCTGATACTGCCCGATAAATCTTTTTTGTTTTTCAATATCGAGGAGACAAAGGTTATCATTGCGACCGCGGTTGGATTTGCCGTCGGATTGACTGTTAACTATTTGCTGTCGATATTTTTTGTTTTTAAAACAGATAAGCAAAAAAAGGAGAGCAAAAAGCTCAGCTCCTTCGGGATATACTTTTTAGTGGGTATTATAGGGTTTGTCTTTACCGAGCTGGGTATGATTTACGGCACAAAATTAGTCGGAGCCGACTTCCTGGTAATGATAAAAATGGTTGTTGCCGGTTTTGTTTTAATATGGAACTATGTCGGGCGCAAGATATTTGTATATAAAGGAGATTAAATAAGAATGAGTGACTCAAAGACAGCGATAATAATAGGTGCGGGGCCTGCCGGACTGACAGCGGCATACGAGCTATTGGAGAAAACAGACATTATTCCCATTATTATCGAGGAGAGCAGCTTTATAGGCGGAATATCCCGTACCGCTGTACATAACGATAACAGAATGGATATTGGTGGGCACAGGTTCTTCTCAAAGGATGACATTATAATGGATTTTTGGAAGCGTCTGATGCCCATACAGGGCTTTGACGCAAAGGATGACCATATACTCGGACGGGAGAAGCCGCTCGAAAAAGGCGGACCCGATCCCGAGATTACAGATAGGGTTATGCTTGTCCGTACCCGTGTGTCGAGGATATACTTCCTCGGTAAATTCTTTGATTATCCTATATCCCTGAGCGGTGCGACCATAAGGAATATGGGGTTTGTAAACACGATTAAAGCAGGGTTCGGTTATATATGGTCTGTTGTTTTCAAGAAGAAAGAGGATTCGCTGAAGAATTTTTATATCAACCGCTTCGGTGCGCCCTTGTATAAGATGTTTTTTGAGGACTACACCGAAAAGGTGTGGGGAATAAATCCCGACAGTATATCCGCCGACTGGGGTGCGCAGAGGGTTAAAGGGCTCTCCCTCTCCAAGGCGGTTTGGTCAATTATTAAGAAGCCGTTTATCTCAAAAAACAATATTGCGCAGAAAAATGTAGAGACCTCTCTCATTGAACAATTTATTTATCCAAAATACGGACCGGGACAATTATGGGAGCTGCTTGCCGAGGAGATAAAGGAAAAGGGCGGCAAAATACTGATGGATACAAGGGTCAGCAGACTCCACATTAAGGATGATGTTATATGCTCTATTACAACGGAGAGCAACGGCACCGAATGCGTTATCGAGGGAGACTACTTTATTTCCTCAATGCCCGTTAAGGATTTGGTCGCAAGTCTTGATACAAATGTTCCGAGCGGTGTTGCCTGCATAGCGGAGAACCTTCCCTACAGGGATTTTATGACCGTCGGAATCCTGGTTGACAAGCTCAAAATCAACAATAAGACGAAGATGAAAACAATAGGCAACATCGTTCCCGATTGCTGGATATATATACAGGAGCGGAATGTTAAGCTGGGCAGACTTCAGATTTTCAACAACTGGTCGCCTTATATGGTAAAGAACTTGGAAAATACCGTCTGGATAGGGCTTGAGTATTTTTGCAACGAGGGCGACGAGATGTGGCGGCAAAATGATGAGGATTTCATCACCTTCGCCATTGACGAGCTTAATAAAATAGGTGTCATCGCAAAAAACGATGTGCTTGATTCCGTTCGGCTCAAGGTCAAGAAAGCCTACCCTGCGTATTTCGGAAGCTATGCGGAATTTGATAAGGTCCGCTCGTTTCTGGACGGATATAAGAATCTATACTGCGTAGGACGGAACGGGCAACACCGATATAATAATATGGACCATTCCATGCTGACCTCCATGGAAGCTGTCAGAGTGATTAAGAGCGGCGAGACAAGCAAGGACAGTATATGGGGAGTCAATGTAGATAAAGATTACCATGAAAAGAAGTGATTTCAATAAAATGAAAAGGCTCTTTCAAAATTTCAGAAAGAGCGTATTCTTCACGCTTATTATTATATTTATATGCTTGCTGATAACCGAGCTGCTTGTTTATAATTATTCCTCGATTGTAGTACGCTCAAAGAGCTTGGAGCAAACCGTTTTGGATTTATCCGTTCTTAATCTTCCTCAGAATATCGAGAGACAGGAAGACGGAAGTATTTTAATCAAGGATAAGAGCGAACTGCATTTTAATTTTGACGACGATGCCCGAGAGGTACGATATATAAGCATCTCAACACAGGGCGAGGGCAAAATATCCAACCTTTCCTTCTATGTAAAGGACGACAACTGCCGTTACAGCTACAAAAAGACAGGCTCTCATAAGTTTATACCCGAAAAAGAGGGTTATGATACATATGGAGTTACCTCAAGAGAAAAGCAGTACAGGCTGCAGATAACCTTTGAGGAGGACTGTAAAAATACAGTTGTTACAAGCATTATCCTTAACCGTCCGAGGGATTTCGGCATTAATTACCTAAGGCTTATTCTTGTTTATTTAACTATAATATGCTTTATATTTATCAAGCGGAAAAAGCTCTGGCAAATTGAATATAATGCCGAGAAATTGTCTCACAAGCTGATAACAATCTATACAATAGTGTTCTGCATTTTGGTGGCTTTGTCGGTATCGTTTATGAGTAAAATAGCCGTAAAAGGAATAGAGTATCCGCTTGATAATATCGACAACCATTCCAGCGCATATGTACAGCAGTTTGACGCTTTTCAAAAGGGACAGCTTCATCTTGATATAAATTATGATAAAGCGGCACTGGAATCCTTGGCAAACCCATACGATACCTCCGAAAGAAGCCTGAAGGTCAAATCAAATCTGTGGAGGGTATGGGACAGAGCATATTATGACGGAAGGCTATACTCGTATTTTGGAGTAGCACCCGTGTTAACGGTATATTATCCTTATTATGCGGTTTTTGGTTCTTTACCTCAGGAAGGCGTAGTAAGTATTGTTCTGACGATTGTATTTATAATATTTTGTTCTCTGACCTTTTTGGAGCTGTTGAAGCTTTTTTGCAAAAAGATACCGATATTACTTTTGTCGCTCGGTATAATTACGATAAACTTCGGGTCGCTTATTTATATGGCTCAGACCTGTCCGAGTTATTATTACCTTGCGATAATGTCGGGTATGGCGGCAGTGGCAGCCTTTTTATTCTTTGCGTTTGCAGGATATAACAGGACAAGTAAGGTTAAGCGTCGCATTTTCTTTTCGCTGTCGGGTATTAATCTCGTTTTAATCGTGGCTTCAAGACCGAATATGCTGCTTTATTTTCTTATAGCACTGCCCCTGTTTATATCCGTATTATTAAATAAAAAAACCGGCATCGGCGACAAGCTCTTTGATGCGGTATCCTTTATAACACCTGTCCTAATCGGTGCGGCAGCAATAATGTACTATAATTATGCAAGGTTTGGTTCTCCAACCGAATTCGGAAGTATTTATCAGCTGACCGTAAACGATATTTCGCAGAATAAATTAAGGCTGTATTATTTCTTCCCTTCCATATACCATTTCTTTTTCCAGCTCCCCAAAATATCGGCGGACTTCCCTTTTGTTCATCTATCTTACTCAAATCTATCAATGTATAGAAGCTATATGTATATCTCGGATACAATCGGCGCCTTTTGCTTCCCCGCAACCTTAGGTATCTTCGGGATAAAACGCATATCGAGAGAGAGTGGAAAGGTAAATGTTCTAAAACGGTCAGTTTACCTTTTACTTATTATCGCTGTGCTTCTTATTGTGTTTGTCAATCTTTGCTTTGCGGGTGTTCATATAAGATACGCCCTTGATATTATGTTCCCTCTGACTCTGTTGGGAGTGCTCATTCTTATTGAAACGGTAACAAGGCTAAAGGAGCACTCCGCTTCTGTTTACACCGCGGCGTATAAAATTGTTACGTTTATATTTATCGCAACAATCCTGTTATCTGTTGCGTTTGTTTTTGATAACGAACCCGATAATATAATTAAATATAATCCCCATTTATTTATGAGATTAACGGAATTGTTTAAATAATATCGGTATATAAAAAGGCTGCTGCATGAGCGTGCAACAGCCTTTTTTTGCGTTAATTCTCACTTATTACCTTATTTACATTTGAGTTTTTTATTTATATATGTGCGTGAAGCAATAAAAGCGGTTAACGGTGCGGTTAACACGAGAGCAGATGTCCCGGCAAGGGCCACCATTATTTCTATTGCGATTTGATCCATATTTATTAGTTGAATAAACCTGAGGTTGTATATCCAAAACAAAAATAATGTGATAAAAAAACTGCCTGCAAACGCTAAAATCAATGTATTCGCCATTGTACCGGTGATATCTCTCCCTATTCTATAACCGGCTCGGAACAATGTCTTTTGACCGGCATCCGGATTTAGTTCGTGTATTTCACAAACGCTAGAGGCGACGGAAACGGCAATATCCATCACAGCCCCCAGACAGGAAATAAGAACACCGGCAAATAAAAGGTCACGGATTTGTATATCGGTTCTATGAGCTATTATTACCAGAGTTTCAATTTCCTGAACATTATAACCTGTAATATGAAGCAAGGCACCCATAATGGCAAATATTACTCCCGCTAAAATTACACCTATACCCGTACTGAGAATAGCTACTCTGGTTTTCTTGGTAAAGCCGGTAAGAGAGATTAACGATACGACGACAATCGGAATCATCGTTATAACAGATACCGCAACAGGCGAATAGCCCATTGTTACCATAGGAATCAAAAAGAATATAAGCATTACGAATGTAAAAACAAGCCCGAATGCCGAACGCCACCCCCTGTTTCCGCCTAAAGCGATTAACAACAGGAAAAAGGCGATTACAATAACCAAAATAGTTGCGCCGCGGTCATAACTATACACCGTAGCAATATAATAATCGTCGGTTGGCTGATCAAGCATAACTATTAGATTTTGTTTTTCCTTTGCAAAAACACTTTGTCTCAGCGTCAGTATATTATTTATGGAAGTGGTTTTCCCTTTATGGCGACCGGTTAGAAAACGCACCTCAAGTTCCTGAACACCCTGCATAATTCCTTCGGCATTGACAGAAACATCCTGGGATTTCACCGCAATAACCTTTACCCTTTCATGTGAAATATTATCAGAATTTATTCCGACATATTCGCTGGGATTACTGATTCCGAAATAAATAACACAGCCCATAATTACGGACGATATAACAAAAAATATTATTGTATTCAAGTTATGCTTAATGAATTTCATTATAGATTTTAACCTCAAAGTGAAGTTTACCGCCATAGATGCAACCTAAGGCGGTAAACATATTATTTATTTGCTTATAACAAGGCCCTTTTTCGTTTAACAGATATAAGAATAAATGTTCCGGTAAATATTACCATAAATATGATATACCAGCTCATGCCGGCGTCTCCGGGAACAGGTATAGTAATATCCTTTAGAACCAACGAGGTGTACGCTTGATACAATGCATTATACGCTTCGTTTACCTGTGCTTGGCTGTTTTCTGCTGTCAGAGCAAACTCCGCAGCAGTTAATGCATCATTAAAGGTACTGACACTGTTGTCTGTATAAAGAGCTTTGTTAACTGCAAGGCACTGGTTGACAAGCGTCTGTAAGCTCTCCTTATCCGGCAGCGGTATCAAAGCATTGAAATCGGCAGTCAGCTTTTGAGTTAATCCGGATATCTCGACAAAAGTTAAATTACCCGATATAAGAGCCTCCTTTGCAGCGGTCAGAGAATCAATAAATGCCTGCTTATAACTGTCGTAATAATTGTTGATATCAACAGACTCGGCAAGAGTAATAGCGTTTTCAAGCGCCTGCATTTCAGGTGAATCGATTAGCTGCAGAGCTGATATGGCAGTAAGTAAATCGTTATACGCCACGTCAATCTGTTCTTTTGTGGCATCCCCTGCTTCGGCAACCGTCTGTGCGTGTATAAGGGGAGCCGTAATAGCTTCAAAGCTCTCCGCCGTATAACGCTCCTCGATTAAATCCTCGGCTTTTATAATAAGCTCTGTCAGCAATTTTTTTGACGGCTTTAGAACTAAATTTCCGGCCGCAGCCTGTAAAGCGTTTACAGCGGCATTAATTTCCGCTTGTGTGGCGTTTTCGTCGTCATAAATCGCTTGTGCGGCTAAGATAGCCGTTTCATATGCATCTGCACTGACTTTGGTGTAAATAGTCAAATCCTTTAAATTTGCAATGTCAAGTGCCGTTTTAAGCGGAGCACGGTTTATAACATCGTTTTTTAATATTGAATATGTGTCAATCAATTGCATCGTATCAATACGATAAGTATTAAAGGTGAATGTATCGGCGGTCATATCGATTTTTGATATTGTCGGTACATTCAATTGTAAGGAGAGAGCCGAATATACAAATTCCTGATTTCTTATCGCATAATACTTACTTCCGCTCGAGGAGTTTGCCGTCAAATAAATAATTCCTGTTGGGTCTACCAACTGTCCTTTATTATTTATTGTTTGCTCGTTTTGAATCTGATTGCCTTTCATCTGATAAGACCGTGTATAGCAATGGTCATGCCCCATAAGAACTATATCGATATCAAGTGCGTCAAAAACAGGTACCAAGCTGCTTCTGTTTTTGATTGTTTGGTCGGCAATTGAATGCAGCGCTACCGAATAAATAGTTTGATGAAAAACAACAATTCTCCATTTTGCATCCGGGTTTGCAGCTATCGCATTCTCCATAAATAATTTATGCCCCGCCGCGCTGGTATTGTTCATATTAAGCATCATAAACAGCACATTGTTATAGGTAAAGTAATAATTCCCGCCCGCAATCGTGTTGCCCTTGGTTGCATCGTGGTTGGGAAGGTTGAAGTGATGCTTGTAATTAACTGCGACATCATGGTTTCCCACGGATGTAGCAACAGGTATATTCTTTAATAGGTCCGGACTGAAATAACCGTCATATTGAATCTCGTTGGAAGCGACTTCAACCTGGTCACCGGCACTGATTAAAAAGTCAACCCTGCCTAAAAATGTTAATGATCTTGTTATAGTAGTATTCCATCTAACCACATCATTGGTCAGATTGCTCGAACCGATCTGCGGGTCTCCCGCAAATAAAAATCCAAAGCTCTCGGTACTGCCTGTTGTAATTGTATAGCTATCGCTCCACACCGTACCGTTACCTACTTTGTAGGTATAAATGGTATCGGGAAGTAAATCGGTTACCGTAACCCTATTTGTGTATAATCCGGTAGGTCCGATTTCGGCGGTTTCGTTCATTAGAAAGGTCTTAGTAGAAGAACCATCGCTTATTTCAACCTTACCGGTGCTGCTCGATAAGCTCAGCCATGCAAAGTTAAGCATGCTCTCGTTGCTCCCGGGTGTTACCGTTATCGCCTTTAATTCCTCGATCCTGCCGAGTGATAATTCCATAAAATTAAAGTATATGTCAGAGCTGTCGGAAGCACTTTGATGTAGCTCAACCGCAATCGTATTCACACCCTCGCGGAGCATTGAAATATCGGTCATGGTTTTAGCATCCTCGATATATGTACCGGCGGCGCTTATTGCACCATATTGCAGATTCTGGGAATATCCGGATGTCGGAGTATTATGACGCCCAACCTCCACGCCGTTTATATAAATAATAACCGCATCATCAAAACGCAATTTATAAAACAGCTGACTGTATGACGACAGATCCGAGACGGTAAAGGTGGTACGGAAAAAATATGTTGGAATGCGGGCGGAGGAGCCTGTTACATTTTGTGTTAAGTATGTCCTGCAATCAAGATGCGTGGAGCTTCCGATTTTAAAACCGAACGGCCCCTGAGCGGATAACCATGCACTGTCGTTGTAACCGCCGTCATAAATCTGCGTGTTGTGTACAAGCATATGCGGGGATGCCGGCATTGTCCATCCGTTACGAAGACCCGCGATAATCATTCCTTGCGTACCTATCGCAGGGTCGATGTTGTCCTGACGATATTTCCATACCGTGTTTGATGTAATTAAGGTCGCTGTACTTCCTTGCGAAACAAGCTGTAACGGAGCGGATAAGGGTAATACAAGAACCAAAAGCATCGCTACTACCAATAGTTTAGCAATTAAACCGTGAAATCTGTTGAACGCTCTCATGAAAAATCTCCTGTTATTTTATATTTTTTTATTTATTTCGTTAGGGGTTCATCCTTTTAATAATAATATAATAAATGTTTATAATAAATTTCTATAAGATAATAATACAATATAAGCATTTTCGTGTCAATAGATTTCGCAGAAAACATAAATATTCATAAATTACTTTATTAATAATATGATTATTTGTTGATTATTTATTAATATCTTTCTTGCTGAGTGGTTGTTTATTTATACTATAAATTATAATTATAATGCAAAATAAAAAATAAATCATTGACATATAATATATTTTAATATATAATAATTTGCATATTTATTACATTGTTTACATAATAAATATAAATATCATATATTTCAAGAGGAGGTAACAAAATGTTGGGACTTGGTGATTTTGGAATTTTTTCGGCATATGCCCTTTGCATATTATCAATGCTGGGATGCATTATTTATGGTATTTTTAATTGGAACAAGGGCAATGCTCCAGAAAAAGAGGAAATAATAAAAAAAGAAAGAGACTGGGACGATAAGGAACAGGAAATCGGCGAAAATTTAGACATCTAATTATTGAAGGGAGGGAAAATCATGGTTCAAATCATTGTAATTGTTGTATATCTTTGCATTTTGGCGACCTTAGGGTATTTGGGATACAGTAAAACGAAAAATACGAAGGATTATTATTTAGGCGGCAGAAAGATACATCCCGTTGTAATGGCACTGTCATATGGCGCAACCTTTATCAGTACATCCGCAATAGTCGGTTTCGGCGGAACTGCCGGTGTTTTCGGCTTCAGCCTTTTATGGTTGACCTTTCTTAATATATTCCTTGGTATTTTTATAGCATTCATATTTTTTGGGAAGAGAACAAGGCGTATCGGTCATAATATACAGGCACACACCTTTGCTGAATTCTTGGGGAAAAGATATAAATCAAAATTCATTCAACGGTTTACTGGAGTAGTAATATTTTTGTTTATGCCTATTTATGCGGCTGCCGTTATGATAGGTGCGGCAAAATTTATAGAAACAGGTCTTAAAATTGATTATAATATAGCATTATTTGTTTTTGCAATCATTGTCGCTACATATGTTTTCTTCGGCGGAATAAAGAGCGTTATGTATTCGGACGCATTTCAAGGAACGCTGATGATTGTCGGTATGTCGATTTTGTTAGTGGTTGTTTATTGGAAGCTCGGAGGAATAACCGCCGCTCACCAGCAATTAACAGATTTGTTTAAAAACAGCGAGGTTCTTGAGCAAACAAAGGGTGTACAAGCCGGCGGATTTCAAGGCTGGACATCAATGCCTGCCCTTTTCTCCAAAAACTGGTGGACGGTTATATCCAGTATAGTAATGGGTGTCGGTATCGGAGTATTGGCTCAGCCACAGCTCGCGGTAAGATTTATGACCGTTAAAAGCGACCGAGATTTAAATCGTGCTATACCGATTGGCGGTGTTTTCATTTTCTTGATGACAGGTGTAGCTTTTATAATAGGTGCTTTATCAAATGTGTTTTTCTTCAATGATACGGGGAACATTTCTGTCGTTGCCGCAGGAAATGCAGATAGTATAATCCCAAAATTTTTGGATAATTTTATACCCGAATGGTTTCTAACTGTTTTCCTTGTTGTTTTATTGTCTGCGGGTATGTCAACAATAAGCTCGCAATTTCATGCAATAGGAACGGCTGTCGGCAGAGATATTATCGGAATAGATGACAAAAATCCTAAAAAAGCAATGTTGATTACCCGTTTTGGTATGCTTATCGCAATTGCGTTTACCATTCTTTTATCATATGAGCTACCTAATATTTGGAGCGACTCCATAGCTATAAGCACCGCACTTTTCTTTGGACTTTGCTGTGCGGCATTCCTTCCTATGTACTTCGGCGCTCTTTATTTCAAAAAGCTCACAAAGACCGCCGCTATATCGGGTATGCTTGCGGGCTTTTCCTCCAGTCTTTTGTGGATGATGTTTGTACATACCAAGGAATCCAAGGCAATAAAAATCTCTAACCTGTTATTCGGAACGGATACGGTAGTAGGAGAAAATTCGATATGGCAATTTGTTGACCCGATAATAATCGCTCTGTCGGTATCTATAATAGTAACAATTATCGTACAGATTGCAAGCAAAAAAGAATTACCCAAGGAACACATCGATGAGTGCTTTGACGGAATAAAATAAGAGCAGCATACAGCTAATAAGCATATCGGGTGTATATAAAACCCGATATGCTTTTTTATTATAAATCTGTTGCAAATTATTATTAATTATTGTATAATGAAACATATTTTTGTAAAACAGAGGTGATTGCGAATAAATGAACCCTTATTTATATATGACAAAAATGAAGCTGCTCTTATCAATGAATTACAGGTTTGATTTTTTTACAAAATTAGCCGTACAAGTTATATTACTGTTTGTAACCTCGTTTTTTTGGAAAGCCGCTTACAGGGGTATAGATACGGTACAGATGGTAAACGAGCAGCAGATGATAATCTATTCCGTTATGTCAATAGTTCTGGCAAGCGTATTCACCGCTTCCGTTGAATCAAACATTCGCAGTAAAGTCCGTCAGGGTAATGTTGCGGTGGATTACATAAAGCCGGTTAATGTTTTTTGGATGTACTTCGCAGAGGATATAGGGAACATGGTAACAAACATTATCCAGCGAGTAGCGCCCGTATTGATTTGCGCAAGCTTTTTTATTGTCGTACCGAAGCCGGTTTCGCTCGCTCACTTCCTGTTGTTTTTAACAAGCTCCTGCTTTAGTTTCTTAATATTATGGTTAATCTCCGCTCTTGTCGGCTTGTTCTACTTCAAGGTCATAGAAATGGGTCCTATCGGTATAATCAAGGATTATTTAATAAGGCTGCTTGCGGGGACCTTTGTGCCGATATGGTTCTTCCCCTCGTCGGTGCAGACGGTGTTGCAGTTCCTGCCTTTTATCTATACCTATCAGCTGCCGCTCTCAATTTTTATCGGCAGAACCTCGTTAAACGACGCTTTATGGGGTATGTTGATTCAAATTCTTTGGGTGCTTATATTTTTCGCGTTGTTTGTCAGATTAAAGAACCATGTGGAAAGGAACATTCTTGTTCAAGGAGGCTAAATTCTGAAAGATTTCATCTTTCATATACGGTTTTGTGCCTTGGCTGCAAGAGGTGCAGCCATTTGTATTACATACAAATCGGCACAATTCCCGCTCACTAACAAAAAGAATGGTGACATTTATGAAAACACTACTCCGTTATTTTTCATTGGCTAAATATTTTCTAAAAATCAATATTCAATGCGGATTGGAGTATCCCTCTTACTTAATATCCTGGCTCATAAGTAATCCTCTTCAATTCTTTTTCGGTATCATCACCGTCAAGGTTATAATAACAAATTTCCACGCTTTAGAGGGCTGGAGTTTTGAGCAGATAGCGTTTTTATACGGACTCGGAATTATCAGTCACGGCTTATCCGTCGTTTTCTTCATCCAGACCTGGTATATTGATTATATGATTACGGACGGCGAGTTTGACCGCTTAATGGTTCGCCCGTTGAATGTATTTTTTCAGTTTTGCTTTAAGGATTTTAACTTTGTAGGTATTACCGATATGCTCCCCGGCTTGGTAATCTTTATCTACGGCTGTATCGCATCCGGTTTTTCATTTACGGTAATAAATATAATAAAGATACTGCTTGTTATTATCGGAGCGACTGCATTAAGAGGCGCTATCTATACAATCTCAGGCTCTTTGGCATTCTGGACAAAAAGGTCGGGCATTTTAACCTCGGTATATCTGACTCTTTTTACATATACCACACAATATCCCGTCAGTATTTTCCCAAGGTTAATTCAGGATCTGCTAACCTTTATTCTACCGCTTGCGTTTATAAGCTATTTTCCGTCAAGCGAGTTCTTTGGGATAGATACGGGTTACAGATTTATGGGCAGTCTTAGTGTTTGGACCTTCGGGGTAGGTATCGCTTTCTATTTACTGAGTATGACTGTGTTTAAAATAGGGCTGAGAAGGTACGAGAGTTGCGGCTCTTAAGGAAAAGAATTGGAGGCGAAAAAATGGTGGGTAAAAAAACGGGATGGGAACGCGAAAACAGAACACATTTTGACGAGATAGTCGTAAACTACGACAAAGCAAGGTGGTATTATCCCGACGAGTTATTTACGGATATTATTAAATATTCCGGAGCGGAGAATAAAAAAGCTCTTGAGATAGGTGCAGGGACAGGAATAGCAACTACTCCGTTTCTAAACGCAGGGTACGATGTGACTGCCGTTGAAATAAGCGAAAATATGGCAGAATTTATTAAAGATAAATTTAAGAAATATAAAAATTTCAACATACTCATTTCCCCCTTTGAGGACGCTGCTTTGGAAGATGGTAGCTATAATTTGGTATATGCCGCATCCGCATTTCATTGGGTGGATGCGGAAATTGGATGCCCAAAAGTTTTTCGTTTGTTAAAAAATGGCGGAACATTCGCTTTATTTCGTAACAACGCAGTTCCGTTTGACGGAGACGAGCTTTATGAGGATATACAAGCAGTTTACAATAGATACTATTATAGCCATTATAAACCACATCAAAGACCGACTCGCATATCTAAAATGTCATATGAGGATTTTTTGACATCCTCCGAGATTTACAGGGGTTTCCGATTTGAGAGCTTAGAACAGTATGGTTATAAAGACATTACAATGAAGCTGTATAATGCTTCGCAAACATATAATGCGGATGAATATATAGCTCTTATTGATACTTATTCCGACCACAGAGCGCTACCGAATGATAATATAGTAGCTTTGTACGCTGGGATAAAAGATGTCATTATAAAGCATGGTGGACAACAAAAAATGGATTTCATTTTCCAATTATATATGGGAAGAAAATTATGATTACAGCTTTTGCTTGGCTTGGGTATGAATTTCTTATTGCTGGTTCTGCCCGAATATCCGGGAACGGGTGCCGAAATATAAATGACGAAGCAGAATTGAAAGGCTAAGTGGTAATTAAAATGGAACAAAAAACAACTCCTCCTGTAATAAAAGCGGTTAACCTTTCAAAGGAGTTTATAACCAAGAAAAAGGAAAGCGGAATAAAGGGTGCCGTCAAGAATCTGTTTTTTGCAAAGAATACGGTTAAAAAGGCTGTTGACGGCATCAGCTTTGAGGTTCAAAGAGGTGAGATTGTCGGGTTTATCGGTCCGAACGGTGCAGGTAAAAGCACCACTATAAAAATGATGTGCGGTATATTGAACCCGAGCGGCGGAGAGGTGTGGATTAACGGTTTATCGCCTAAAAAGGACAGGCAGGTAATCGTTAAGGACCTTGGGGTTGTGTTCGGTCAAAGGTCGCAGCTCTATTGGGATTTACGCCTTGGCGAATCCTTTGAGCTGCTTCGCAGAATCTATGAGGTAGATAAAGCAAAGTATGACGCTACAATGGAGGATTTGGACAGAATACTGAACATTAACGATATTATCAACACTCCCGTGCGTCAGTTAAGCCTTGGGCAAAGGATGCGCGGAGACCTCGCCGCCGCAATGCTGCACTCGCCTGCCCTGCTGTTTTTGGACGAACCCACTATCGGGCTTGATGTTGAGGTTAAGTATTCTATCTGTAAGTTCATAAAGGAAATAAACAAAAAGTATCAGACAACCGTAATTCTCACAACGCATGATTTGGATGATGTACAAGCGTTATGCGACAGAATCATTATTATTAACGACGGAAAAATTGTATCCGATTCATCGTTGGAGGATATAATCGATAAAACCTCGCCGGAGCGGCAGCTTATTGTAGACCTTTATACGGACGACATACAGCTTGAGCATCCGAGAGCAGAGGTCGTCAAAATCGAGGGACAGAGGGTAACCCTTAAATTTAGAAAGACCGAAATATCCGCCTCAGAGCTGATTAGTTATATATCAAAGCAATATGCTATCAGGGATTTATCGCTTGTGGAGACCGATATCGACGATGTTATCCGTCAAATATACAAGCAGCAAAGAGAACCCGTTGTTTAATAGAATTACGACATAAGGCTCGGCGAAATTTTATTCGCCGAGCCTTTTTATATATTAATGCTTACTGTTCGGTTATATGCAGCTAATGTAACCCCATTATATATCTGAATATAAAACGCTTGATAAAGTTCAGATTATTTTCGGTTTCTGTTCCCTTTACGGTTGCATAATCGATAACAGTATGTCTTTCCTCATCAGTTAGGGTATGTCTGCTGAATGCGGCTTTTTGTGCGAGTGCATAAATATGCTCATCGGGTATCAAGCCATATGGCTTTAACCTCTCGATATATCTCCAAGCGCTGATTACCGCTTTGTTGGAATCCTCCTGGGTAAACGCTTTTTTACGGGCAGCTGTTGTGTTTCTGCGTCTGTAGAAAAGAGAAACAATCGCTATACCTCCGAATAAAACTGCATATATCCAGTATGGATGAGTATTCTTCGGCACTTCATACGGTATACTCTCGTTCGAGGAGAGATAAGACTCCGAGGAGGATTCGCTTGCTTGGCTCGGCATCTCCGAGGAAATATCCGGCTCGCTGGAAACGCTCGGTTTACTTGACTCGGTGCTTGGATTACTGGACGCATGGGAAACCTCAGGCTGTGAGGATGTGCTCCCGCCGTTAGATACTCCCGGGGTAACATCGACGGGTATCCAGCCTATTTCATCAAAATAAACCTCAACCCAAGCGTGTGCGTTTTTATCCGTAACATCGATCCAATCGCCTATCATATTGTCTTTGACATCAACCGAATAGCCGCTGACATATCGTGCGGGAATACCGAGTGTGCGGAAAATCATGGTTGCGGAGGTGGCAAACTGCATACAATAGCCCTCCTTGCTTGTGGAGAGGAAATATTCTATATAATCCCTACCCTGCGGAGTCCTCCGTGCATTAAGATTATATTTTGCACTGCTCTTTACAAACTCTGTTACCGCTTCGACCAGCTCTCGCCTGTCCTCGATATCCCTAAAGCCCTCACCCTCGATAAAACCATTTAGGAATATTGAAGTTTTTGTATTCACCTCGGTATAATACATATACGCGTATTCCCTGTACCTGCGTTCCAGCTCTCGGATTGCCTCGTAGGAAATGGTATCTCGTGCATCTGATTGCTTCTGCGGTTCATTATAAATGTTATCGCAGTTGAAGAAATTAAAGTTATAGGATGCATATTCATCCCGTAAATAATTTGCGTTAGGACCGTATAAAACAACCGAATTATTATGGAATTTCAAGGTGCTTAAATCGGTGAATACCGAATAATACGGTGTGTATACTATTTCGCCTCCGCTTTCGCTTTCCGAGATATAAATATAATTATGCTTCGGGTTCTGCGAAGTCATAGCAACATAGGCTGCGTATGACATGGGAGTAGCAAATGAAGAATAATTAAATGTATCGGTAAAAGCGTCGATATACGCAACTTGATTTAATGAATTCTGTCGGTTCTTGCTGAACTGCTCCCAGGAGGTCCCTGTATATGCATCGAGTGAAAAACCTCTCAGTAACTGTTTCCCCGCTTTATTCGTGTTAATCTGCAGGATAACCTTACCTGTCTGGGAGGGATCCGCACCGACAAGGTCTACACTCTGGTAATCCTTTACCTCAATGACAGGCGATGAGGAGGTGCTACCGCTACTGTTGCTCCAGGAGCTATGCTCTCCGCTCGTACCATATGATTCGTCCAAAGAACCTGTAATACTATTGTTAATATTGGGGTTTATCGGCAGACGATTGGAAAAATAGGAATACATCCAATCTGCAAAGCCCGTTCTGTTATCAACTCCGTCGGGAAATGCCGTGTTGATAAGAAGCAAAAATACAAGTGTGAGCGGCAGAAACACCGATAGCATCCCCGCGCCTCGTAATCTGTCTCCCTTTCGTATGTAGTGAGAGACTATTACCGATGTAAGATAAACAAAATACGCGATAACAGGACCGATATCGGGAATCTCCTTTACAAAAATCAAGCAAATAGAGAATCCGGACAGGGATACAAAAATAAGCAGCCATAAGGAACGCACTTTTATTAACAGAAAGGATAATAATGCGGCGAACGAAACACCAAAAAATCCAAAGAATTTTGTGTATGCGGCATATTTTCCGAAACGGGTAAGCACAACACCTTTTGTGGGTGTTACCGAATCGGAGAAATTATTAAGTCTGGCGGTTATCATGTTCAGAAAAAGCAAAAAGCCGTTGATTATCTCAGTCCTGTAGATAAAAAATACTATCGCTAACGCTGCCGCCGCCACAATATAAAGAATCTTCTTAGCTTCTGCCATTGTAAAGGCTACGGAGAAGAATATCGCCGAGGCAATACACATAAGAACAATAGAGATGCTGTCTATGTCTATATTATAAGCTGTAATAACCCCGAAAACAATTCCATAAACACCGATGAAAACGGTTAAGCCGTTAAAAAAAATAGCTGTTATAGTTTTTGCGGTCTTATTCATCAATAACTGATTCATGCTCTCTCACCTCCCTGCCGGAGATTGGGGCGTACAATATAATGCCAATCGGCAGCTCTGTAAGCATTTTTATCAATCGCTTTACCCGTTGCTTCAATCGGCGACGAAAAAATACCGACAAGTGTTCCGAAGAACTCGTTCCTGTCCTTTACCTCGACAATATTCAACTCGCCGTCATTACCGTACCAGCAAAGATTGAACTCAATCATTCTGCCGAGAAGAACCTGTGATATATATGCTATCTGTCCGAAAACGCTGTCAAGGTCGTCAACCGTTCCGAAAAGGTTAAAGCATATGAATATCATACCCTTTTCCGATACAAGCGGTTCTCTCGTTATGAGCTCGTCAAGCTTGGAGGTCAGCTTCCAGTGTATTAGATTCATCGGGTCGCCGATACGATACTGACGCAGGTCATAATCCTCTGCAAAACCGCCGCCCGGCTTGGGCTTTAATCCCTTGCCGCCTATTTTATCCATCGGTAATACAGGCATTATTTCAGGACGAATAAGTCTTGGTAGAACAGTTATATGCCTCTTTTCGGGTGTTTTTAACGATATGCGGAAAAGACCGAGATAATCATAAACCCTGATTTTAACAATATCAAGGTAAAGACTGCCGATATGGTTGGTATCAAGCGGCAGGGACACATCCGAATACGAGCACCCGTAAAGGAAAAATGTCTTCTTTGATTTATCGCGGCAAAAAGTTATGTTTTTTGCGATATATGTAATTTTAAGTATGGATAAGGGAAACCAGCACCGGGTGTAGACTCGTATTACAGCATTGGCGGGTTCTCCCCTTTTTATCTCGGATGGAAGTGGCAGCATACCAATGCGAACCCTGAGCATTCCGAAAAGGCTGATAACGAGTGAGAAAAACGGAAAAAATACGACAATCAGTAATATAAAATATGAAGCATATCCCTCATAAATACCGTAAAAAG
>PGZT01000023.1 GCA_002841455.1 Firmicutes bacterium HGW-Firmicutes-21 | reverse complement strand
ATCCCTGCATCTGCCGCAATTTCGCTGTTCGGCCGGATTCCTGCCGTTATCAGGACTATATCCGCTTTTACTGTATTCCCGTCCGAGAGTATTACTGCTCTGTCGGTTATTTCCGTTACGGTAGTATCCGTTAAAACAGCCACTCCATGCTCCTCTATATGTTCCTTAACATACACAGCCATATCGCTGTCAAGACCGGGGGTTACCTGCGGCAGCCGCTCGATTAGCGTAACACCGATACCGAGCCTAACAAGATTCTCACATACCTCAAGGCCGATAAAGCCCGTTCCTATTATTACGGCGTTTTGGGGTGAGGATTGCTTAATATAGTCCTTTATACGGTTCATATCCCCGATGTTACGAAGGGTAAAGACATGAGGATTATCCGCACCTGTTATGGGTGGAACAACAGCGCGTGCTCCCGTTGCGATAACAAGCCTGTCGTAGCTGTCTGTGAAAATGTCACCCGTGGCAAGGTTTTTTACCCTCACCGTCTTGTTAACGGGATTTATCGACAGTACCTCGTGCAAAACATAAATATCCACATTGTACTTGCTTTTGAAAAAAGCGGGGTTGCGGGGAGTAAGCAGAGCAGACGACTCAACCTCTCCGCCGATATAATAGGGCATTCCGCAACCGGAATATGAGATATAGCTATCCCTCTCATAAACAGTTATCTCCGCAGTTTCATCATTTCTTCTTGCTTTTGCCGCAGCAGAGGTCCCTGCTGCAACAGCACCTATAATAATAATCCGCATAAAGCCTCCTGTTTTTAATGAATAATAATCAACAGCACTTATCTCCACCGCAGCAGCAGTCAGAACCACCCTTTTGTTTTTTTTTCACTTCCGTTATGCCGAGCGCCTTATATGCTGCATGCCGGATAGCTTTTGCCGGAATATCCTCATATTCATTCCCGTCATATATAACGGTTCTGCAATAGGTCTTTCTTCCTAAAAGAGCTGTGCAGGAATCACAATAATTTTCGGTTGCCTTTATATTAAGTATCTGCTCAATGGGTATTCCGTCAAAAAGAATAATGTTTGACTGCGGTACTTGTGTGTCATCGAGCTTAGTGTCGATAAGCTCAACAGAAATGCCTTTTGCCTGCAGGGTACGGTTTAGTCTTTTAACCTCCGCAGCAAG
Source organism: Firmicutes bacterium HGW-Firmicutes-21 (assembly GCA_002841455.1). Lineage (GTDB taxonomy): Bacteria > Bacillota > Clostridia > Oscillospirales > CAG-382 > UBA1049. Next base: position 18,308 of record PGZT01000023.1, on the reverse strand, counting down.
GTTCTCACCCGTATCATAACACCGATCACAGGTGTCTCCAGCAACATCAAGGTGCTTCCATTCGATTCTAAGTGTTTTCACTTATATACCTTCTTTTATAATTAGCGTTATTTCTTAACCTTTTCGATAATACCTACAATTTCCTTAGCCTTTAGAACCTTACCGTACGATACCACCTTTTCATCAATAACCAAAGCGGGAGTTGACATAATGCCGTAAGCCGCAATCTGTGTAAAATCGGTTACCTTCAATACTTCAGCTTGTATACCAAGCGTTTCAAGAGCCTCCTTTGTGTTTTCTGCGAGTGTAACACAGCTCTTGCAGCCCGAGCCTAAAATTTTGACAGTCATAAATACAACCTCCAGTAAAACTTATTAAAAACCCAAATAAAACATATAAAATGCTATCAACAAAATGAGTGAACCTATCACTATTCGCAATATTTTGCTTGCTCTGCCGTATTTTTCGTTAGAGGAAAGCTTCTGCACAAAACCGAACGATGTTCCCGCTATCAGCACGAGAACGCTGTGACCTATCGAATATATGAGCAACAGAAAAGTACCCAATAATATATTACCCTCATGGGCGACCATTCCGAGTAATACAATTAAAACGGGAGTGGCGCAGGGTGAGGAAAACAACCCGCCTAACATTCCGGCGACAAAAGCGCCAATATAACCTCGCTTTTTGTTCTTGCTGATTGCATAGGTAGAGGGTATAAAGTTAAATATCTCCCATGTCTGGAGCGCCATCAACAGCATAAGGACACCTAAAATCAAATACCACCACGAACCGGTTCCCTGCAACAGCCTTCCGAGCAGGGAGGCTGCCGTACCAAGCACTGTAAAGGTGACGGCCATTCCGGCGGCGAACACAAGCGATAACCGAAATGCTTTTTTTGTGTCCTTTTGTCCAACTCCGCCGACATAGCCTATAACAAGAGGGACACTTGTCAATGCGCAGGGCGTTACCGAGGTTAACACACCTGCGAGTAAAGCAAATAGAGGAGCTAACCAAAGATTGGAACTAATGGCGGTGGAGAGCGTTTCGAGCCAGTCGTTTATAAAGGTATCCATTATTTCATCCCCATATCATACAGCATTGCTGTCATTTGCTCCTCGGTAAGTCCTCCGACATGCGTTGTAAAAGTATGTTCACCCCCGGATGTTATATATTTTAGACCCATTGTTTTTGGATTTTCAGGTGCGTACGGCTCTCCGTCGGCATTTATAAATATTTGTGTCGGTATAGACGAAACGGGGAAACCTTGTGCAAGACTGCTGTCCTTCCATACATCAACAAATAGAATAATAGCTCTTCCCTGCAATTCCTTGTTCAATTTCTTTAAAACGGGTGCCATTCGCTTGCAGGGAATACAATCATTTGCACCGAAATCGATAATAATGGGTAAGCCATAAGACTTTAATTTGCCCAAATCAATTTTCTTGGTAACATTAAGTATAAAATCGGGGTTTACATATTCCTGTGATGTATCGATTAATTCTTGGGACATATCGGATACTATCTGATCAATATCTCCGTCTTGGTTTTTCAAGAACCATATACCGGCAATAATGATTACAATAAACGCGGGTATCATTATTTGCAGCATTAGTGTGTTCTTCTTATCTTTCTTTTTGTTTAACTTACTGTTTGACTTCGCATATGTTTTTTTCATCCGTCACTTCCTCCGTTTTTATAATAACAAGTGTGAAAAAGCATTGAAAGTATAGCCTATAATAAATATTCCCACGGTTACAATACCTGCAAAAATAACAAGCAATTTGGTTTTTACGACCTTCTTTAGCATAATCATCGAGGGTAATGAGAGCGCTGTTACTGCCATCATAAACGCCAGAGCCGTTCCTATACCGACTCCCTTTGCAACCAGTGCCTCCGCTATGGGAAGGGTACCGAAAATATCAGCATACATCGGTACGCCCACTAAAGTTGCCAGCAATACCGAGAACGGGTTCTTATGTCCGAGAACGGCGGCAATTATATCCTCCGGAATCCAATTATGTATTAACGCACCGATACCGACACCGATAATAACATACAGCCATACTTTTTTTATAATAACCAAGACCTGTTCAAACGCAAAATCAATCCTGTCCTTCCTTGTAAGCCCTTGCTGCTCTGAGGAAACCGTTTTATTGCTGAAAACAAACGGCTCAACATATCTCTCCATTTTGGCTTTACCTATAACAGTACCTCCGATAACAGCGAGCACAAGCCCGACAAGAACATAAGCGATAGCTATCTTCCAGTTGAATATGCTCGCCAGCAACAACACCGACGCCAAATCCACAAGCGGCGAGGATATAAGAAAGGAAAAGGTAACACCGATGGGCAATCCCGCATTGGTAAAGCCGATAAACAACGGGATTGAGGAGCATGAGCAGAACGGAGTAACCGTTCCGAGCAACGCACCTAAAATGTTTGCTGTAATACCGTTGAACCTGCCGAGTATCCTACGGGTGCGTTCCGGCGGAAAATAGCTCTGTATGTATGATATTACAAATATCAACACCGATAAAAGAATGAATATTTTTATTATGTCATAAATGAAAAAGTGTATACTTCCTCCGAATCTGTCACTCATGTCAAAACCAAATACCTTTTCCACAAGTATTCTGACAAGTTCATGCAGCCAATCCATTTTTAAGAGTTGATTATTCAGCCATTCAAATATTATCAAGGTTGGGTCTCCTATAGATTATTTTGGTAAATCTGACCTGTGATTCATGGTCATAAAAAATTTTGTTAAAAGAGCTATCTTGTTCCTGCTCAATGAGTATCTCATCCATGCTCCGTCCCGTCTGCCTTTTACAAGTCCGCTGTCGCAGAGAATTTTCATATGATAAGAGAGGGTGGGCTGAGTGATTGACAGGCTCTCGAGTATTTTACAAGCGCAGAGCTCACCTCCTACAAGCATTTCTGTGATTTTAAGCCTTGTCTCGTCCGATAAAGCTCTGAAAACGACCGCATAATCAGCATAATTCATTTGCTATTGTCCCCTCAAGTTTTATTTTTCATATAGATATATGTCTATATCATTATATGATGCATATAGATGTTTGTCAATATGCTTTTGTGTTAAATTTATGTAAGGAAGGGTATACCGGTTATAAACCGATATACCTAAACCGCTCGTTAATCTTTTTGAATATTGACATATTTAAACAAATGCTGTACTATAAAATAACAAGAAACATTTATGGAGGTTATATATGTCTTCTAATGAAAAGTTGGTTTGCGAGAGATATGATAATCCGCTCTGGGAGGACGACAGGGCGACAAAGTCAAGAGCTGATCATATGGAGTTCCATTATACCAAAAAGGTCATGAGCAAATATATAGACCTGACAAAATCCGTTGCCGAAATCGGATGTGCGACAGGCTATTACGGAATGTATTTTGCCGATAAATGCAAGGACTATCTCGGAATAGATATTACACCTGCAAATATAATTATCTTTAACGAAAAAATCAAAACAAACAGCCTTAATAATGTCAGAGCTATTATAGGAGATGCTACTAACCTGAAGGAACAAGCGGATAACACCTTCGATGTAGTTATGGTGCTCGGTCCTATGTATCATCTTCCGCCGGAGGAACGGATTCTGGTGTTTGAAGAGAGTAAGAGGATTTGTATGAACAACGGGATTATAGCCTATGCATACATAAATAAGACGGGAGCATATATGAAGGGCTGCCTGTTAGAGGGGAAGGAGCATATCTATCCGAATAAAAAAGCAAATGATTATATTCTGCACAAAGGCGTTGACGACATCCATACAGAGCTATTCTTCTTCACTATACCGGAGGAAATGGAGAAAACGGCAAAGGAATGCGGATTGATTGTTTTAGAAAATGTAGGGGTTAATTTCTCATTAAGCGAGAACAGAATTAACAATATGTCCGAGGAGCAGTTTGAGGCATGGACAGAGCTTAACGACCTTATGTGCTCAAGCCCGTCCTGTACCGGAATGAGTATACATTCACTATTGATATGCAGGAAGGCCTGACAACTTCAAGTTGTATTTATAATGTGAATTTATCTTGACAAAAAGTATTTATTATAATATAATTACAATAAATAATGATTAATGATTAAAACAGTGTTAACACGACACTGTTTTATTTGCGAAAGGCTCTTTGTATGAGAAAAGACCCTAAAACGGAAAAAAAGCGAAAAGAGAAAAAGAAGGAAAACATAATAAAAAACAATCTGTACATACTCGGTCTCGTGTGGAAAATAAGCCCTACACATGTAGTGCTTACCTTTATTATGAGGTTTTTGTCTTTTGTATCCTGGACCTTTTATACGGTAGTTTTTATGCGTTATCTTTTCGGTTCTAATGAGGGTTCCAGAACCTTTGAGGAAGCGGTTCTTTTTATATGGATAGTGGTTGCGGTGAACCTGTTTTATTACTTCCTGTCAAATTGGTTTACTTGGAGATATTCGCCGAGGGTTGCCATTAAGATACATTATTCGCTTAACCGTATGCTTTTTGAAAAAGCGTCAAGCGTTGATATTTCGTGCTACGAGAATCCGGAGTTCTATAATGAATACACAAAGGCAACGACAGAAGCATTTAACCGTGCAATGGCGGTGCAGAACAACATAGCTACATTGTTCAGCTCGTTATGTTCATCGGTGTATGTAATTATTACTATGTGTACAATTACACCGTACGCAATAATTTTGGTTGTCGGGCCTATTCTCGGTAACCTGTACTTCGGCAAAAAGCTGAGAAAAGAAGAATATGAGCTGGATAAGGATAACATACCGTTCCGAAGAAGGTACGATTATATAAACCGTGTCGTATATTTGAGGAAGTATTCCGCTGAGATGCGTATGACGGGCTTTTTTGGTGTGCTGAAGAAAATGTATGATACGGCTTATGACGGTATAATAAAAAACATAAGTGCTTATGCAAGGAAAAGGTATATAAATTCAACAGCAAGCGCACTGCTGCTGTATCCCTTTGCGTTTCTCGGAATGTGGCTGCTCGGCGCTTATCTTGTTATGGTTGTAAAATCGATTACCTTGGGTGATTATGTCGTACTGTCAAGTGCGATTGTTAGCACTACATGGATGGTATTCCGTTTTACCGAAGCGATGACTGCTTCCTTTGAAAACGGTATGTTTATCGAGAACCTGAAAACATTTATGCACTATACCCCGAAAATCGACGAAAATCAGAAGGGTATTACGCTTAACGGCGCGGTAAAAACAATAGAATTAAAAAATATCTCCTTCAAATACGACGGACAGGAAAAATTCGCACTGAAGGATATAAATATGGTATTAAAGAGCGGTGAAAAGGTCGCTATCGTCGGTATTAACGGCAGCGGAAAGAGTACGCTTGTCAAGCTGATAATGCGGCTCTACGACCCGACCGAGGGTGAGATTCTGCTGAACGGTATAAATATAAAGGAATATAACCTGCACGAATATAGAATGTTAATCGGAACCACCTTTCAGGACTTTATAATATTTTCTGCAACGGTACTGGAAAATGTGGTTATGGGTAAGGTCGAAAATGAAGCTCAACGGAAAAAGGCGGCGGAGGCGTTAAACGAGAGCGGTGTTTTTGATAAAATAGATACCCTGCAAAAGGGAGTAGATACGGTTCTGACCCGTGAGTTCGATTCGGACGGCGCAGAGCTGTCCGGCGGTGAGAAGCAGAAAATCGCCGTTGCCCGTGCGTTTGCAAAAGCAAGCCCGATAATAATACTTGATGAGCCAAGCTCCGTTCTTGACCCGATAGCGGAGTTTAATATGTACGAGACCATATTTAAATTATGCGATAAATATGACCCCGCAAAAGGTAAAATATCAATTATTATCTCGCATCGCCTGTCCTCCGCAGCACTGTCCGACAGAATTTTTGTTATAGACGGGGGAGAGCTGTCCGAGTCGGGAAGTCATAAGGAGCTTATGATTAAAAACGGCAAATACGCTGATATGTTTAAAAAGCAGGCGGAGAATTACCTTGCCGCGGTATTGGTAGGTGAAGGACATGCGTAAGAAAACCACAGACAGAAAGTCGGCAAAACGCATTTTATCCAACAATGTTTTTGCTATTAAAACAATATATAAAATCAGTCCGTTCTATGTTATATATAATATGGCGATAAAGGTAATAGATGAAGTAACGATTATGCTTGAGCATGCGTTTTTGGTCGCTTATATTATAGATTGCATCGAGAAGGGCAGGCCGTTTTCAAGCATATTCCCGTTCTTTACTACCGTTACGGTGCTTGTTCTGCTTCGTCTTACGATTTCCCCTTATATAGCCACCCATATATTACCCAAGCACAAGGAGAGGATAGATAAGGAGCTACAGCTTGTTCTGTATAAAAAAGCAACCGATATGGATATATCCAAGTACGATGACCCCGAATTTTACAATGATTTTGTATGGGCAATGAAGGAAGCACCCGTTCATGTTACCGGTGCGTTAACAACTCTGACCGAATTCATAGGAACGGTTACACTGGTTCTCTGTCTCGGTGTTTTTATGGTATCTGTTGATATTATAGGTATTCTGTTTGTTGTGATTACACTCTCGCTTGTGCTCTATCTCCGTATGGTCTCCAACAAAAAGAAGATGTCACTCGAGGAGGAAAAACGCCCTGTCCAGCGGCAGCGGGATTATATAAACCGAGTTTTTTATCTCGCTGATTTTGCAAAGGATCTGAGAATGAGTGAAATGAGTGATAAACTGTACGAGGATTATAAGGAATCAAGCGATATAATGGAAAAAACGGTAAACAAGCACAGCAGACGCATTTCTTCGCTTAACTATTTAGCCTCAGTCGTGCAGAACCTCTTAACCTTTGACGGATTGTATCTAACCTATCTTATGTATAAAACCCTGGCATTGAAGGAGTTCGGCTACGGCCCGATGGTGGCACTATATAACGCATCAAGGTGGTTGAAAAACAACCTTGACGAGCTTATTTCTGTTATCCCGCAGTTTCAGGAGCACAGTATGTATCTTGAAAAAATGCGTACCTTTTTAGAAACGGAGAACGAAATGCCCGATGACGGAACAAAGTGCGTTCCGACGCTTGGCGACATTGTGCTTGATAATGTTTCGTTCGCTTATCCCGGCAACAAAGAGAACACTCTGCATAATATTAACCTTGCAATAAAAAAAGGTGAAAAGATTGCACTTGTCGGATATAACGGCGCGGGTAAATCCACGCTTATAAAATTACTGATGAGATTATACGATCCAATTGAGGGTGAGATTTTATACGGCGGCGAAAGAACGGGCGAATACAGGATTTCCGATTACCGAAGGCGCTTCGGTGCGGTGTTTCAGGACCATGAAATTATGGCGTCGTCGCTTGGTGAAAATATAACGATGTCAACCGAACCGCTTGATATGGTTAAGGCATACGATTGCTTTGAAAAGACCGATTTTTCAGAGCGGTATAATTCTCTTAAAATGGGGATGGAAACACCGATGACAAAGGAGTTTGACAAGGATGGCATTAATCTTTCGGGCGGAGAAGCGCAAAAGGTTGCGATAAGCAGGGTGCTGTATTCGGATGCCTCGGTGCTGATACTCGATGAGCCGTCCTCCGCGCTCGATCCGCTCTCCGAGTACAGGCTCAATCGCACGATTATTGACCTTGCGAGGGATAAAACCGTAATAATAATATCTCACAGATTATCCACAACAAGAATGGTTGATAATATTTATATGCTGGAAAACGGGCGCATTATCGAGAACGGAACGCATGACGCTTTAATAACACTTAACGGAAAATATGCCGAGATGTTTAATCTTCAATCCGAGAAATACAGATAGACCGACATTATATTGCTAAAAGTCCGGTTTCCCGGACTTTTTTCTTGACAAAAGCGAACAAATGTGCGATAATGCAAAATATAGTATAAATTCTATGTTATTACTTTCCAAAAAGCTTTACCGAGGTTGTACAGATGAATGAAAATGATGATTTGTATACAATAGAAATTAATCACGGCGATTATCCGCCCAGAGCAGGGAATATTTCTGCCGTAAAAGCGAATGAAAGCGAAGCAAACGGTACACCTCCCAAAAGCAAGGAGTTTATGCTTTTTGAATCCCGCACAAATCAAACAAGGGAAGAAAAGCACAAGGAATTTCTTCGTTTAAGAGACAATATATTCAACAAAAACAGGGGACCGGTAAACAATAACTTTCTCCAGCAGGCGATATTTTATGCGGATAAAGCAGCCGAACCGGCACAGCATATTCCGTTTTCCTGCTACTGGCCGACATATGATGTTATGTCGGACGCACAATTGAAGTGGTATTTTTATTGGCGTGAGCAGGTCAGAAACAACGAATATCCGCAGACCGCTCTATCGTACATTTTTATATACATCTATGAGCTGATAAACGAAGTGGGAACCAAAAACAGCGAGGACGGCTTCGTCAAGCTCTGCACGATATGGAATGAATACAGAGCGGCTTACCAAAACCTTGACAGATATATGTCCGCATGGATAAACGATTATTTTGTCATTCACTTCCCAAACGGATTAACGGAAAGCGTTTTGGCGGAGATTGCAGGTAAAGAGATTTTCGCACTTTTACCCGAGAGCATTGTTACCGAAAATGCTTTTTCGACGGACAAAACACATTTTAGCGAGCAGGGCATTATACAATGCTTATCCAAATACTCAAATTATAAAATGCTCTCGAGCAGGTTCTATCAGGGCGAAAATAAGGTTTTGCTGGATTTTTATATGGCGGAGGTTTTTTGCTTTTTAGATCTTTATATGAAGAAAAAGACAAATAAAGGAGTTTTTGAGACAAATAAAACCAAAAAAACACAAAAAAGAATGCCCTACCAAAACGCAATATATCAAGGCAAGGTTCGCTCGGTAGAGATTAATGTAGACGATTATACAAAAAATAAAGAGCTGCGTTCGTTCATTACGGCGGTTATAAAGTATACGGAAAATGTGGTGAGGGGGCTGACCGGATATAGCGGCAAGCTCAAGCATAATCTTCCGACGGAATATTGCAAATTAATCGAGAAGTATATCATTAAAAAAAGAAATGCCGAGCTGCTGGAGAAGCGAACGCATATCGAGATGGATAAGACGAAAATCAAGCAGCTTATTGTTCATTCCGATATAGTAAGGGACATGCTGTTAACGGAGAGCGGCAGCGATTTACAGGAGGAAAAAGCCGTAGATACGAGTGCTTTGGTTCAAGAACCCGACATAACAATAACAGACGAAATTAACTACGAGGGTATGTTTGCAGATCTGTTTGTAAAGCTCACGGATATACAAAAGCAGATTCTCACCTTTATAATCGGCAAAGAGAGTGCGGTGTGTCTGAAGGATGTTTCAGACGCCTTCAATGGTGCTTTTATACAAATGGAGATAGATAATATAAACGAGGCGGCAATCGATTGTTACGGAGACATATTGATATTGGCGGACGGCGAATGGTTGCTGCTGCAGGAATTATAAATTACCGTTTTTAACGAAAGGGATTTAGCATATGAATGAGATAACTATTCCAAAGAGAATTTCCACAGCATTGATAAATTCACTCAGCTCGGGTGTAACACCCCGTATAGGCTTGGAATATTTGGCTGTCGGTCGAAAAAACGAGATAGAGACTCTATTAAACGACCTTACCAATATAAAAGAGGGAGGTTCTGTTTTTAGGCTTATTGTCGGTCGTTACGGAAGCGGAAAGAGCTTTCTGCTTCAGATAATCCGCAACAACGCAATGGAGCGCAATTATGTCGTAACCGATACAGACCTGTCGCCCGAGAGGAAGCTATGCGGAAATAAAGGGCAGGGGCTTGCCACCTACCGAGAGCTTATGCAAAACCTGTCCACAAGAGTTCGTCCCGACGGTGGCGCCTTGTCGTCCATACTCGAGAAATGGGTTTCTCAGGTTCAGATGGCTGTAATGAACGAGCTGAATATTACAATGTCCGACCCGTCGTTTTCATCTCAGGTGGAGCTGCGTATTATGCAGATTATAAACGGTATGGATTCGTTGGTACACGGCTTTGACTTCGCAAAGGTGTTGACCACCTATTGGGAGAGCTGTAAAACGGGTAATCAGGAGCTGAAGAACAGTGCGTTGAAGTGGTTCAGGGGCGAATATACGACAAAAACCGAAGCAAACAACGAGCTGGGTGTCAGGATTATTATCGACGACAGCACATGGTTTGATTATATAAAGCTTATGTCCGCATTTGTACGGCAGATAGGCTACAGCGGGTTCCTTGTGCTGCTTGACGAGGGTATTAATTTATACAAAATAACAAATTCCATAACACGCAACAATAATTACGAGAAGCTGCTGACAATATTCAACGAGGTTATGCAGGGGCGTTCCAACGGACTCGGCATATACCTGTGCGGAACACCTCAGTTTGTCGAGGACAGCAGGAGAGGGCTTTTCAGCTATGAAGCGTTGAAAACACGAATAGCCTCGACAAGGTTTATAAAGGACGGAATAAGGGATTTGCAGAGCCCGCTGATTTATTTGGACAGAATCACAAACGAGGAGATATATGTGCTCTTGTTAAAGGTTCTTAACATACACGAACAGCATTATGGCTATAAGAGTACGGTTAGTGAGGAAAACCTGATAGCGTTTATGCAGGCGGTCTCAAAAAGAGTGGGTGCGGACGAGATGCTGACACCACGAGAGATAATAAGGGATTTTATCGGTATATTGAATGTTACAAAGCAGCAAAGCGACATTTCGTTTGAAAATATGCTGACAGGCGATATTTTTAAAACGAATCCTGTTGCGGAGGACGAGGATGAGGACGACGATACCGCGGAGTTTGTGTTATGAACAAGATTGGCGACGATTATTTCAATTTACTTGCGCCGTTTATAAAGGATTTTATTTATCGTAACAATTGGATTGAGCTTCGTGAGGTTCAAACAGAGGCGTGCAGGATTGTTTTCAACACCGATTCGCATCTTCTGTTAAACACCGGAACCGCTTCCGGCAAGACCGAAGCCGCATTCCTGCCTGTACTGACCGAGCTTACCAACGACCCGCCTATGTCAGTCGGGGTATTGTATATAGCACCGTTGAAATCACTTATAAACGATCAATTCTATCGTTTAAACGATTTACTTAATGAGGCGGATATTCCCGTCTGGCATTGGCACGGAGATGTTTCCGTAAGCCATAAGCAGAAGCTGCTGCGTAACCCTCAGGGCGTTTTGCAAATAACTCCGGAATCGCTTGAGAGTATGCTGATAAACAAAAACCGTGATTTGGTACGCATATTCGGTGATTTAAGGTATATTATCATAGACGAGGTTCACAGCTTCATGGGTACGGACAGAGGAATACAGGTTATCTGTCAGCTCGAACGGCTGCAAAGGTATCTGCGCACCTCACCCCGTCGTATTGGGTTGTCCGCAACCTTAGGCGATTATACTAAGGCGGAGCAGTGGCTGTCCTCCGGTTCGGACAGAACGGTTGTTACTCCGAGGATAAATGCGTCCTCACAAAAGATTCGGCTTGCGGTCGAGCATTTTTATGATCCGACCGAGCCGCCCAAGGACAATAAGGAGCCAAACGAAAAACAGGAAAACCCTGACGAAGAGCAGGAGAGGTCCAGCGCATATTGGGAATATATATATGAGAAGAGCCTGCATAAAAAGTGTATAATCTTCACTAATATGCGTAACCAGGCTGAATATTCGATAGCGATGCTCCGTCAGATAGCGGAGCTGAGGAACTCGCCCGACATTTATCATGTGCATCACGGCAGTATTTCGGCGTCCCTTCGGGAGACGGCGGAGAGTGAGATGAAGGAGGCGACCGGCCCGCTTGTCATCGGTGCCACTCTGTCGCTGGAAATGGGCATTGATATCGGAGAGCTGGAGAGGATTATTCAACTTGATGCGCCAAACTCCGTATCCAGCTTTTTACAGCGGCTCGGACGGAGCGGCAGGAGAGGGAATGCGTCCGAGATGTGGTTTGTTTGTAACGAGGAAAAGCCGTCTGGACTGCCTTTGTTGCCGTTACGCCTGCCGTGGAAGCTGTTACAGGATATCGCCATAATACAGCTATATATAGAGGAGCATTGGATAGAGCAGCCCCGAAGTCCAAAATATCCGTTGAGCATGCTCTATCATCAGACAATGAGTGCGCTTGCCGAGCTTGGAGAAGCAACACCCGCACTGCTCGCAAAGAGGGTACTCGGTATGGCGGCGTTTAAGCATATATCGCATGAGGATTACCGGGAGCTGCTACAGCTCCTGATCAAAAACGACCATATTCAGCTTACCGAAGACGGCGGTATGATTATCGGACTCAAGGGTGAGAAGATTGTAAACAACTTCAAGTTCTATGCCGTATTCCCCGAGGAGGATGATTATACCGTCATTGCCGAGTCCAACACTATCGGAAAGATCGAGGTGCCGCCTCCCCCCGGTGAGCGAATGACGATTGCGGGCAGAACCTGGGAGGTGCTTGAGGTTGACATGAAGAGTAAAATTGTAAATGTCAAGCGGATAAAAGGCAAAATCAAGACCTTCTGGCAGGGTGGCAACCTAAAAATCAACGACCGAATACTTGAACGGATGCGTGTAATCCTATCGGCGCAAAAGGAATATCCCTATCTGCAAAAGGGTGCAAAGGAGCGTATGGATGAGGTATATTTTTTAGCCCGAAATACAGGCATTGATAAATATAATGTTGTCAGCATGGGCGGTAAAAGCGTCTGTATTTTTCCGTGGATGGGCAACATCGATTATTACACAATAATGCTGCTGATAAAAAAGCTGTGCGGATATATGCTTAATATGAAGAGCATCGGCGGTCAGCCGCCGTATTTTATAACGCTGAAGCTCGGCAGCGGTGAGGCCACCTCCGACAATTTTTATAACGAATTTAGGAACGCTATAAATCAACCGATAAACCTTGATTATATGCTGAGCGACGAGGATGTCTACGAGCTAAAAAGGCTATACGAGTTCAAGACACCAAAATTCGATGAATTTGTACCGGTGAATCTTTTGAGAAAAGCAATTATAAACGATTTTATTGACCTTGATCGTTTACGGGCGGCCGTTAATAACTGGAGCTGCCGCAATGAGTAACAACTTTAACAGATTAGCTCCTTTTATCAGGGAACACATTTACAGGAATGCATGGGACTCGTTAAACGAGATTCAAGAGGAAGCGTGCCGAGTTATTTTCGATACGGATGCACACCTTTTATTGTCGTCGGGCACTGCTTCGGGTAAAACGGAGGCAGCCCTTTTGCCCGCTCTTACAGCAATCGTAAACGAGCCTTCAAGCACAATTGCGATTCTTTACATCGCACCTATGAAGGCACTTATCAACGACCAGTTTTACAGGCTTGACGAGCTGCTGAAGGAAGCGGAAATTCCTGTCAACTGCTGGCACGGCGACATATTGCAGAGTAAAAAGAACATGGTATTAAGAGAACCGTCGGGCGTGCTGCAGATAACCCCCGAATCACTGGAGAGTATGCTTATCAACCGTAATCGGGATTTGGTACGGCTGTTCGGCGACCTGAGATTTGTTATAATCGACGAGATTCACGCTTTTATGGGCTCTGACAGGGGAATACAGGTTCTGTGCCAGCTCGAGAGATTGCAAAAATATATACGCACCTTTCCACGCAGAATAGGTCTCTCGGCAACACTCGGTGACTATACCGAAGCGGAGAAATGGCTTGCGTCAAATACAAAAACGCCCGTGATTACCGTATACGGCAAGAATACACATCAAAGGATTAAGCTATCCGTCGAGCATAATATTCAACCCGTGCTTGAGACGGATATGAGCCCCTTTAATGACCCTGCATGGTTATATCTTTATGATAAAAGTCTCGGTAAGCGGTGTATAATTTTTTCAAACGGCAGAGAAACGGCAGATGCGGTAATCACAAATCTAAGATATATCTCCGCCATCAACGGACAACCCGATATATACCATGTGCATCACGGGAGCATATCAGGCCCGTTGAGAGAGGCTGCGGAAACGGAAATGAAGGAATCCGAAGGACCTATTGTAACGGGTGCAACTGTAACGCTTGAAATGGGAATTGATATAGGCAGGCTTGAACGGGTTATTCAGATAGGGCCGCCGATATCAATCACCAGTCTTGTGCAGCGGTTAGGCAGGTCGGGCAGGCGGGGTAATGTTCCCGAAATGCTGTTTACCGATTGGGGCTTCGCAATGGATAAGAACTCACCCCTGCCAAACAGATTGCCGTGGAGGCTGCTGCAGATTATCGCTATGCTCCAGCAGTATCTTGAGGAGCGCTGGATGGAGCCGCCGAGAATATTAAAATATCCGCTGAATATGCTATATCAGCAGATAATGAGCTGTGTTTCGGCATCGGGTGAGATGTCTCCGCAGGCGTTGGCGGCAAATATTCTGTCGATGAAGAGCTTCAACAATATTTCCGAGGACGATTTCAGAGATATGATTTTACACCTTATAGAGCTGAATCATCTGCAATTAACCGAGGAGCGGGGACTTATAATCGGACTTGAGGGAGAAAAGATTGTAAACAACTATAAGTTCTACGCCGTCTTTACCGAGGAAGAGGCTTGGGTGGTTATGGACGGCTCCAAAAAAATAGGAACTGTCGAGGACCCTGTCGCTCCCGCTCATTATATGTCGATAGCGGGAAGATGTTGGTTGGTAACGGGCTTGGATTACGAAAAAAAACTTATCTTTGTGGAACTCACTAAGCGAAAAATTTTCCTGTTTTGGCACGGAGACCGAGCTATTGTTCATAATAGAATTTTAAAACGAATGAAGCAGGTTCTGTTTGAGGACATCGATTATCCCTATTTACAGGAGGATGCAAGGGAATGCTTGAGAAAAGCACGGCAGACGGCAAGAGACGCCGAGCTTGACAAGCGAAGCATCGTAAAATTAGACGGCGACACGCTGTGCCTGTTCCCGTGGATGGGACACATCAGCTATTATACATTCCTGAAAATTGTACGGAAATATATGATGCAAACGGAAAATGATGATTGCTGTGTAAAAAAAATCGGCGGAATCAGACCATATTTTATAACATTTAAGACATATAACAACGATGCTGAGATAATTCTG
This sequence comes from Firmicutes bacterium HGW-Firmicutes-21, assembly GCA_002841455.1. Taxonomy (GTDB): domain Bacteria; phylum Bacillota; class Clostridia; order Oscillospirales; family CAG-382; genus UBA1049. The sequence goes on along the minus strand of PGZT01000023.1, from coordinate 3,183 downwards.
GAAAAAATCAAATCGGTTATTAATTCGGGTTTAACCCCAGAAAAAATAACCGATGAAAAGGATATAAGACAATTAAAAAAGCAGTTTGAATATAAGGAACCGAAATACGATAGGTTTATTAATTCCTCACTGCTGAGAAAGCAGGTAAACGAGGATTATATCGATATAGATTTTCTAAAAACAGAGATAAACAATTGGTTTTGTTAGGTTTCTTGTTTTAGCTTATCGAGCAGTTTTCGCATTTCTTTTCTGCTCTTTATAATCAAAAACGGTTTTTCGGGATATTTCATGTGCAAATCGATGATAGTGTTTTTTTGCTTTTTGGGAAATGACCAAATCCATTTACAGAACTTAAAATACTCAAAATTCCATTTTTCATCTAAATAAGCAGGTAAATCGGAACGCTTTTTTCCGAAACGCTTGAATACACTATACAAGCAAACTAACCTACTTATATCAAGGAATATAATCAACTCTACTTTTTCTTCTTTGCAGCAAACACAGCTATTCCGGCAATTGCTACGACCGCAACTATTATTACGGCATACCAGATGGGGTCAAGTCCTTTTGTTGCATTGTCCTCGTCACTCTACTCTTTTTCGGATACATCATTTGACTGATTAAAACTCACATCGGGACTATCTGTTGTGCTCACATCTGAACTGATCGTTGCAATGCTTTCGTCCGTACTCACGGGAGCAGCATCGCTCTTTTCAACAATACGCAGTTTATTTATGATTACGGTTGCACCCGACACCGTGAAAATCCTAATGCCTGAAATGGTCAATGTCTCGTCGTTATCTGTTTCAAAAGGGAAATCGGGATGCGAGACAAGCTCGCTGATAGAAAAAGCACCCTTATATGTACCGGGGTAAAGGTCGCCGCTCTCCAGCTCAATGTTTTCGCTCTCGATGAATTTTATAATGGAAATATATTTTCCATCATGTTTATCGGGCGTGTCGCCCTTCATAAATATAGAAATATTTGTTTTGCCGACATCAAGCTCAAAATCATACTCAATAACAGTGTCCTCTATCGAAACTGTAATATAATCGTTTACCTCCATGCTGTATCCAACAGAGGGCCAGCTGACCGTGCTTCCCCAAATTACCGTGGCGTCTCCCTCTAACTTTGCATTAGCGGTTTCTCCACCCGCATCATACGATTTCCAAACCGAGACATCCTCCGGCAAAAGTGATTTAGCGGTTTCTGCGGACACGGATAAAAATGAAAGGCTTAAAACAATAGAGCAAATTGCGATAAATGCGATAAATTTTTTCATCTTTGTAAACTCTCCTAAATTTTATTTTCGGTAAGGTGAATTGCGAAGCCGAGTATTTCATCCGCAAGATAAACGAACCTCATTTTACCGTTATCGTGTCGTAATATGCTGCTCTCATCAAACTCAATTCCGTTGTTTTTAAGATAATGATAAGCTCTGTCAACCGAATTCGCCCCCACGGCGATATGTCCGTTTTTACCGTTCCCGATATGCTTCATAATCTCAAACGGTCCTGCGAAATACGAAATCGGAATCTCGGTAACGGGGTAGTCGAATATTGTGGATAATAGCAAGGCCGCTTTACGAGCCTGCTCGCCATTCTCCGAGTTTATTCCGATATGCGCAAGCGTGAAACCGAGCATAAGGCTGACCGCTTTTTTTGTAAGAGCGGTTATACCTGCAAAATCTTTGTTTTTTATAAGCTCATCGCTTACCATAAAGCTGCCGCCGCAGGCAAGCACTCTGTCGTTTTGCAGGTATGCGTTTATATTTTTCTCGTTTATTCCGCCCGTCGGCATAAATTTTACTTTATAAGGAGCGGACAGCGCCTTAATCATCGGCAGCCCTCCGGCAGCCTCGGCAGGGAAGAATTTAACGGTATCAAGCCCAAGCTCAAGAGCCTTTTCTATATCGGTGGGCGTTGCACAGCCCGGAATAACTGGAACGCCGTTTTTTATGCAATAAGCGACCACGCTCGGGTTAAGACCGGGGCTTACAATAAACCTTGCACCCGACATAACGGCGTCCTCCGCCTGACCGACGGTAAGCACCGTACCCGCTCCGACCAGCATTTTGGGGAATGCCGTGGTTATAAGCGATATAGCCTCCTTGGCGCAGTCCGTCCTGAAGGTAATCTCGGCTGCGGGCAGTCCGCCGTCACATAGCGCCTTTGCAAGGGGCAGAGCGGTATTAATATCTGTAATTTTTATAACCGGAATAATTCCGATATTTCCGATTTCTGAGAGAATATTCAAGTATACACTTCCTTAATGTTTATGGTAATATTTTACCATCTAATAGTAAAAAAGTCAATTAATGTTTTTGTTGACAATTTTATAAAATCAATATATTATTATAAATAATCTTAAGGAGGATTTTCAATGAGAATATTTTCTAAAGTATTAGGTATCGTTTTTATTAGCTTTGCTGTTCTGGTTTTTTTGTTCACTTTAAAAGACCCTGATTTATTGGATAACAGCATTGTTATTTTATCAACTGTTCTATCGGTTGTATTTTTTGTTATAACAAAATTAATAACCAGAATAGAATACCTGCAATATGAATTGGAAGATCTGGAATCAAGATTTTGGGATGTTTATAATGCGATATACGATACAAGTGAAAAATCCTCACGGTTTTCCCCGAGAGGATTTTTATGATTCAACCTAATATATCAACGCAGTCTTTTTTTTGGCTTGCACTCGCAGTCGCAGACAAGAATAATATCGTCACCGATTCGCTCGATATTTTCCCATGGGATACAAATGTTGTTTTTGGAGGAAAAATAGCTGAAAAAGCCGTCACACGAGGGGAGTACAATTCTCAGAATTTTACCGCATACAACATCGATTTCCAAATCAATGATGCAACCCAGCCGTCTGCCGTCGGCAACATTGATAACCTCCTTGTTTTTTAAACACGAATAGAGACATGGCATGATAATCCTCCTTAAAGAAGTATGCAGATTAAGCCGCCGCTGCCTTCGTTGATTATTCTTTGCAGGGTCTCGGAAAGTTTCAAGCGTGCGTCGACGGGCATATGAGCAAGCTTGCTGTTAAGTCCCTCGCCGACAAGCTCGTGCAGAGTTTTTCCGAACATATTGGATTCCCAAATCTTTTTCGGGTCCTCCTCAAACTCCTTAAGCAGGAATTTGACCAGCTCCTCACTCTGCCGCTCGGTTC
>PGZT01000022.1:7580-27601 GCA_002841455.1 Firmicutes bacterium HGW-Firmicutes-21 | reverse complement strand
GGATTTCTTTGGTTTATGCTCTACTTTTTTTCTTTTTCTGTAAAGCTCTATCGCCACCCCAACATTTATTATAGAGCCCAAAATTATTTAAACAATAAAAAGCACAGCGTTCCTATAATCGGTACGCTGTGTTCTTTTGTTATGTAATCTTATATAACCTCGCTTATTTTATAAATTCCTTACGGCGGTATTGCGGAGGTTTTTTATAAAAATATTTTCTTTTCTTATTTTGCATTGACAAAGGTTTATGCTTTTGTTATATTGACAATGGTTATATACAATGTGTAAATCTAAAATCACTTTAAAAGGAGATAACGGCGTTTTGAAAAAATACAGAGCATTTTTATTATTGTTACTTACCGTCCTGATTACAGTATCCGGCTGTATACCAAGCGGCAACGAATCGGAGGAAAGCGATGTGAACGGCTTAACTTATGACGATTATAAAGCCCCCGAGGGTGAGGTGCTGGACTTTGGTACGGTAAACACAAGCGGCGAGCCGGATAAGACCCGTGCCATTAATATTTTAAACCCTGTCGGAGCCCTTCCTGTCGAGGATTGTATAATTTACATAAATAAGGATTATAACAAAGCGGTTACGGTTCCGGAAAACGCATATTGCATTGAGCTGGAGAAAGCACATTTAAACAACTTTAAGGTGCTGACCCTCGATGTTAAGAGTTTTGAACCAAACAGCGGAAACTTCCTTATATTTATCGGTGAGTATAATATAGAGTTCGCCAAAATCGTTTATACCGAGGGTAAAATATTAACCCTTAACAGGTTAAACTATGTTTCTACCGTTGTGCATTATCCGGCCGTCTGTATAGACGATATCTCCTTGAGAATAAACGGTAACAGAGCTAACTACTTTGATAATAACGACGGCATTTATTTGTTCGACGCTTCCTACGGCAAAGGATATGCGGAGGTGGGCGAAAAGGCATTTATTCAGATTGCGTTTTTTAACAACCGCATCGCCTATATCGGCTCGGTCAACGAGCAGGTCGCCATTCCGGGAATAAACGGCTATCTTTTAAGCTTGTGCGGCGAAGATGCTGTAAAAAAAGCCGCCGCATTAAAAGTCGGTCAAACGGCGGAGAGTTTTTATTTAAACATAAATCGCGGCTCACAGTATACAATTGCTTTTGGAGACACCAAGATTAACTGCAATTTAATAAACAGCACCCGAGGCGCCAAAGCCACGGTGATTTATACGCCCGATTATCGGTTCGCCACCACCGGTACGGGTGAGCAGGGCTATGAATATACGGTAAGCGGTGGAGTTGTAACGGCAATAACCACACCCGGACAGGGCGGCGGAAATGCTTTGATTCCGGAGGATGGTTTTGTTATCAGCACACTTGTGGACTCGTCAGAATATAAGCTGTTAAAGGATTTGAAAATAGGGGACGGGGTAAGCTTAACCGCCGCGAAGAACATTTATATTGTAAACACACTTCCTTTCAACGCCTATAACACTACCCGACAAGCCGAATTCACGGTTATTTATAACTCGTCACACGGCAGCAGTACCCGTACAAACGAATGGGGCTACGAAATTATTGTGGATAAAAACGGTAAGGTTATCGGCGACGATGGAGACGGAAATGCAGCAATACCTGCGGGCGGATTTGTCATTTCCGGTATCGGAGTCCCCAGAATCAAGCTTTTGGAGCTCTACAGACCGGGTGCGTCCGTTTTCATTGACGACGAGAAAAAAACCTTTACAGTGGTTTATTCTCCGATGGATGACTATAACGAAGCTGTAAAAAGGCTGGCTCTGCTCAAGGAAAGTGCGGTATCCGCCCGGAACGCACTGCTCGATATAGACCATAATGCAGCCGATGCACTGATAGCGGAGCTGGATTCGGCTGTGGATAAAGAGACTAAAGCAACAGACACCGAGCTTGCATCACTCCGCAACAATGTGGTTGCCGGAGTAAAAAAACTTTACAACCTGCTTATCCCGTCGGTTGCTGTTGAGGACAGAGGTGCATGGCATGTGCTGTCCGAGAAAAACGATACCGATGTCAGGCATACAGTCAAGCTCGCCGCCGATTTGGGGCTGAATTACATTATAATCGATACCTGGGCAAACGGCTATACCTATTATCATACACAGCTTGAGGGTGTACTTATTCATCCGAGATATACCGACTTTGACCCGCTTGAGTCGTTTATCAGAATCGGACACGAGTACGGATTGCAAATACATGCCAGCTTTTCTGTATTTATGGCGGGCGGACGCAGGGGCACCTTCCCCGCAGATCATCCCACTCAAAGGGATGGTTGGCTCACCCTCTCCCGAAACGGCGATAATTACGGAATTAACGGCGACGGCGAGTTTTATACACTTAACCCATACAGTGCGGAGGTCAGGGCATATTTAATCTCCGTTTTCAAAGAGGTCGCCGAGAGATATGATGTTGACGGTATCCATTATGATTATATTCGTTTTCCTCAACCGAACCCGAATAACGGTGACTTCGGTTATAACGAAGACCTTATGGAAGCGTTTAAAAAGAAGTATAAGACATCAGTTAATCCGGTCGATATAACCTCAAACCATCCCCTTTGGGCGGATTGGTGCCAATTTCGATGCGATGTGATTTCCTCGTTTGTAAAGGAATGCACCACCGAAATAAAGAGGATAGACAGCTCAATCCTTGTTACCGCAGCGGTGTTTGCCGGAATGGAGGAGATGACAACCTCTATATTCCAGGATGCCCGCAGCTGGGTTTCCGGAGGATATATCGACGGGCTCTTCCCGATGATGTACACACCCTCGATAGATAATTTCGATAAGTACGGAAAAAGAGCCCTATCAGCGACAAACGATAAAGCATATCTACATATAGGGCTTGGTACCTTTGAGTTTTTCCCCAACGACACTATTTTATGGGAGATAAATTATACCCGTAAAAATAATGTGGGTGTCTGCTTCTTCACCTTGGATTCGATAATAAAAGAGCAATATAATGCCTTTGTCAGGGAAGGTGTTTTCAAGCGGAAAGCTGTTACAACCGATTCGCCCGAGGCATTCTCCGTTGCTGTCGGCGACCTTGTTCGCAGAATAGATGAGATATATATTCCGCTGTCCGAAGGGTACGACGACAAGCTTAATGAGCTTAAGAACCTGCTGGAAACCATGACCGAAAAGAATATTGCTCTCGTCAGAGCTTATGCACAGGCAAATCTTGACGGTGCTGTTTTGGAGAGAGTATCGGAGTCGTTGGTCTCAATAGAAACGCTGACAATAAAAAAAGGTTTTTCGTTGAAGCTGTCATAAACATATTCACTATAAACAAAAGACCTCGGCTTGATTTATGCCGAGGTCTTACTTATTGTGTAAGGTTATTGATTAAGGTAGAGGTTTACTTATACGCTCTCCGCTTCGCAATATTCGCACCTGTAAACGCAATTCTCTCTGTCCGTAAGCCTGAAAACGCTGTCGAGGTTGCTCTCCTCCGTGGTTATGCAGCGAGGATTCCTGCAGCGCAGTACATTTGTCAGCTTTTCGGGCAGCTCAAGGTGGTGCTTGCCTGTAAGGATACAGTTTTTTATAATATTTACCGTAATTCCCGAATCTATATATCCCAAGATATCAAGGTTTATTTCTATCGGTGAATCTATTTTTATTATATCCTTTTTGCCCATTTTATTGCTCTTTACATTACGGATAAGCGCAACCGTGCAGTCCAGCCTGTCCAAATCGAGGTATTTGTAGATTTTCATACTGTTGCCCGCTTTTATGTGGTCAAGAACGATTCCGTTTTGAATTTCGTCTATTTTCATAACGCTTACCCCTCCAAGCCAAGCAATTTTAATATAAGAGCCATTCGAATATATTTTCCGTTCAATACCTGTTTGAAATAGCACGCTCTCGGGTCGTCGTCGATATTGTGCGAAATCTCGTTCACTCTCGGCAGCGGGTGCAGTATAGACAGGTCTTTTTTAGCTGAGAGCAGCTTTTGCGGCTCTAAAATGTAGCTGTCCTTGAGCCGCACATAATCCGCCTCGTTGAAGAACCGCTCCCTTTGTACTCTTGTCATATATAGAATGTCCAGCATTGGAATAACCCGTTCAAGCCTCTCGACCTCCGTAAACGGAATACCCTTTTTGTTGAGCGTATCCTCTTTAATATAAGCGGGCAGCCTCAATTCCTCGGGCGAGATAAATATAAATTTTATGTTTTCATACCTTGAAAGTGCATTTATAAGCGAATGTACCGTTCTGCCGAACATAAGGTCCCCGCAGAAGCCGATTGTGAAGCTGTCGAGCCGTTTTTTCTCCCGTTGAATGGTGAGCAGGTCGGCAAGTGTCTGAGTCGGGTGATTATGTCCGCCGTCGCCTGCGTTTATTATGGGTACGGGTGAGTATTTGGAAGCTGCCATAGGAGCACCCTCCTTAGGGTGGCGCATAGCGATAATATCCGCATAACAGCCGACGGTTCTGACCGTATCAGAAACGCTCTCGCCCTTGGAGGCGCTGCTGCTGTCAGCCGACGCAAAGCCCAGAACACTGCCGCCAAGCTCAAGCATAGCCGCTTCGAAGCTGAGCCTTGTCCTCGTGCTCGGCTCAAAAAACAGCGTAGCTATTTTTTTACCTTTGCAAATATCCGAGAAGCTCTGCCTGTCGTCAATTATCCTCTCTGAAACCGAGATAAGCTCGTCGATTTCGCCGACCGTAAGGTCGGTAATATCAATTAAATGCCGCACAAAAATCACTCCTGTCTGTTTTTTACCCTATAATCCAGCTCTCGTCCGACGGATTGTCTCTGAACGCAATCAGCCTTTTTATATCGCTTTCCGGAATGTATCCCTTTTCCGCCGCCACCTCTATTATGGTATCGAAATCGGTAAGGCTCTCGTTCTTTATGTTCGCCTCGGCGAGTTTCTCCGTGCCTTTTTTCATTCCGTAGGTTACTATACTGACTATACCGAGAACAACCGCACCCGCCTCACGAAGAATGTTTACCACCTCAACCGCACTGCCGCCCGTGGAGATTAGGTCCTCCACGACCACAACCCTTTGACCAACGGTAAGCCTACCCTCGATTTGATTTGCTCTGCCGTGCGTCTTTGCACCCGAGCGTACATACCCCATAGGAAGCTCCATTATATGCCCCACAATTGCGGCGTGTGCGATTCCGGCGGTGGAGGTTCCCATTAGCAATTCACAGTCGGGGAAATGCTCCCTTATCAGTCCGCATAATCCGTTTTCGATTCTGTTTCTTACCTCGGGAGCGGTTAAGGTAAGCCTGTTATCGCAGTATATCGGGCTTTTTATTCCGCTTGCCCATGTAAACGGCTGGTGCGGTCTTAAAAAAACCGCTTCAATTGATAATAAATCGTTTGCTATTTCCCTTTTCATAAATAACGCTCCTATTCTAATCTAAAAAGTCCTTTACCGCCCGTCTGTATGCCGCCACAGGATCGGCGGAATCCGTTATAGGTCTGCCGATAACGATATAATCAGAGCCAAGCTCTCTTGCTTTTGCCGGAGTGGTAACCCGTTTTTGGTCTCCCACATCTCCGTCCTCAAAGCGTACTCCGGGGGTAATGGTCAAGAAACCGCTTCCGCACGCCTGCTTAACCTTGGCAGCCTCAAGCGGTGAGCAAACCACACCGTCAAGCCCTGCAACGGCGGCATTCCTTGCATAGTGCATAACCGTCTCATCCATGCTTTTCTCAATAAGAAGCTCGCTGTGCAGCCGCTCCTCATCGATGGAGGTTAATTGTGTTACCGCAATTAGCAGCGGTCTGCTGCCGTCGGGCTTTGTCAGCCCCTCAAGCGCCGCTCTCATCATTTCTATGGAACCTGCGGCGTGCAGATTACACATATCAATATCTAAGTTAGAAAGACTCCGCATCCCCTTTTTTACGGTGTTGGGAATGTCATGCAGCTTTAAATCTAAAAAAATCTTATGCCCTCTCGCTTTCATCTCTCTTACCACCTGCGGTCCCTCGGCATAAAAAAGCTCCATACCTATCTTTAAAAAGGGCTTCTCCTCGGTAAACAGATTCATAAAGCGCTTTGTTTTTTCCCAAGACGGAAAATCGCAGGCTATTATAACATCTCTCATAAATGCGCCACTCCTATAATGTCCTTTAGATTTGTTATTCTTAGACGCTCCGCCTCAAGCGGAAGGCGTTCTATTATCTCCTTGCATATATACGGGTTTTTGAGTGTTGCCGCTCCGATTTGAACTGCGCTTGCGCCCGCCATCATCATCTCGATAACATCCGCAGCGGAGGAAATACCGCCCATACCCATTATCGGGATTTTAACCGCTTCATAAACCTGATACACCATCCGCAGCGCAACGGGGAAAACGGCGGGACCCGACAGGCCGCCTGTCTTGTTGGCGAGCAGGGGTCTGCGTTTTTTTAAATCGATACGCATTCCGAGCAGCGTATTGATTAAGCTAAGCCCGTCCGCTCCCGCATTTTCACAAGCGACCGCTATTTCGGTAATATCCGTTACATTTGGAGACAGCTTAATATATATCGGCTTTTTGGTTACCGCTTTTACCGCACGGGTAACCTCCGCCGCACTGTTTGCATCGGTGCCGAAGGCGATTCCGCCGCCGTGTACATTCGGGCAGCTTATATTTACCTCTATAATGCCGATTTGCTCAATGCTGTCTAATTTCTGCGCACAATAAACAAATTCCTCTATCGAGAATCCGCTTATATTTGCTATTACCTTTTTATTAAAATATCTGCCCATATAGGCGAGATGATTTGTGGCGACAACATCAATGCCCGGGTTCTGCAGACCTACCGCATTGAGCATTCCCGACGGCGTTTCCGCTATTCGGGGCGTCGGGTTTCCGAACCGAGGGTGCTTGGTCGTTCCCTTTATGGAAAATGAGCCGAGTATATTTATATCGTACAGCTCCGAAAACTCCTTGCCGTAGCCGAAGCAGCCGCTTGCCGGGATAACGGGGTTATCAAGCGTTAAACCACTCAGGGAAACCGAAATATCTACTCCCATATTATTTCCTCCCTTGACAGAACTGGTCCGTCCTTGCATAAGCGTTTATATCCTTTTTTTGTCCTGCAGGTGCAGCCCATGCAGGCACCAATGGCGCAAGCCATGCGTTCCTCAAACGAGAACTGACCGTCGGTTTGTGTTTTGTCGTAAACAGCTTTTAGCATCAGAGGAGGGCCGCAGGTGAAGATGTAATCGTAATCAAAGCCTTTTACTGCATCTGTTACAAAGCCCTTGACTCCCATACTTCCGTCAACCGTGGTTACGACCGTTTCGCAGCCGAGCGCCTCAAAGCTCTCTTTATAAAAAACCTCGTCCGCACAGCCGAAGCCGAGTATTACGGAAGGCGTTTTTCCCACCGCAATGAGCCGCTTGGCAAGCAGATACAGCGGGGGAACCCCGACTCCGCCGCCTATCAGCAACGGTTTATTGCCTGATTTTTTAATATCGAATCCATTTCCCAGCCCCGTTACGGCGTCAAGCTTGTCTCCTGCCGAAAGGGTGCTCATATAACGGGTTCCGTCTCCCAAAATCTTGTATATGATTATCAACCCGTCATCAGTTATATCGCATACAGAGATAGGACGGCGGAGGAAGAAGCCGTCTAGTTGAATATTTATAAATTGCCCCGAATTAGTGATTTTTTCGGTGTTTCCCGACAGACACATTTCATAAATATCCTTAGCAATGTGTGTGTTTGATAATATCCTGTATTTAACGACCATAAAATCCTCCTAATCCGAGTCGATTGTGGAAACACCGATTGTGATTTCCTCAAGTACATCTAAAATAACCTTGACCGTATCAAGTGCTGTGAACATTGTAACATTGTTCTCCACGGCGCAGCGGCGTATCGCAAAGCCGTCGGTCTCCTGCGAGGCAACATCGATGTCCCGTGTGCTGATTACATAATTTACATGCCCGTGCCGTATCGAATCAAGTATCTCGTTGCTACCCGTGCTAAGCTTCTTTTTTGTGCGGGTTTTTATGCCGTGCCCCTTGAGAAATCCGGCTGTTCCCGTTGTTGCCTCGATATTGAAGCCGAGGTTGTAAAAACGCCTGATAAGAGGCAGCGCCTCCGCCTTGTCCTTGTCGGCAATGGTTACAAATATTGTTCCGTAGTTGGTAACATTCATGCCCGAGGATTGCAGAGCCTTGTAAAGCGCTCTGTTCAGCGATTTGTCATACCCGATTGCCTCACCTGTCGATTTCATCTCCGGGGACAGATAGGCATCCAATCCTCTCATTTTCGAGAAGGAAAACGCAGGTACCTTTACATACCACTTCGCTTTTTGGGGCGGGTAGACCTCTGTAAAGCCTTGCTCTTTGAGCGTTTTTCCGAGTATTACAAGAGTGGCTATATCCGCCATCGAATATCCTGTCGCCTTGGAAAGAAAGGGTACGGTGCGGGAGGAACGGGGGTTGACCTCTATAACAAAAACATCATCGTTCCCGTCAACTATAAACTGTATGTTATATAGCCCTATTATACCTATTCCGAGTCCGAGTCTTAAAGTATAATCAAGTATTTTCTCCTTTACCGCATCTGTAACGCTGAAGGTGGGATACACGCTTATACTGTCTCCCGAGTGTATTCCCGTTCGCTCCACATGCTCCATAATTCCGGGTACAAACACATCTGTTCCGTCGCAAATAGCGTCTACCTCAAGCTCTTTTCCGGAAATATATCTGTCCACCAGAACGGGCTGCTTGTCGTCAACCTCAACGGCTGATTGTAGGTAGACCTTCAACGCCCGTTCGTTTGTAACTATCTGCATCGCCCTGCCGCCGAGAACATAGCTCGGGCGGACAAGCACGGGGTAGCCTATTTCGTTTGCCGCTTTAATTCCGTCGGGTATATTGGTTACAGCCACACCCTTTGGTTGGGGTATTCCCAGTTTTTCCATAATCTTTTCGAAGCAGTCACGATTCTCCGCCTTTTCGATGGCATCCACATCGGTTCCGACAATCCTCACGCCCCGCTCCTGAAGCGGTTTTGCAAGATTAATCGCTGTCTGCCCGCCCAGAGCGGCTATAACCCCCAAGGGCTGCTCAAGCTTCACTATATTCATAACATCCTCAACGGTAAGCGGCTCGAAATACAGCTTGTCGCTGGTGGTATAATCGGTTGAGACGGTTTCGGGGTTGTTGTTTATTATTATAGCCTCGTAGCCGTTGTTTTTTATGGTTGTAACCGCATGAACGGTTGAATAATCGAACTCAACACCCTGTCCTATCCTGATAGGACCAGAGCCGAGTACAATTATCTTCTTTTTGTCGCTCAAAACAGATTCGTTCTCGGTTTCATAGGTCGAATAAAAGTAGGGTACATAGCTGTCGAACTCGCTTGCGCAGGTGTCGATCATCTTATAAACGGGAATGATACCGTTCCTCTCTCGCAGGGCGAATATGTCCGACTCCGGAATACCCCACACCCTCGAGATGTACATATCGCTTATACCCATTCGCTTTGCCTGCCGCAATACATCGGTGTCGAGCGGCTTTTCCTTTAGCACGCTCTCAAAATCAACTATGTTCTTGAACTTGTCCAAAAACAGCATATCTATCTTGGCTGCGTTGTAAATCAATCCGAGGTCGACCTTGTTTCTGATAAGCTGCGCTATTGCGAAAATACGGTCGTCCCTGCCGTCTATAATATATTTCAAAAGGCTGTCGTCGGTATAATTGTCAAACTTCGCATGGTGTAGATGACAGACTCCCGTCTCTAATGAACGAATCGCCTTGAGCAGGCTCTCCTCAATGGTTCTGCCTATGCTCATAACCTCTCCGGTCGCCTTCATTTGGGTGCTTAACTTGTTTGACGCACCGGCAAATTTATCAAACGGGAACCGGGCTATCTTTGTTACGACATAATCCAGAGCGGGCTCAAAGCTCGCCGGAGTGTTGGCAAGCATTATCTCGTCAAGATGGAAGCCCACCGCAATCTTTGCGGAGACCCTTGCGATAGGGTAGCCGCTCGCCTTGCTTGCGAGTGCGCTTGAACGGGATACTCTCGGGTTGACCTCAATCAAAAAGTATTCAAAGGACATAGGGTCAAGCGCAAACTGCACATTGCAGCCGCCCTCTATTTTCAGAGCACGGATTATTTTAAGAGCGCTGTCCCGCAGGAGCTGATATTCCTTGTTGGTAAGCGTCTGACTGGGGCAAACGACAATGGAGTCCCCCGTGTGTATTCCCACAGGGTCGATGTTCTCCATATTGCATATGGTTATTGCGGTGTCGTTAGCATCCCTGATAACCTCGTATTCTATCTCCTTATAGCCCTTGATGCTTTTTTCCACAAGCACCTGCTTAACAGGAGAAAGCTCGAGAGCGTTCTTCATCAGCTCTGTAAGCTCCTCGTCGTTATCGGCAAAGCCGCCGCCCGTTCCTCCGAGTGTGAAGGCGGGACGCAGTACGACGGGATACCCAATATTGTTTGCCGCCGCTAAGCCGCTCTCTATACTGTTCGCAATTTCGGAGGGTAGAACGGGTTCGCCGAGTGACATACAAAGCTCCTTGAACTTCTCCCTGTCCTCCGCCATTTCAATACTGTCAAAACGGGTTCCGAGCAGCTCAACCTGACATTCCTCAAGGATACCCTTTTTGTACAGCTGCATGGCAAGGTTAAGCCCGGTCTGTCCGCCTATACCCGGAACAACCGCATCGGGGCGTTCAAACCGGAGTATTTTGGCAATATATTCGAGTGTGAGAGGCTCCATATAGACCTTATCGGCGACAGTTGTATCGGTCATTATGGTTGCGGGGTTGGAGTTTGCGAGGATAACCTCATACCCTTCTTCCTTTAACGCAAGGCAGGCTTGTGTTCCGGCATAATCGAACTCGGCAGCCTGTCCGATAATTATCGGACCGGAGCCTATTACCATAACTTTCTTTATATCCGTTCTCTTAGGCATTTCCTGTTGCCTCCTTGCGCATTATATCAATAAACCTGTCAAATAAATAGGTGCTGTCCTGCGGACCGGGTGCGCTCTCGGGATGATATTGCACCGAGAACAGCTTTTCCGCACTGCTCTCCACACCCTCCACGGTATTGTCGAGCAGATTTATATGTGTTACCTTTAAGCAGGTTCCGTTTACCGAATCCCTGTCCACCGCATAGCTGTGGTTCTGGCTTGTTATCTCTATTTTACCGTTTTCAAGATTTTTTATCGGGTGGTTTCCGCCCCTGTGTCCAAACTTCATTTTAAAGGTTCTTGCTCCGCAAGCGAGCGAAATCATCTGGTGTCCGAGACAGATGCCGAATATAGGAAGCCTCCCCCTCAGTTCCTTAACAACCTCGATAACCGGTTTTACATCCTCGGGGTTTCCCGGTCCGTTTGACAGGAACAATCCGTCGGGCTTCAGAGCCATTATTTCCTCGCTGCTCGTATTGTACGGCACAACCGTTACATTGCAGCTCTTTTCGTTTAATTTCCTTATTATGTTCAGCTTCATACCGCAATCAATCGCAACCACATTGTATTTATGGTTAGGAGTGCGGGAATACCATGTTTTTTTACAGCTGACCTTTGCGACGGCATCGCTCGGAATAGTGTGTTGCTTAATTCTTTCAAGAGCCTCGGCTAAGGGTGTGCTCTCATCGGTTATCATCACCTTACAGCTGCCGTAATCACGGATTATTCTGCCGATCATACGGGTATCTACTCCGCTTATCGCAGGTATCTGGTTCTCCTCAAGTATCTCCGACAGGGTTTTTGTATATCTGAAATTGCTGGGCATATCGTTGTATTCCCTGACGATAAGTCCGCCGATAGTCGGTGTTTTTGTTTCAAAATCCTCATCGGTTATTCCGTAGTTTCCGATAAGAGGATAGGTCATGACCACCATTTGATAGGTGTATGACGGATCGGATATTATCTCCTGATACCCGACCATCGAGGTGTTGAACACCAATTCGCAAATAGCGTCGGTTCTTGCTCCGAACCCCTCGCCGCAGAACTCCTGTCCGCTCTCCAAAACGATTTTTCTCTTGCAATTCAATCCTGCCATATCATATTACCTCTGTAGAATGTCATTTTGTTTTTTCCGTATACTTCCGCTCCGTCAAACGGGCTGCTTTTTCCCATTGACAGACTCTCTGCCGCATTTATTCTGTGCTGCCTGTTTATGTCAAGCACCGCTATGTCAGCACTCTCTCCGACGCCCAACCCTCCGCCGATACCGAATATGCTCCTTGGGTTTATACTCATCAGCTCCACTAATCTCTCGGTCGAGATAACGCCCTTTTTTACAAGGTTCGTGTAAAGCACGGGGAACGCAGTTTCTAATCCCGCAACCCCCATTAAGCTGCCCGCTAACCCCTTTGCTTTTTCCTCTGCCGAGTGCGGAGCATGGTCGGTTGCGATTATGTCTATCGTGCCGTCCTTGATTCCCTCAATAAGAGCGGCTCTGTCCTCGGCACCTCGCAGCGGCGGATTCATCTTAAACCGTCCGTCCTCTTTTAAGTCGTCCTCACATAACAGGAGGTAATGCGGTGCTGTCTCTGCGGTAACTTTAACACCCTCAGACTTTGCTTTTTTAATAAGCGCAACACTCTCTTTTGTGGAGACATGACAGATATGATAACGGCAGCCCGTCTTTTTTGCAAGAATCAAGTCCCTCTCAACCTGACGGTATTCGCTTGCCGAGCAGATTCCCTTATGGGAGTGTTCCGCAGCGTACCTGCCGTCGTGTATATATCCTCCGTTGAGTAGGGAGTTGTCCTCACAGTGAGCGGCGATTATACTGTTAGTTTTAACAGCCTCAGCCATTGCTCTTTCCATAAGAGCGTCCGACTGCACGCCTCTGCCGTCGTCGGAAAAACCTATTACCTTGTCGTATAAGGCAGCGAAATCTGCGAGTTCGCCCTCGCCCTGCTGTCCCTTTGTTATCGAAGCATACGGAAAAACACCTATCAAAGCGTCCCGTTCGATTATATCGGTCTGTATTTTAAGATTTTCGGGAGTGTCCGGCGGCGGATTTAAGTTCGGCATGGAGCAAACAGCTGTGTATCCCGCGCTTGCGGCGGCTCTTGTTCCGCTCCTTATTGTCTCTTTATAAGAAAAACCGGGTTCCCGCAGATGAACATGAACATCAACGAAACCCGGAATAATATATAAATTATTAAGAAAAAATACTTTAGAAAAATGAGATGAAATATGGGGAGCAATTTTGGAAATAATACCGCCTTCGATAAATATATCGTTTTGGGAAAAGCATTTCCCTTTTTGACTATATACCATACCGCCGGACAATAACAATCCCATCTTTTTTCACTCTCCTATTTCCTTCCGACCATTATATCAAATCACGGAGAGCTTGTCAATATGTTTTTTTCGGTTTTTTGCGTTTTTTAGGTTAAAGTAAAGAGCGCGACCTTTCTCAATGTTACAGCTAAACTTTGTGTTGCAAAAAAAGCGTAAATATGATATTCTGTTTCTTATTAAGGATGTGATTTTGTTGGGTGTTAAAATAAATCCTAAAAAAGAGGGAAGACGGATAAAAACGCTTCCTCCCATAAGCAGGGTATCCCCGTATATAATGAAAAGAAGGAATGATGCGGCAAACGGACTGTCGGATACTCTGGATATTGCCAAAGCGGACGAATATATATTCAAGAAGCGGGAGCAGGGGCTAAAAGGGTTCGGAATGCTGCATGTTTTTCTCGCAGGGTATACAAGAGTAATCTCACAGCGTCCCGCTGTCAACCGATATATAAGAGGGCAAAAAGTATATTCCCGTAACTGTATCGAAATAATGATAACAATAAAAAAGGAAATGACGATAGAGTCACCCGATACGGTGCTTAAGCTGATTATCCCGGCAGACGCTACCAGCGATGTTGTTTACGAGATACTTACAGATGCCATTGAAAAAAGCAGAGCCTCCGACAGCGAGTTTGACGACACGGCTAAGTTCTTTAATTATATACCGGGACTCTTTTTAAAGTTTACCGTTTGGCTGCTTAACATTTTTGATTATTTTAACCTTATACCGAGATCACTGACAAAAATCAGCCCTTTTCACGGCAGCTTTGCTATTACCTCGATGGGCTCGCTCGGCATTCCTCCCGTATATCATCATTTATATGATTTCGGCAATATTCCCGTGTTTATTGCTTTCGGAGCAAAGTATACAAAAAATGTTCTTGAGCTTGACGGCACTGTTGTACAGCGAAAATATATTGATTATAAAATTACAAGCGATGAGCGTATCTGCGACGGACATTATTTTGCCTCCGCTCTTAAGCTCTTTAAAGCAATTATGAAGAATCCGGAGTGTCTTGATAACCCTCCCGAAACCGTTATAGAGGATATTCCGTAAGTAAATTATATTGAGCTGTTACGCGATTTTTATTGCGGGTCAGCTCATTTTTTTGCGTCGATACAATAGAAACACACCGGCACCAACAGCAATTAACGCAAATAAAACAATAAAAACAAACGGTTTTTTGCTATTAACGGAAACATCCTTTGCATCGCTGCGCTGCGACGAACCGCCAGAGAGCGAACTTCTGTTTTGACTGTCTGAAGATATTGTTTGGTCGGCAGAAAGAGTGTCATCCGATTCTGTGGAACTCGTGTCCTCGCTGTTATCGTTTGGCTCGGGTGTGATAGTTTCGTTTTTAGCGTTTGACAGCAGAGCTATTCTTTGTGCTTTTTTCAGGTCTTTAATTATTACATTGTACGAGAGATTCTTTTTGGGTAACATAACGGCTCTATTGATAAGCGTGTTTATTCTGGAAATACTGTTTGTTTCGTTTATACCATCCATAACGTTTTTTATAAGGGAAATAAGCTCTTTTGTATCCTCTGAGCTCATTCCTCCGAGCGGAACAATTATTTTTTCGATTCTGTTTACCGAATAATCGAGCTGTGCTGTTAACGCTGCGATGGAGTCATATGTCGGAGAGAGTGCGGGAGCGGAATAGGCACTCCTCTTTAAGAGTGCGGTGCCGTTTTGAGCGAGTGAATAGCCTAACTCAAAAAAACAGGCTCCGTCGGCACCGTTTGCTCTCGACTGCTCGATTTGTGCTAATATTTCGTCGTCAGAAAGCCCTAAATATACACCGATACCCATATATAAAAAAGCGTCGTCCCCTGTATATCCGGCGAATTTCTCGGTCATCTCACTCATATAACCTACGCCGTATGTCATTGGGTAAAGAGCGTCTATCAGACCTGCGTCAACCCAGCTCTTTGAGTCCTGCATATAATAATGCGGCACTGTATCTGCGCCTACATCCGCCGATATTATTAGGTCGGGCGCTCTCTCCCTGATTAAATCACTTATTTTTTTGACAGCGCTTGTTATCAGCTCTGTTTTAAAGGCGACCCAATCGTTCCACATTGCGTGTGAGGAGAGCTGTACACCGATTTGGTCGACAACGCTTGCCGGTACGCCGAATTTTTTTGCGAAAAGCTCCTTTGTGCTCTCGTCATAGCCGTAATCGATTTTTCCGTCGCAGTAGGGATAACGAATATAATCAAGCTGGAAACCGTCAATGTCGTAGTTATCGACAATAAACGCCGTATATTTAAGAAAATAGTTAATAAATTCCTCATTTGCGGGAGAGAAGAAATATTTTGCCTCCGAGCTTGCCTTTGTGTTTGCTTCGGTAACCCAATTCGATTGTGTTAAATAAGCGCTGTTATTGTAGAACACGGGGACACACAGCACTACCTCGATGTTGACCGCATGACATTGCTCTATGTATGAGGCAAGAACATCAAAGTTTTTGAACCTCGCCGCCTGAGAAAAAGGAAACCCGCTCGGTATCGGCAGAAAGGTGTTATGCCCGTTGGAGGTCATAAGGCATACCTGGTTGAAGCCGCTGTCAATCAGATTCTGCACCACCTTTTTCACATCGGCGGCATTTGTTTCCTTAGGCTCGTACCACACACTCCGCAGCTCCACGGCGGGATTCTCCGAGAGGAGCAGCGAAATATCGTAGACCTCCGACAGCACAAGGTCGCGGCTTTCTTGCTTTGTCAGGTCATATCCGGTGACCTTTTTATTCAATGCGGACAGCCTTGCGTCTATCAACGCATAATCAAGGAATTTGTATTCGTTTTTTGCATTGGCGATTTTTGATTTCAGATCCTCGATATATAGCTCGGAGGTTCTCCTTAACGCCGCAGAATCGTAGATAAAGGTAACGGTTTTTTTATCCGCGGATAAAACGCATTTCGCTCCCAAAATACCGTGCATACGCAAAAATCCCACCGTACGGCTCCCCGCCGCCGATACCACAAACCCTCCCTCGGGTATAATGTTGTCGTTTCCGCCGTTTGCGGTTACAATCCCCTCGTCATTCACGACAACCTCATAACCGTAAATGTTTGTTTCCGTACTGAGCTTATTCTCATAAACCACAACCGTATCCGAATATCGGACTGCGTTTATGCCGCTTATAAAATGAGAAACATTGAAGAAATAAGATATATTGCTCGTTTTTGAAACAAGAATACGTGAGGAAAAAGAATCGTATAGGATATAGTCGCCGACGGAAATATTGTTTGCAAGCGGCTCAACGCTCCTTCCGTTTGCCGAAACGACCATACCGTCCTTCGGTACCGCAAGGTTAACGCCTGCCTCGTCACCGCTGGATATTATCCTTGTTACCTTTCCGTTATGGTCAACCACAATATTATGTCCCCATTGATTCTGACGGGTGCTATCTATATCCTTATATATTACTGTGTAATCGGCCCAGCGGGTACAGTTTACTCCGTCGATATAGAAGGACATGGTATCTGAAGCTGTTACGGTCATGGGAATAAAGGCAAACATTAAACTTATCAATAATAAAAAGGCAAGTAGTTTTTTCATCAGCAACTCCGAAATAGGTATATTTTCATTGATAATACCATTTTTCGACCATAAATACAATTGTAATTTCGAAAAACTTGTGTTACAATACACTCAAAATAATTAACATGGTAATAATTAGCATATAAGGATTTGGTAAACGATGGATAAATTATGGACAGGTCGCTTTAAAAAACGCTTGAATGACAAGGCGGACGATTTCAACAGCTCGCTGCCCTTCGATATGCGTATGTATAAACAGGATATAGAGGGCTCGGTAGCGCATGCAACCATGCTTGCCGAGCAGGGCATTATCCCAAGGGAGGACAGCGAGGCAATAATTACCGGGCTGCTCGGAATACTCACGGATATAGAGAGCGGCGGCTTGGCTATTGACGGCGAATATGAGGACATACATTCTTTTATAGAAAGCACACTTACCTCACGAATCGGTGAGGCAGGCAAACGGCTCCATACAGCCCGAAGCCGAAACGATCAGGTTGCGCTTGATTTACGCCTGTACCTGAGGAGCGAGAGCGAGGAGATAGAGGGTCTCTTGCGGAATCTTATCGGTACGGTTGCGGCTCTTGCCGGGAACCATACGGACACCGTTATGTGCGGCTATACACATCTGCAAAGAGCGCAGCCGATTACATTCGGTCAGCACCTGCTTGCTTATGCGTTTATGCTGCTGCGGGACCTTGACAGGCTGAGGGATTGCAAAAAACGAATGAATATATCACCGCTCGGCTCCTGCGCCTTAGCCGGAACGGGTTTTGACATAAACCGTATGTATGTCGCCGAGATACTCGGTATGGACGGTGTCAGTGAGAACAGCCTTGACGGCGTTTCGGACAGGGATTTTGCGTCCGAGCTTGCATTTGTTGCTTCAATGATTATGATGCACCTATCCCGTTTCTCCGAGGAGATTATCCTTTGGTGCTCGTGGGAGTTCAAATACATAGAGCTGGACGACAGCTTTTCCACAGGCTCGTCAATAATGCCACAGAAGAAGAACGCCGACATCGCCGAGCTTGTCAGGGGAAAGACAGGCAGGGTATACGGTAACCTTATGACGCTTTTAACCATGCTTAAGGGGCTTCCGCTGGCATATAACAAGGATATGCAGGAGGATAAGGAGGCTGTTTTTGACAGCATAGATACGGTTAAAAATGCGCTTGCCGTATTCGCTCCGATGCTTGCAAGCATCCGTGTTAACAAGGATAATATGCGTAAGGCGGCGGCGACAGGCTTTATAAACGCAACCGACGGAGCGGATTATCTCTCGTCAAAGGGACTGCCCTTCCGCAGTGCGTATAAAATAATGGGTGAGCTTGTCGCTTATTGCATCGATAATAAAAAAACGCTTGAGGAGCTTACTCTTGCGGAGTACCGGCGCTTTTCAGACTTATTCGACGGAGATATATATTCAGCGATAGATATGAACAACTGTGTCTCGAAGCGTGTTTCGAGGGGCGGAACGGCTCCGCAGTCGGTTTCGGCGCAGCTTGACATTATTAAAAAAGCATTAGCCGAGTAGGATATAAAGGAGTATTTTTATGAGTGTTATCGAGCTCAACAGCTTAACAAGGGATTACGGAAACGGCAGGGGTATATTCGACCTCAGCTTTTCGGTAAACGAGGGTGAGGTTTTCGGCTTTCTCGGACCCAACGGAGCGGGAAAAACCACCGCAATCCGTCATTTAATGGGCTTTTTAAAGCCGCAAAAGGGCGAATGTGTAATTGACGGCAAGGATTGCTTTACCGAAAGGGACAAGATTCAAACAAAGGTCGGTTATATACCGGGAGAAATCGCTTTTATTGACAATATGACCGGATACGGTTTTATCAGGTTCTTTGCGGAGCTTAGAAAACAAAACGGTCTGGCAAGGGCAAAAAAGCTAATGGAACGCTTTGAGCTCGACGGCAGCAGCAGGCTTAAAAAGATGTCCAAAGGCACAAAGCAGAAGGTCGGGATTATTTGTGCTTTTATGAGCGACTCGGATATTTATATCCTCGACGAGCCTACAAGCGGTCTTGACCCGCTGATGCAGAACCGTTTTATCGAGCTTATAAACGAGGAGAAAAAGAGAGGCAAAACCATTCTTATGTCCTCGCATATATTCGAGGAGGTTGAGAGAACCTGCTCAAAGGTTGGAATAATCAGACAGGGCAGGCTCGCCGCCATTGACGAGATTGAGTCACTCAAGCAGCAGAAAATCCGCAGCTTCATAATAACACTTCCCGATTTTGAACAGGCGGCGGCTTTTTGGGCAGAGCTGCCCGATATAAGTGAGATAGACGGAAACAAGGTGAGGGTAACCCTAAAACAGGACCTTCGCCCGCTTATCGAGGCTATGTATAGGCATCCTGTTCAAAACATCGACAGGGAGAACCAGAGCCTCGAGGAGGTATTTATGCATTATTACGGGGGTGTTATTTAGATGAATGCGGCACTTTTAAAACAGGGCATTAAATCGACCTGGAAAACGCTGGTTATTTTCGCCGCCGTTGTTACGATGTATGTCAGCATAATGGTTCTGATGTATGACCCCGAAATGAGCAAGGTGTTTGAGGAGTTTATAAATGTTATGCCGCAGATGATGGCGGCTTTCGGAATGAATGCGATTACCGATAATATGACCGACTTTCTTGCATCCTATCTATATGGATTTATTCTGATTCTTTTCCCGATGGTTTTTATTATAATAACGGCTAACAGCCTTGTTGTCCGTCATATAGACAGAGGCTCTATGGCATATCTTCTCGCATCCCCGAACAAACGCAATAAAATTGCCTTTACACAGGCTCTAACGCTGATTCTCGGCATTTTTATCCTTGTCGCATATGCGGCTCTGCTCGGTATTGCGGTCAGTGAAGCGTCGTTTCCGGGTGAGATTGATATAATCGGGTATCTGTTGATGAACCTCGGTTTGTTTTGTCTGCATTTCTTTATCGGCGGATTATGCTTTTTTGCCTCCTGTATTACGGACGAGGTCAGAAAATCAACCTTAATAGGCGGTGGAATAGCTATTGTCTCCTATTTGTTTCAATCTATCGCCAATGTAGGTGAGAAGTTTGAATACCTGAGATATGCAACCTTCTTTACCCTTTTCGACACCGAGCTGTTAATAGACGGAACGCAAAACGGTCTAATTATGGCAGGTATTTTACTTGTCGGAGGCGTTTTATTCTTCGGTACAGGGATC
>PGZT01000022.1:0-7561 GCA_002841455.1 Firmicutes bacterium HGW-Firmicutes-21 | reverse complement strand
TCAACCGCCGTGATCTTCATATCTAAAACAGCGGACATAAGTTTGAAGGATTAATCTTTCAAACACGGTTTTGTGCCTTGGCTGCAAGAGGTACAGCCATTTGTATTGTATACAAAACGGCACAATTCCCGCTCACTACCGAAAGGATTGGTCATAATTTGGATAACAACTATTTATTATCCTCGGAAACGGCAAAAAAACTGTATAAAGCGGTCGGCTCATTACCCGTTTATGATTATCACTGTCATTTGTCGCCCGAGGAGATTTGCATAGACGCACCGTTTGAGAATATCGGCAAGCTATGGTTGGAGCACGACCATTATAAGTGGCGTTTAATGCGTGCATATGGAATAAACGAGGAGAAAATAACGGGAAATGCCGATTGGCAGGAAAAATTCTATGCATTTGCGGAGAGCATAGAGCTTGCGGCAGGCAGTCCTCTGTACCACTGGGTGCAGATGGAACTGAGTATTTATTTTGGAATCGATATACCGCTGAGCAGAAGAACAGCAGAGCAAATATGGGTTACCGCAAATACGGTCATAAGCCAAAAAAGGCTCTCACCCCGTAAGCTGATAGAGTTATCCAATGTGCGTTATATAGCAACCACCGACGATATTGCCGACTCGTTGGTTCATCATTCGGCTCTGCTTGAGGAGGGGTACTCCGTAACGGTTGCGCCTACCTTCCGCACCGATAAGCTGTTATTGATTAATAATGAACGCTATTTCGAATACATAAGACAGCTCTCGATTGCTGCATGTGTCGATATAACAAATTTAAGCTCCTTAAAGGAGGCTGTTTCTTACAGGCTTGATTTTTTTAAGGAGCAGGGCTGTCGTTTTGCCGATGTAGGAATTCCCTTTTTCCCCGATTATATAGGGAGTGATATGGAGGCGGAAATAGTTTTTAATGCAGCGCTAAACGGGAAAAGTATAAAAGAAAATGAATACCTTGCTTTCCTTGGACATATGTACCTGTTTTTAGGAAACCTGTTTTATGAAAACGACATTGTGATGCAATGGCACCTTGCGGTGGAGCGAAACGCCAACAGGAATCTTTTCATTCAAAAAGGAGCGGACAGCGGCGGTGATTGTATGGGGGATATTATCCCGATAAGGAATATTACGGGTATGCTTGACGCAATTAACGATAACGGCGGGTTACCTAAGACAATTCTATACACCCTTAATCCCGCAATGCTCGAACCGCTCTCGTCGGCGGCAGGCTGCTTCAGGAATGTTAGTATCGGTGCGGCTTGGTGGTTCAACGACCATAAGGGCGGCATTGAGCAAACAATAGAGACGGTCGCACACAGCCTGCATATCGGCAGGTTTTTCGGAATGCTGACAGACAGCAGGAGCTTTTTGTCATTTGCAAGGCATGATTATTTCAGGCGGATTTTATGCTCGATGATAGGCAAATGGGTGGAGAGCGGAGAGTTCGGCGGTAATGCGGAGCAGCTATGCAAGGATATATGCTGCGGAAATATAGAGAGATTGCTCGGTAATAATTCCGAAGTATAAATCTTTTGAATTACTGCCAAGAGGAAGGGTTAAAAAAATGATTTTAGGAGCACAGCTGTACACGCTTCGGGATTTTACAAAAACACTCGAGAGCTTCTCGCAGACGCTCGCAAGAATGGCGGAAATGGGCTACAAAACAGTTCAGGTATCGGCAACCGTGGAATATGAACCCGATTGGCTTAATCATAAGCTTAAGGAGAACGGACTTCGTTGTGTCGCAACCCATTTCAATACGGATAAAATAAAGAGCTCGCCCTCGGAAGCAGTGGAGTTCCACAACCGATTCGGTTGCAAAAATATCGGCATCGGCAGCGTTCCGGGCGGACTTAAAAGCGACGAGGATTATAATAGATTCGTCGGCGGCTTCTTACCTGCGGCAAGGAGTATTGCCGCATCGGGCAGCAGTCTTGTTTTCCATAATCATGCGCCCGAATTTGCAAAGAGCGGCGACGGCAGGCTGTACATAGAGCGAATGGCGGAGGATTTCTTGCCGTCGGAGCTTGGGTTTATACTTGATACTTATTGGGTACAGTTTGCGGGCGGAGACCCGTCCTACTGGATAAAAAGGCTGTCCGGCAGAGTTAACTGCGTGCATCTTAAGGATATGGAATACACAGATAAGCAGCAAATAACATCGGTCGGCGCTGGAAATATGAACTTTGAAGCCATTATTTCCGCCTGCGAGGAGGCAGGCAGTGAATATTTGCTTGTTGAGCAGGACGAGTGCTTCGGCAGAGACCCGTTTGAATGTCTTAAAAGCAGTTACGAGTATTTAAGGTCGCTTGGATTGAGTTAAGATAAGAGGTCATAAGTTTGAAAGATAAATCTTTCAAATACGGTTTTATGCCTTGGTTGCAAGAGATGCAACTATTTGTATTGCATACAAAATCGGCACAAATCCCGCTCACTACCGAAATGAAAGGTTATAAATATGAAAAAGATTAAGCTTGGCATCCTCGGTGCGGGGAATATGGGTAAACGGCATATTATTAATGTAATCGAGGGTAAATGCCCCGAGGTTGAGATTACCGCCGTTGCGGATCTGGATGAAAAGAACCTTAGCTGGGCTAAGGATAAGCTCGGCTCCTCATTGAGCGTGTTCGATAATGCCGAGGATTTTTTCGGTTGCTCTGTTATAGATTCCGTGCTTATCGCAGTTCCTCATTACGATCACCCGATGTTTGCGATGAGGTGCTTTGATAACAACCTCCATGTTATGGTGGAGAAGCCCGCCGGAGTCTATACAAAACAGGTTCGCCTGATGAACGAAGCGGCAAAGAGCGTTGATGTTAAGTTCGGCATGATGTTTAATCAACGAACCGATTGTATCTACCGTAAAATGCGTGAGCTGGTGCAGAGCGGAACGCTCGGGCAGATACGGCGGACAAATTGGATAGTTACCGATTGGTATAGACCGCAGGCATATTACGCCTCGGGAGACTGGAGAGCGACCTGGAGCGGTGAGGGCGGCGGAGTGCTGTTGAATCAATGTCCGCACAATCTTGATTTATGGCAGTGGATATGCGGTATGCCTGTTATGGTCAGCGCACATATGCAGTTCGGAAAGTGGCATGACATTGAGGTCGAGGATGATGTTACCGCTTATGTAGAATACCAAAACGGTGCGACCGGAGTTTTTGTAACCTCCACGGGAGACGCTCCCGGAACCAACCGATTTGAGATAACGCTTGACAAAGGTAAGCTTGTTGCGGAGAACGGCGTATTGACACTCTGGGAAAACGAGATCGGCGAGCCGGAGTTCTCGAGGACAAACAAAAACCCCTTCGGATGCCCAAAAGCAGAAAAGCGAATTGTCGAAACAGACGGAGAGAGCCTTCAGCATGTCGGAGTTCTTAACGCCTTTGCGGCGGCAATACTGCGTGATGAACCGCTTATCGCAGGCGGCGAGGAGGGTATAAACGGATTGATCATATCCAACGCAATGCATCTCTCGGCATGGCTGAGTAAGCCGATAAAGCTACCGTTTGACGAGGATTTGTTCTATAATGAACTAACGAAGCGAAAAAACGCAGATAAAAAGGTATAAGGGATTATTTTGATGTAAAATATGCAATAAATCTGTGTATAAAATATTATTGCATATTGATTTATTGAAAATAATGTGATACAATCCCCTTATCTCATTGAACATCAAAGTCTAAAAACAAACTGGCATGAGTTACACAAAGTGCGATCGGAACATACTTCCGGCTCACCAAGAAAGGAAAGGTTATTTATTATGAAGCAAAAGTATTTTAAGTACATAACGGTAATGATAGTAATCGTTATGGTAGTCATCGCTTGTATTCCGGCGGGTGTATCTGCCGCCACTATACCCTATGTAACAAACGGGTTAGAGGCTTATTATTTGGGTAGCAACAACACAGGCAGCGGACAGAACACGAGTGCAACATCATGGTCGGATTTATCGGGCAAGAATAATCATATTACAAGTATAGCAACAGACGCTTCCAACCGCTTTACGGAAAAAGCATTTTTGCTAAATAAATTAAAAGTATTTTTCCCCCAGGCAGTCGTGGATGTTGTAAACGGGCAGGAATTTACTGTCGAGATGGTTTTGGGTGATTATACCCCTAAAGGTACGGATTACAATACATTCATTAATTCGGGAAATGATAATTTTGCATTATTCCGCAGAAATGTCGGAGATTTTATTGAGTTTAAGAGCCAAACAAGCTCAACCAATGTTAATGCAAGACCTAAGGTTGCCGGCGGAGAAGATTATTTCAGAAACTCTACCGTAACTATCACCTTTAAGGTCGGCGGCAAGGTTACTTTGTATGTTGACGGCGTTCAGATTGACCAAAAGGATGCGGTATATGCCATAGCAGCCGACAACCTGTGGTTCGGTCACGACAGTGATACCAGGCATTTTGAAGCGGAATTTCTTGCTCTGCGTTTTTATTCTGTTGAACTGACAGCGGCACAGGTGCTTGCTAATTATAACACCGATTTGGAAGTTTGCTACGGACAGGGAGACACTTCAGATGATCCGTCGTCAGAGGCTCCGTCGGAAGACCCGTCTGATGACTCGTCAGCAGCTTCTTCGGAAACCTCTTCCGCTACTTCGTCGGCAACATCCTCGGCAACATCATCGCAGGCTTCTTCGTCTTCGAGTGATACAAGCAGTACCCAAACCGGAGACACTGCCGATTATCTTATTTATATAATAGTTGCGATAGTTGCGATTTTAGCTGCAAGCTTGATAATAAAGAAGCGCAGAGCGTAAACAACAAGCATAAAAAACGAATTCGAAGTGGTGCAAATTTGCATCTCTTCGGATTTTTATCATTTTAGGCATTGGGTGGAAATAGCGGCTATTTTTATGAAATATAATGCTTAATACAAATGGCTTTAACCTTCGGACTTCTTTAAAATATCATATCTGATTATAGCTATTGCTATTGATGACATTACAAAAACCTCTGTAACAATCCCCGGTACTGATACATTGACGATGTTATATGTCATCCACATCGGGGATTGGACAATGGATAATATCCGTATATGACGAGGATTTTTTACCCAAACCGCCACCGAACCGATTATCATTGCGACCGTTGGGAAAATAGATATAGAGCCTTCCCATGTCAGCACGCCGGCGGTGACGCATATACCGATAAACAGCCATAACCAAAATATACTGCCGAAGAGCTTCTTATCCCGGTTAAAGAATATAACCGCTCGAATTGCGGCAATGGCATTAAGCGCAGAACCGGTATATGAACCGAGCATAAAAAAGTGTATGCAGAAAAATATCGTCCCAATTATCTGGCAAATAAGTATCCGTTTACGGTCGTTTTGCTGAAACATAAGAAACATCATTGTCGTCCCGCAAAAACCAATCGCCATTGTTATTATTTCGTATGGAGTCACCGCTGTGCCTACGCTTTCTAAATGATATTTTTTCCGCAATATGGACAGAAGCATTTCTGCTCTATATTGGTATTCGTATCTTTAATTTCATTCGCAATAGCTTTAATCTCTTTATTACTATCAATCTGTTCAATAAAACCTGCTGATATAATACCAGTCGGCACTGCTACAAGAGCTATCCCTAACATGGCAATTAAAGTGCTAAGTATTTTACCGATAACTGTAATCGGATATATATCTCCATATCCTACTGTCGTAAATGTGGCGACCGCCCACCAAAGACCGGAGAAAGCGTTTGTAAACACCTCCGGCTGTGCTTCGTTTTCCGCATTGTACATAAGAATTGACGAAACTATCATTAACAAAAAGACGACAAACATAGCGGATAAAAGCTGGCTTGCCTTTTTTTTGAAAACTTCGGATATAGAAACCAGAGCATTTGTGTATCGATTCATTTTGAAAAGACGCAATAATCTGACGACCCTGATTGTACGCAAAACACGCAAATCGATAGGAATTAAAAAAGGTATATAAAAAGGCAGAATTGCTAATAAATCGACTAAAGCCATAAAAGAAAATATATGTTTTATTAAAGCGACAGCAGGTTTTTTATCGGGATATTTTTTAGTTGCCGTCCATAATCGCAATATGTATTCAATGGAAAAAACAATAACAGTTATTATTTCTATATAATAAGATAAGGTTACAACCAACGGTGGAACCTTGAAAGTATCCAATGCAACAAGAATAATATTTATAATAATCAATGATATTATAGTTGAGTCAAATATTTTTCCCGAAGTTTGATTTTCGTGGTCATCACGAATGATATTATATATTTTTTCTTTTATCATTCTTTCTCCTTAATAATCATACCCAGTATATTTATTATTCTAATTGTAGTATAAAGAAAAAGTTAGGCATTTGCTTCGCAAACATTCTACAAAATATTATTCAAAATGTCAACTTATAATTAAACATTTCGTCTATTACACATATAATAAATCCAAGTCCTTTTTTTATTTATGCCCGCCGTGTTCTTTCTCTTATTTTTTTACAAAAAATGCACCTTGATGAAACATCGGCATAAAATGGTAATGATAATACTTGCTGAAGTATTTAAATTCACTAAGGAGGACTTTTTAATGGTTGATAGAAGTGGTCCGCTCGGCGGACTTTGTGGCAAACCCGAACAGCTTTGTTGTGTCAGCGTCAACAAGATATTCGATTCTACAAGAGATAAGGATTGCCTTGAGGATGTGCGTTGTTTTCTTAGCGACCAGTCACAAGAGGTTATAGACAGAGCAAGTGCCGTCAGAACTAAAAATATTGAGGTTATCAACACCAATATAAGCATCGATACGGTACCGTTTAACAGAGGTTACTTCCAGGTAACAATAAGATATTTCTTCTGTGTAACCCTTGAGGTGTGCGTTTGCAACACAAGAATTTTGGAGGTTCAGGGACTTTGTGTCTTTGATAAAAAAGTAATACTTTTCGGCAGCGAAAAAAATGTCTCGGTATTTACATCCGATCCGGAGGAAGACGGATTCTGTGTACGCCCGAAGGAATTGAAGTGCGACAGCATTTCCACGCTTCCCATAGTTGTGGTTGAGGTTGCCGCTCCCATTGCGCTGGATACAAAGCTTGTTGAAAGATGCAAACCCTTCGGACACTGCTGTATAAACCAGGATGCTATCCCCGACAAGGTCCGTGCCCGTTTCGAGGGTAATCTTGTGGACGGCATCGGCGCAAATGCGGTTTTTGTCACAATAGGTCTTTTCTCGGTCATCCGTATGGAGCGTCCCGTTCAGCTCGTGCTTCCGGCATGTAACTTCTGCCTGCCCGAGAAGGATTGCAAGCCTACGGAAACCACCGACCCCTGCAGCATATTCAGCAAAATGTGCTTCCCGCTGAGCGAGTTCTTCCCGACCTCGGAGGATCCCGGCGCACAATGCCCACCCATAAAAGATAAGGGCTGTTGCAAATAACCTGTCAGGACGGTAAAATAATAACATAAGAAAGCGTGTTGCAAATATTGGTGCAACACGCTTTCTTTTCTGATTAAACTATTTCCAGCCCGTTTACATCAGCCAACGGGGGGAACGGCTCGGAGGGTAGTGTCTGATACCAGTATG
>PGZT01000078.1 GCA_002841455.1 Firmicutes bacterium HGW-Firmicutes-21 | reverse complement strand
TTTGCTTTTTCTCCGTCAACCTTTACATCAGCAGGGTTGGTCATCGGGTTGTAATATCCCAATTCCTCGATAAATCTGCCGTCTCTGGGAAAACGGGAATCCGCTACAACAATCCTGTAAAAAGGTGCCTTTTTTGCGCCCATCCTTTTGAGCCTGATCTTTACTGCCATTTGTTTGTCCTCCAAAATTATATGTGTTTATATTTTATATCAAAGAGAAGAAGTTATCCGCTCTCTTATATCGAAAAAAATGTTTTTACCCTTAAAACGGCATCTTGAATCTGCCCTTTTTCATGCCCTTGCCGCCTGCGAACTGCTTCATAAGCACCTTTGTCTGTTCATATTGCTTGAGCAGCTTATTGACCTCCTCAACGGTGGTTCCGCTTCCGGCGGCAATCCGCTTTTTGCGTGAGGAATTCAAAACATCGGGATGATTTCGCTCTCTCGGTGTCATTGAAAGTATTATTGCCTCGGTCCTGACCATTGCCCGCTCGTCTATCTTGGCATTTCCTATCTGGGAGGGCTTAATACCCGGCATCATCCCTAAAAGCGACTCCATCGAGCCCATATTCTTCAGCTGACCGAGCTGCTCCATAAAATCCACAAGCGTGAAGGACTGCTCTCGGAACTTGCGTTCCATCTCCGCCGCCTTCTTCTCGTCAAACGCCTGCTCCGCCTTTTCTATGAGCGACAGTACATCCCCCATACCGAGTATACGGGACGCCATCCTTTCGGGATGGAACGGCTCTATATTATCCAGCTTTTCACCCGTACCGATAAACTTAATCGGCTTGCCAGTAACATGACGGACGGATAACGCCGCTCCGCCTCTCGTATCGCCGTCCATTTTGGTGAGTATTACACCCGTTATATCGAGCAGATTGTTAAAGCTCTCCGCCACATTTACTGCATCCTGTCCGGTCATAGCGTCAACCACCAGGAGTATCTCGGTCGCTTCTACCGCATTCTTTATATCACGGAGCTCGGTCATCAGCTCCTCATCGATATGCAGTCTGCCCGCGGTATCAACAAAAACCATGTCATGACCGTACTTTGTCGCGTATTTAATCGCTTCCCTTGCCGTAGCAACTGGATTGGCTGCTCCTCGTTCAAATACGGGTACTCCGACCTGCTCCGCAACAACCTGTAGCTGCTTAATCGCTGCAGGGCGGTATATATCGCAAGCGACAAGGAGCGGACTCTTACCCTGCTTTTTATACAACTTTGCAAGCTTTGCCGTATGCGTGGTTTTACCCGAGCCCTGTAATCCGCACATAAGCACTACCGTCGGCGGCTTGGAGGCTATATTCAATTTTGAGTTGGTTCCGCCCATAAGAGCGGTAAGCTCCTCGTTTACTATTTTTACTATCTGCTGTGCCGGAACAAGACTCTCCAGTACCTCACTGCCGACCGCACGCTCCGTAACCTTATTTATAAATTCCTTGACGACCTTGAAGTTTACATCCGCTTCGAGCAGAGCGAGCTTAATCTCACGCATACCCGCCTTGACATCGGACTCGCTTAGCTTGCCCTTGTTTTTAAACTTTTTGAACGCCTCGGACATTTTATCGACTAAACTCTGGAACATACCATACCTATTTACCTTTCTGAAAGGATGAAGCTGTTATATCTGACCTGCTAAAATCTCACCCGCAAGCGCTTTAATCTTTTCGTTATCCGTTAACTCAATTATACGCCTTGCCGCCTCGCTGACAGACGAATTCCTTTTAACCATACCAAGTGTGCTCTCTAAAGCGTAAAGAGCCTCTTCTCCGTGCTTAACGGCGTCATAAACTCCCTGTCTTGTAATCCCCAGATTCTCCGCTACTTCGGCAAGAGAAAGGTCCTCATAATAATACAGCTCCAGCGCCTCACGCTGTCGGAGAGACAAGACACCGGCGTAAAAATCCAGCATTCTGCATATTACAGCCCGCTTTTCGTTCATATAATCGAATTCCTTTATCTCATTTATCACTTAAAAAGACGAAGCCTGTAAAGAAATTTACTTTACAGGCATCATTATATATCTCTTTTTGTTGTTTGTCAATAGTTTCTTGTTTTTATTTTTATTTTGGGTTCTCCGTTTTCCGATAATATCGTTGCTTCGGTTCCCTCTCCGAACGCACCGCAAAGGATCTCCTCGGACAGCAGGTCCTCCGCTTTACGAAGCAGCTGCTGCCGTATCGCTCTCGCTCCCTTCATCTCCGCCGCCTGTGTTTCAAGAGCGTTGTTTATGAAGCTGTCCTCAAAGGATACCTTTATTCCCTTTTCGCCTATGCGGCGGGTAAGGCACTCCAGCTGTATCCGTGCGATATCGCCGAGCTCGCTGCTTGTTAGACGGTCGAATACTATCATCTCGTCAATTCTGTCTATGAATTCGGCGGGGAGCATTTTTTTTGCAGTTTCGATAATACGGCTGCGTTCCTTCTTTGTATTATCGCCCCCCGAGAAGCCTATACTGCGTGTATCGGGTGACGAAAAGCCGATGTTTGAGGTCATAATTATAAAAACATTTTTAAAGCTGACCTTTAAGCCGTTTGAATCGGTTAGCACCGCATCATCCAGAATTTGCAACAGCAGGCTGAATATATCCGGGTGCGCTTTATCGATTTCGTCCAACAATAGCAGTGAATAGGGCGAGCGACGCACCCGCTCTGTCAGAGCGCCGCCCTCTCCGTAGCCGACATAGCCCGGAGGCGCTCCGATGAGCTTTGATACACTGTGCTTCTCCATATATTCGCTCATATCGAGCTTAATCATTGCATCTTCTCTGTCGAAGATTAAACGGGCAAGCACCTTTGCGGTTTCTGTCTTACCCACTCCGCTCGGTCCTAAAAAGAGGAAGGAGCCGCTCGGTCTGTGTGTGTCACGCAGTCCGGCACGGGTTCGACGTACGGCTTTGCAAATAGACTCGATAGCCTCTTTTTGCCCTACAATATGCTTTTGCATTTCGTCCTCAAGATACAAGAAGCGTTCGTTCTCGCTCTTTGTCAAAACGGCAAGCGGTATTCCGGTCTGCTCCTGTGCGACAAGCGCAACATCGTTGGCGGTTATACAGATTGTCTGGTCGGAAAAGCTCCTTGTCAGCTTCTTCTTCGCCGCTGCCTCGTCAATAAGGTCGATTGCTTTATCGGGTAAAAAACGGTCTCCGATATACCGAGCCGACAGCATAACCGCGCTTCGCAGCGCATCGTCATTTATGTTTACATTGTGATAGCTCTCATATTTTTGTGTTATACCCTCGAGAATTGATATACACTCGTCCTCGGTCGGCTC
>PGZT01000077.1 GCA_002841455.1 Firmicutes bacterium HGW-Firmicutes-21 | reverse complement strand
TGCATCAGCTCTCAAAGCTGCCCGTGAGCGAATATAACAGCTTTTTGGAATGGCTGTATGATTACGAGTTTAACAAGTTAGGGCTGCCAAAGCCCGATGTAGTACTATATTTATCGCTTCCTCCCGAGCTTTCCGTCAGGCTTATCGAGAAACGCTGCACGGAGACAGGGGTTAAAAAGGATATACACGAAAAGAGTATGTCGCATATAGAGAACAGCTATAAAGCGGTTCTGTTCTCCTCACAGAAATTAGGCTGGCATAAAATCGATTGCAGCCGAGGCGGCGAGATTCGTTCTGTAGAGGATATCCATAACGAGATAATCGCATACCTTGGGGATGCTTTAGGGTTATGACGAACCAAATCAGCGATTGGGATTACAATGCCTTAAAAGCACTCTACCGCAATACCTTCGCCGAGAGCGATGCTGTTGCCGAGGAGATACTGGGCTACGCAAGAGCTTACGGAGAAATAAGGTTTCTTAAGGAGGACGGAGCCGTTGCTACAATGCTCTGCCTTACCGAGCTTGAAAACGGATTAAAATACCTGTTTGCAGCTGCAACAAACCTCGATTACAGAAAAAAAGGATTGTTTGCAAAAAACCTGTCCCTTTCCGTTAATCCAAACGAGAATGTCGTATGTATACCCGAACAAAAGGAACTTTTTGATTTATATGACAGGCTTGGCTTTACTCGACACGGATATGTTTTACAGGTAAGCATTGACGGCGACGGCTCTTTTATAAATAAAAGTAACGCACCCCTCCGGCAGCTATATAACATTTATAGAAACGGCTTGTTTCGCCCGAAGAAGCCGGAGGAGCTGTTTTATTCAACCATACGCTGTCATATCCTCTATGGCGGCACGGTTATTTGCGGTGACGATTATTACGCCTTATGCGAAAGAAAAAACGGCAGAAGCTATATATACGAGCTCTGTGTCCCTGCGGGTGAGGAAGAACGGCTGCCCGGCATTATAAAAGGCTGTACACTCGGAGAAACCACCGTAAGGCTGCCCTCCGAATATGCCGCAATATTAAAGGAACACAATATTCCCTACGGAAAAAAGAAATTGTTTGCATTAAAATCAAGCATCCTTGACGCAAACGACCTATATATTAATCTTTTATATAATTGAAAATTTACCTTAGTAAAGGGGAACTTTTTATGACAATTTATCTATTGCTTGCGGACGGCTTTGAAGAGAGCGAAGCTGTTGTTCCCGCGGATTTGTTAATGAGAGCAGGCGCAACCGTTAAATTGGTATCCATATCAGAGAGTATCTTCGTAAAGGGAGTTCACGAGATCACCCTGCGTGCCGATATGCTTATCGACGATGTGTCAAAGGATGAGATGGGCTGCCTGATTCTGCCCGGCGGTTCGGCAGGCACTCAGCGGCTCGACGAGAGCGTTAAGGTTAAAGCGCTTATTGAAGCGGCTGTATCAAAGGGTGTCTATGTCGGCGCTATCTGCGCGGCTCCCTCTGTTTTGGGTAAAATGCGCCTTCTTGACGGCAGGCGTGCCGCTTGTCACCCTACCTTTAAAGAGCATCTCACGCACAGCGTCATTACGGGGAAAAAGGTAGAGCATGACGATATTTTCATCACAGCCGAGGGTATGGGCGTTTCCTTTGAGTTCGGCTATAAGCTCGTCGAGCTTTTATACGGAAACGAAAAAGCCGAGAGTATAAAAACCCAAATAAGAGCGGAAAACAAGATATAACATTATTGATATGACAGGGGGCTTTATATGAGCGAGGAAAAACGCATATGGTATAAATCGCCGGTTGTTACTACGCCGCTTTTGGTTATCTTCGTGCTTATAATGCTTAATTCCAGCCGTTATATATTGCAGAAGCAAGGCGACAGCGAGAGCAACATTTTTTTGGTTATAACGGTTATTCAGCTTGTGGTATTAATTTTACCCTGTATTCTATATTATTTGGTTAAGGGAAAAAAATTAACCTCTCCGATGTTCATCTCCATGATTAGACCATCTCATATTATTTTCATAATATTTACGCTATTACTGTTTATTAGCGGTACGGTTCTCATAAAATATATATATTATGCCGGAGGCAACCACATAACCTCGCTCAGCGGTTACTTTGATTCGATCGCCGCCGAACAGGACGAGGTCAGCAATCTCGGAATAATTATTTCGTTGATTGTGGTCCCCGCTTTTTGTGAGGAGATATTTTTTAGAGGAGTGGTGCTCAGCGAGTACCGAGGTCTCGGAAGTGTCAACGCCGTAATTATGTCGGCTTTATGCTTTTCGATGCTGCACTTCTCGTTAAGCAACTTCCCTATCTATTTCTTTACGGGGATAATTCTGGGGTTTGTAACTGTTGTTACCCGTTCGCTGATTGCTCCGATTTTACTGCACCTTATCAGCAACACTCTTTCGATATACGGAAGCGATTTGTTTTTAAGGGTAACAATTCAAAAGAGCGGAGCTTTTTTCATCGGATTTGTTATACTGATGATTTTCGGTCTATCGTTGATTTTTGTTATCTCAAAGCTTGAGCAGATATATTTCTCATATGCCGAAAAGCCGCCGATAACGGCACTGCCTCAGAGGAGCTTCCCGAATATACCCAAGGTTTACCTGTCTCCCTCGTTTTTAGCTTTGATAGCGGTATTTTTAATAATAGCCGTTTTGACATAGGAGGTGTACTTCGTTGCAAGAAAATAATAAAGACAAGAGCGCTAAGGAAGCCGGCGACGAAATCATTGAGATTCTCGATGATTATCGTAAAAAGCACGGCGGACCGCAGCAGGATGAAGCGTTAACCGAAATTGAGCCCGATAATTCCTCGGATGACGGAGAAGCTCTGCCCACATCAATATTGTCGCACTTTACCGCAGAAGCGGATGAGCCGCAAAACGGTAACAATACCATATACGACCCGAACCCGCATCTATCGGATGAAGCGGACAAAAAGGAATTGCAAAAAGCCCAAAAAATGAACAGGGAGCAACGCTTTAAAAAAGAAAAAAAGCCGACGAGGAAGTTTGTCATTGCTCTCGGCGGAGGTTCTATATTTTTCAAGGCATTGTTCTACCTTGCCTTTGTGCTTATTATATCCGCCTATCTCTCCTATTATATTATCGCTATCGGAAACGATGTTTTTGCGCTTGTTAAGGACTCCACCCCCGTTATAATCGATATAAGGGAGGGTGCTACAGAGGACGAGATTATCGAAATGCTCGTTGAGAAGGACCTTATCGAATACGGCTGGGTTTTTAAGCAGTATCTTAAATACCGTTCCAAGGAGGAATACTCCTTCATTGTCGGAGA
>PGZT01000021.1 GCA_002841455.1 Firmicutes bacterium HGW-Firmicutes-21 | reverse complement strand
AATCTGTTCCCGCTACTGCCGAAACAGGAACACCTACGATATCTGTTATAGCAAAGAATGGCTCACTAACCGTGATTGTGAAATCCTTTGTGTAATTCGTTCCAGGTGTAGATGTTACGGTTATACCAATTTTTGTGCCGTCAGTAATAGTGGCAGTAATAACTACAGTCCCAGTAGCAGTTGTAACGAGATTATCAGAGATTATGGTTGCACCGGTTGTTCCGACATCTTTTATGCTCCATACAATATTCTTGTTTGTCGCATTTGCTGGTGATACAGTACCGTTTAAAGGTAAATCTGTTCCTGCTGTTGCGATTGTAGGAACACCGGCGATATCGGTTGCCGGAACGAAAAATATTGGCAACGAGCCATCATTGGATATCCACTGCTTAAATCCAGTGGTTTCAGTTGGCGCCGATAGATAATTAAGACTATCCGCTAACTTTATTGGATCACTATATAACTGTAAACTTCCACCACCACTACCCGCACCTTTAACATTGCCGACTCCATCCCAGTAAACAGAACTTATAGTACCATCTAGTTGTCCGATAATTCTTCCTGCTGCACCATTCGTTCCAGTGGCAGTGGAAGAACCTGCAACATAACTGTGGAGAAACTGAGAATTGACACCTGTATTGAGTCTACCAGCTAAACCGCCAACAAAAGCATTTTTTGAAGTGCTGCTTACAGAACCATTATAATAACAGTTTCTAATTTTTTCATTAACTGAAGAGCCTTCGTAAAAACCTATTAAACCACCGACATAAACATTGCTGTTCGTTGTATTGGTACTACTTATAGTTGCTGTGGAATAGCAGTTATAAATACTTCCTTTTAAACGCGCACCTAAACCGCCCATGTATGTAGCTGTGGAAGATGATAATGAACCGGTAACACCAATATCATATATTCTACAAGATCCACTGGTGAAACCGAATACTCCTGCTAAATCACCTGTATAATTTACATTATCAAAATTAATTACATGGCCATTTCCATTAAAATTGCCCATAAACCATTTATCGGAGTTGTTAATCCCGATTGGTGTCCAAATGTTATTTGTCAGGTTAATATCGGAAACCAATTTAAAATACTTGCCTGAAGTGCAATTGACAATCGTATTCACTTGATTTGCCATGTATGCAAGCTGAGCACCAGTCGCAATTATATATGGCGAATCCGCTGTACCATTGCCGCTATCATATGCATCGGCAATCGTACCATCCCAGGTATTTGTAGCCGCAAGTGCTAAATAGCTTAAATTTCCCATCATTCCTAATGTTAAGGTGAACACCAAAATAAGCGAGGTAATGGCTTTGATTTTCTTGTTCATTTTGTTTTCCTCCAATAAAATATTCTTAAACCTGTTGTTCTTACACTAAGGTTGCCACTATATAAAATATTCAAAATGAGCATCTCAGGAGTATGGGTATCAGCACTGCTCACAAATTTGCACGGAACATAATTAATATTTTGTATATATAAAAAAATATAGCATATATTGCAAAATATCACAAGCTATTTTTAAAAACACATATATTTATATTTAAATATATTAAATTTATTATATTTTAATTCTAATCCGGTTAATGCTAACTACTTTTTACTTGTGATTATTTATAATACTATACCATCAGTCATATTTTGTCAAGTGTTAAGTAAGTATTATTTTCACTCCATTGATTTATCTTATTAATTTATACGCCAATATCCGAACCGTCCTTAAAAGCAAACATCAGCTTTTCATAAGAAAGTACCGTTACCTTATCAACAACAGCTGCCCATAGCTTTTCATCGAATTCGTTTAGAATAAGTGGTCGTGCCTTGATATCAGCGCGGTCAAGGGGCGTGCAAGGGTGTGTAATATATCAATAGATGGTACTAACTCCAGTAAACCCTCGCTTTACGATAGAATACCCTCGCTAACGATTTATCAGCAAGGGTGTTCAGTGTATCAATATTATTAGCATTTGCCAACAGAGGCAGAGAGACTTTAACAATATCATATAATATATATTTGCTTTTTTAAACTCCTTTCCTCACTTCAAATCTCAAAACTTTTAACTGACCACTTTTAAGGGTTCATTTTAAATTGAAATCAATCTTCTAATAATACCCCTATCTTTTAACGATTTATCGGAATAGAAAAAATCCCATAAACCGATAGATTTATTCTATCAAATTTATGGGTTCTTTTATGGTGCCGTGTGGCGACCGCCACCGTCTTTATTCCTTAAAAAAGAAACCCGCTTCGGGGCTTCTTTTTTTATGTATAGTCAGTCAACCACTGATACAATTTAATTATTCCTCCAAGCGACGCCCCCGAGGGGGTGCAAAATATTTTTAGGGGGTGCATTGAAAAAACGTCGGTAAAATGGGCATATTTCAATCATATTTATTTATTTTTATACCAGGTTCTATAAGTGTGACGTTCTTTTAAATGTGATTTTTTAGCTCAACTCACGAATATTATAGTAAGCCATCCGCACTATGTGACTTTAATATTGCACTAAAGCATCATATTAAATATATAATAATTTGTTAGAATTTCTAACAAAAACATGTTGCAAAACATTACAAACTGGAGTATACTATTACTAAGGTTTATGATTCTTTGTATTATGGAAAGGAGGAGCATCATGAATACATTATCAGAAAGAATTAAAGAATGTAGGATTAAATTGCATCTCTCACAGGAATATGTGGCAAATCACCTAGAAATGAACAGAGCAACCATCACACAAATTGAACTTGGTAAAAGAAAAGTTACTGCTGAAGAACTCGCTAAATTCAGTAGCTTATTTGGCATGTCTGCCGATGCTCTGCTAAATGGTGAAAATGTTGAAAAGCCCGTAACTATTTTTGCCAGAAGTTTTAGTGAACTTGATGAAAGAGATCAAAATGAAATAATGAGCTTAATGCAGTTCAAAAAAATGATGAAAGAACAGAAACGAATAAATGAGTGATTTTCGAAGTATTACTAAAAATTCAAAACATGCAGAACAGTTGGCAGACGAATACTTGCGATACTACTATAAGGGTCAGCAAATTTCATATCCAATAAACCCCTTTCAGATGTTGATTGATGAGGGCGTAAACTTTGCATTACGCGATTTCGGTCATCTGGAAGGGGTATATATACCTGCAAGAAGTCGAGACGATATAGCCATTGCTGGTATAAATCTTAATCGTCCTATTACGAGGCAACGTTTTACTGCAGCTCATGAATTATGTCATCATTTTCGGGATTCCGAACATCAAATCTGTCCAATTATAGGTCGCAAATCAGCAGTTGAAAAATATGCAGATAGTTTTGCTTCTAGTATATTAATGCCATTAGGAGAACTTCGTTCACAGGTAAACATACGAGCAAAAAACGGTTATGTAGAGTTTGATGATGTTTTAGAAATTGCTGATTATTTTGGTGTTAGCTTTGAGTCATGTTTATTTCGTATAGCCTATTATATTCATGCTGTTGCAGGTAATACAGAAGCAACTGAATTAAAAAAGAGAATTCGAAAGTATAAGCCTGATCGTCGGCGGAAAGAACTTGGACTTAATAATATCCCTCTCTACGAAGGATTGATAAACTCATATGAACATGCATTAAGGCTTGTACCAAATGAATGTGTACAAAACGTTTTTCAAAACGATTATATTTATAATGATAGCCGTATAGAGGGCGTTGATATTGATATTGAAACAGCTGCAGAAATTGTCACCGATATTCGATTAAGTCAGCAAAGCAGCAAGTATTGCCCTGAAGAGAATGAAGCGTTCTTATCGATTGCTGGTCATGCTGCAATGTACTCACATATATTTAATACATCGATGTCGGGTAAGTGCTCAGTGTTTGATACCGTTGCACTTAACAAAAAACTATTTTCATGTTTCCCTCACCCCGAATTCGGTGGTCAGTTTCGCCAGAACAATACTCTGGTTTTAGGAGCTAAATTCGAAACCACTGATCACAGAAATATTATTCCAGAACTATTGAAGGTTGATGAAAAGGTAAAGTCTCTAATTGAGCACAGAACGGAGTTTTCAATAAGTTCATACATAGAAATAGCTGTGCACTTACATCATGAATTAACGGTAATCCATCCTTTTGGAGACGGAAACGGTCGAACACTAAGGGCATTTTTTAACATGCTTATGGTGCGGAATAATTTAACACCGATATATATAAAAATTGAAGATAAAGATGAATATTTAGCAGCACTGGCAATTGCAGATACGTCTGCAGATTATGCATCTTTATATGAGTTCTTTTTTAAAGCAATTTTGAGGGCAAATGTTGATCTCACTAGATAACTAATTTCAGTTTTACTACAGTATCATATAAAATTAATGTTGGTTGTTAAATAAGTTTACTCTTTCCACCGTAATCCTTGTACCTATATTAAAATATCACACTCAGCTTTCCGGTGGGTGTGATTTCTATATGGTCAAGGATTTTTAAGGATAATTCATAATCAAATCCCGTTACTCCAATAATTATACCAAACATACATGGTGAAATTGTTATTTTGCTGAAAATGTAATCAGTTATTGTGAAAATGTAATTTTCTTATAGTGGTGCAGTTTCAGCATTTTTTAGCCCATAAACCAGGGTCTACTCCTTGACCTCTGGTAGATTGCACCTGCCAATTTTTATTTATATAATACT
This sequence comes from Firmicutes bacterium HGW-Firmicutes-21, assembly GCA_002841455.1. Classification (GTDB taxonomy): domain Bacteria; phylum Bacillota; class Clostridia; order Oscillospirales; family CAG-382; genus UBA1049. The sequence goes on along the minus strand of PGZT01000021.1, from coordinate 15,756 downwards.
TACCAGCGGGTACGAATGTAATACCTATTCTCCCGAATAGATTTCTTTGTTGCCGTGACTACATCAAACATAATCCTTTTTTCATAGTCGCTGCAATCTGAAAGAAGTTCGGCAAACTCATGGTTGGAAACTTTTATTGTGTTTTTAAGATTATCCATTAAAAGTTCATCCGCCGTGGTGTTCAGAGCATTGACGAGAAGGATAAAGGTGTCCAGACTCATGCTTTTTATCCCACCTTCTATGTAGCTGATATAGGTTGGGGATCGGTCAATTAGTTCAGAAAGGGCCAGTTGCGAGAAACCTTTTCTTTTCCTGATTGCTTTAATCTTTTCTCCAATTGAAATGTAATTGAGTGCCATAGTTGATACCTCCAAAAAATTTTATCAGTATCATTATAGCCTACGGACTATATCTACTTGTATAGGCTATATATTTAATAGGCTGCACCCGATATAATTTTATTAAAACATAGCCTGTAGACGAAAAGGGGGGTGTGGTTGTGGACAATAAAAGCAAAGAGGAATATAAAAAAGTCGGGGCAAGAATTAGAAAAATTCGCATTCAAAAAGGTATGACACAAGCAGATTTATCGGTTAAAGCGAATATCGGTCTTTCTCATGTAAGTGATATTGAACTCGGTAAATCTAAAATGATGCTTGCCACATTCGCACGAATTGCAAAAGCTCTGCAAATTTCCGCTGATGTGCTACTGCGACCTGACATTCCTGAGGTGAAAAATTTATATCAGAATGAGTTTGCAGAAATTCTCGGAGATTGCACCCCGGATGAAATTGATGCTATTATCAAAATTGTTAAGGAATTAAAAGCCACAATGCACTCAAATAAAACTATGTATGATGTTTAACAGGTTAGAAAATCGTTTCTGACCTGTTATTTATTTCTCCTTTTATAAACCACGAGTCAAACACTTGACCCGTGGTTTATTCCTTTTATCGACAAAAAACAATAAAATGTTCCGGAGACTATTTTATTCTGGGGGTAATAGCTATGAATGAAGTTGAAATATATAATAAGATGAATGAAATTGCGGTAACACCACAATTCTCTATTATTTTTGGTGAGGATTCCGAACAATCAAAGAAAATTTCAGAACATAAAGAGTGGTTAGGGCGTATTCGTCACGAAAGACCGAGTACCGAGATGCCATATAAGGTTGGAATCTATATTCGCTATTTCAATCAAACAAAATATGAAGATTATCTTTCATATCATAAAAAGCAGTTTGCCGATACAGTTGGCCTTTGCCCGAATTGGACGCTGGTGGACTTTTATGTTGATGAAGGCTCTTCGACACCCAATATGGAATCATCACCCGAATGGAGCCGTTTGTTGAATGACTGCTTTGACGGTAAGGTGGATTTGATTATCACCCAAAAGGTTTCAAATGTATCGAAAAGGGCATATGAGATTACTCTCTGCGCTCGTCTGCTTGCAGCCCAAAGCCATCCCATTGGCATCTATTTTATCTCAGAAGATATTTTTACTCTTGCTTCCTATTACCGGCAGGATTTAAAAGACACATATTTCCTGCCTACTCCTGATTGGCAGGTGCTTCCTGATGACGAAAGCAAAGTGAGGAATTTACTGAATGATTAATGAACAGAAACGATTACAAAAGCAGCAGGATATCGAAAAGACCCGTAAGCGAATGCAGGCTACCATCGATCCTGATAATTATGAATATGTTCCCGAAAAGAAGCAGACGGATTACTACGACAATGACATCAATCAAAATGTGGCTATCTATGTTCGTGTTTCCACAGATGACGTGAAGCAGACGACTTCCTATGAGCTACAGAAAAAGTACTATGAGGATTTCGTCTTGAATCATCCCAACTGGACGCTTGTCAAAATCTATGCCGATGAGGGCATCAGCGGTACTTCTCTTAAATACAGGGATGAATTTATCCGCATGGTTGCCGACTGCAAGGCCGGAAAGATTGATATAATTATCTGCAAGAATGTATCCCGTTTTGCTCGTAACGTTACCGACTGTATCGGCATTGTTCGGGATTTAGCATCTTTAAAACCTCCGGTCGGTGTTTTCTTTGAATCCGAAAGTATCTTCTCTTTAAAGGAAGATTCTCAAATGGCACTGACTTTTCTGGCTACTATGGCGGAAGAAGAATCTCATACAAGAAGCCGAAGCATGGAAACCTCTCTTCGTATGAGATTGGATAACGGCATCCCTCTGACACCCAAGCTCTTGGGATACACTCATGATGCCAATGGCGAATTGGAAATTAATCCGGATGAAGCCCCCACAGTAAAGCTTGCTTTTTATATGTATCTGTACGGTTATTCTACCGAGCAGATTGCGAATACCTTCATCGCTCTCGGGCGTCGTTCTTATCTTGGGAATATCAAATGGACGGCAGGCAGTATCGTTCAAATTTTAAGAAATGAGCGGCACTGTGGCGACGTGTATACTCGAAAAACATTTACACCAAATTACAGGAATCATCTCGCTAAGAAAAATCGCGGAGAGCGTCCGCAAAGCAGATATTTTAATCACCACAGAGCGATAGTAACAAGAGACGATTTCATTGCTGTTCAACGAATGCTTGATAATGCCAAGTTCGGAAACAAGTCCATTTTACCGGAGCTTCGGGTTATTGACAGCGGTATCTTGAAAGGCTTTGTTACTATCAATCCCCGGTGGTCAGGATTTAAAGAAACCGAATACTTTGGAGCTGCCAAAAGCGTTTATCTAATAACTGAAACCGAACAAGAGTGTATCCCTATAGAAGTGAAAGAGGAATATCAGCTTGAAGTGGGAGCCGGCGATTTCGACTTGCGTGGATTTGAAATCACCCGCTCTGAATTTTTTGATTCCGTCCGCCGTCCGACTGTGACTTTTGGAGACAAGAAAATGAAGTTCAGTATGGAGTGCGTACGAAAGTTTGGCGAAAAGAATTATATAGAGTTACTTGTAAATCCCTTTGAAAGAAAATTTGCGATTCGCCCTACTGATAAGAATAACCGAAACGCTGTCATGATATCTAAGGTTTCAAATGCGACCTATTACCCTCGTGATATATCATCATCTGCGTTCAGCAATACGCTCTTTTCACTGTTTGGTTGGAACATCGATTGTAAATACCGAATCATTGGTTCCTTATATGAGCAGGATAATGAATTGGCATACATCTTTGATGTTATCAATTCTGAAGCTCTATTCAAGCCTTATGTTTTAACCACACAGGAATTATCTAAAGAAGGTCAGGTTTCCATCCAGCCATTGACACCATATGGCAAGCGGATTCGAGCGATTCCGGAGGAATGGGCTTCCTCTTTTGGAAAGCAGTTTTATCTGCATGAGCTATCGCTCGCTGCTCTCGAAAGTCAAAGTGAGGATGATTGGAAACTTCGCTTAGAGGGGCAGCTCTTTAAAACCGGCAAAAAGATAGCTATTACAGAGTTTGATGAGCTGAAACAATACATCAAACAAGAACATAAAGGAGTCACACCACAGGAGGCACATCATGAATGAAAACAAAGAGCAGCAGATGCAATCAGATGATTCGCAGGGTATGAGGGATAATTCTCAGTCAATCGAACCCATAACATCGAGCGGTGCGCCCGTTCTTTCTAAGAACGATGAGCTATTGGAGATGGGTGAATCTTTTGATTTTGATGGATTTCAAGTTGTTAGGCGTGAATTTTTTGCTCACTTGAATGAACCTTCGGTATCTTTTAATAACTACAAGTTTTATGTGAATACGGCTTGTCTTTCAAAGTTCCCCGAAACTGATCATGTGCAAGTGCTTGTTAATCGAAAAACTAAGATTCTCGCTCTGCGCCCTTGCCAGGAAGGCGAAAGAGATTCTTTCCTTTGGTGCAACAATTCTAAGGGTAAGCGCAAACCTAAACAAACAACTTGTAAATTGTTTTTTGCAAAAATCGTTTCGCTTATGAGCTGGAACCCGGATTATCGGTATAAACTTACCGGAAAGCTCGTTCATGCAAACGGCGAATACCTTATTGCCTTCGATTTAACTGCTACCGAAGTATATAAGCGAACATTTCCTGAAGGTGCGAGACCTAAGACATCAAAAACTCCTGTATTCCCTTCGGAATGGCAGGATCAATTTGGTTTACCGTTTAACGAGCATCGGCAATCTATGCAAATCAACATCTTTGACGGTTACGCCATTTATGCAATAAAAGACCATTCCAAGATGAATGGAGGCGCACCTGCTGCAGAGCAACAGGCTTTAGTGCCAAGTATAAATAATGGAGGTATACACGAATGAATGAACCATCTAATTTAAATACACAAATGTCAATCGATTTAAAAAAATATCGGATTAGAGTACATAAGGAATCATTACATTTAATCGGAGATCCGGAATATATTCAGTTTCTTGTAAACATAGATAGCAGACAAGTGGCAATTCGAGCCGTCGAAAAGGAACAGGTCAATCTACAGACGCATAGGGTTGATCAAACCCGCATGGAGTCGGATTATTCACTTGAGATATACAGTCGCCCTTTCATTGAAAGGTTATGTAAAGAATTTAATTGTTTGGGCGAGGGTAATTCCTATCGTTTAACAGGGACCGCTATTCAGTCTGAACGAATCGCTGTTTTTTCCCTTGATTCGCTTCAAAAAATAGATATTTGAGGGGGACATTCATGGAAAATAAGACTTTACAAACCCTTAATATCGACAAGGACTTCAAAAATTTAATTCGTCCCCTGCAAAGGAAGGAGTATCTTCAACTTGAATCCAATCTTTTGGCAGATGGCTGTCGCGATCCCATTATCACATGGAATGGATTCATCATTGACGGTCATAACCGTTATGAAATATGTATGCGCCATCAGATTTCTTATGCAGTTCTTGAAATGGAGTTTGATTGCCGCGAATCTGTCATTGCATGGATTTGTGCCAATCAGCTTGGAAGACGCAATATTACCGAGGAAACTCGGAAGTTCCTCATCGGTATGCAGTATGAATCGGAGAAACTGGCTCATAGCCTAAAAAATGCGAGAGGTAAAAATCAATACGGTGAACCCGAAGGTGAATTATATTGTGCGATATCCGATTTCAATGAGGAAACCCAGCCTTCCCCTTCCGGTCATGTCACTGCCCAGCGTATTGCACAGGAAAATCAAATATCGGGTTGCACAGTTCTGAAGTATGCAATATATACTCGGGCCTTAGAAGCCATCGGTCAGAAGACACCCGAAATGGTTCTAAAGATTTTATCGGGCAGATATAAAATATCTCATAAAAATTTGGTCGATTTATCCGGTCTCACATCCGATGAAATTAGGAAGGTCGGGCGCAGGCTTGAGCGAAGCCAACAGCCGTTTGCTCAATATAACAGAACGCGGCAAGAAATACAGAACACAATGGGACAGGCGAGTTCAAACGATTCTCCATCAATCCCCTCTGTAAAAGATATGCCTGCCTTTGACCCGGATGCTGAGATAACCGCTCTTACCCTTACAATTCCATCATGGGCAAGCTCAATTAAACGCGCTCAAACAAATACGGATTTTGACAGGGTTTCTAATTACGCGAAAGATAAACTTACGGCAGCACTTATTGATCTTAGGCACACAATATCAAAGATGCTGTCCTCAATAAAGGAGGAGGAGTAAATGGACGATTTTAGTATGTATGTTCCTAATGTTCATTTTGAACAAATTCCGATTAGGAATCTTGTTTCTAATCAAGAATATCAACGCAATCTGTCTCGATCTCATATTGCACGGGCAGCCGCGAACTTTAATTTATATCAAATAAACCCCGTAAAGGTAAGTCGCCGCGACGGTATCAACTATGTTTTCAATGGTCAGCATACCATTGAGATCGTAGCACTTATATCCGGCTCCAGAGAGACTCCCGTGTGGTGCATGGTTTATGATGATTTAAGCTATGAACATGAAGCAGATATCTTCGCCAATCAGATGAAATTTGTAAAACCGCTCAATCCCTACGAGGTATTCATGGCAAACATTGAAGCTGGAAACGATGACCAACTCATAATTCGTGATTTGGTGGAATCTTATGGATTAAGCATCGGAACAAAGAAGGGACCGGGAGTAATCTGTGCGGTATCAACCCTTGAGTTTATTTATATAAAATATGGATACCATGGTTTAAGCCGTGTTCTTCGGTTAATTATTGGAGCATGGGAAGGAGACCTCAACTCCTTTTCTGCCAATATATTAAACGCTGTTACAAGACTTATTGTCATATATGGAGATACCCTAAACGACGAGGTATTCAAAGAAAAACTTGGAGCAGCTTCTGTAAAGCAACTTGTCCGAACAGCAAAAGAGCGCCGCCCCGGTTCTATGGGCGTTGCCGAGGCTATGGTGCTTGAATATAACGGAAAAAAGAAAAGCAATAATAACCGCTTATTCATTAACAAGCTGTATTCCCGTGAGCATGCTATTTTCAAGACATTGGATGCACCTGACGATATGCTTAATGACGAAGCAAGCGACTTCAACGAAGCAGAGGGTTTTGAAGATGTTAATGATGAAGATATGGAATAAACAACAAGCTCGCATCTCTATTTCCATTTAGCACTTGAGGCATCGTACTAAAATGTATACGATGCCTCAGAGTGTATACAAAAAAATATGTTTGGTATAAATATAATTACACCGTAATCCTTATCCCTGTATAAAATATCACACTCAGCTTTCCGGTGGGTGTGATTTCTATATGGTCAAGGATTTTCAAGGATAATTCATAATCAAATTCGGTTAACTTCTGTCCTGTGCTTATTAAGTGTATCATTTCTTTAGCCCTGTATCTAAGGAGTAAATTCTCGCTTTCCCTGACAATACGCTTAAAACTGGCAGCATACCTCGGACGGTGGCTGATGATAAAGTTCCATGCTTTGACGAAAGCTTTTTCAGGCATTCCGGCATCAATCTGAATATCGGTGCAAAGCATCTGTCTTTCATCTGGCACTTTACGGTGCTTGGCACGGTATCGGGCATATCTGGTGTTAATGTCTTTGCTCCAAAGAGCCATAAGCGGCGGAGTAAATGTATGTCCTTCGACCTCGGAGCCTTGCTTTCCTATATAGCTACTGCACCGCCAGTATTGCCGACCTTCTTCGCCGACCCTATTTGATTTTAATAACATATATGTACACCCGCAAGTCGCACAGGTTATCCTTGACGACAGCGGGTGTTCTTTGCTGCTGTTATGATATTTGCTGATGTGATGCTCGCGGCAATACGCATCCTGCCGTAAAAGCTCCAACCGAACGCACTCCCAGGTGTCTTTATCGATAATGGCCGGGTGGCTGTTCTTAAGGTAATATTGAGGCAGCTCACCATTGTTATCCACCCGCTTTTTTGTAATGTGGTCTGTGTTATAGGTTTTCTGAAACAGCGTATCCCCCTTAACCTTTTCATTTCGGAGTATCTGTTTTACACTGCTCAGATTCCAAGTGGCGTTGCCTCTCTCAGTAGGAATACCGTCAGCGGTAAGATTTGCGGCAATCCGCGAAACACTGTATCCATTTAGAAACTCCCTGTAAATCCTGCGGATGACGGTGGCTTGTTCTTCAATAATAAAAAACTCATCGCCACTTTTTTCATAGCCGTAGAACTTGCCGAGCGGAACGCTTTTAACACTTCCGTTTTCATATTTACGACGGATACCCCATTTTACGTTTTCAGATAATGCAAGGCTTTCATTCTGTGCTACCGCCGAAATCAAGGTCAGTAGGACTTCGCCCTCGCTGTTCATTGTATGGATGTTTTCTTTTTCAAAATATACATCCACGTCCAGAGATTTCAACTCTCGGACATTTTTCAGGGTATCCACCGTGTTCCTGCCAAAGCGTGATACGCTCTTTGTTATAACAATATCCACAAGCCCGGCACGGCAGTCAGACATCAATCGGTTAAAGGCTTCACGCCGGAGCGTACACGTACCGCTAATGCCTTCATCAGCATAGATACCTACATACTCATAACCCGCATTTGCCGAGATATATTGTTTGTAATAATCGATCTGTGCCTTTACGCTGTGAAGCTGTTCGTCGCTCCCGCTGGATACACGGCAATAGGCGGCTGCCCGTTTTTTTGGTGCGTCATCTCCGCAGTCCGCCGAACGAGTATCCGTCTGTGGATACCAGGTTATAACCTTTCTCTCGCTTGCCTTTTGTTTCATCCTTTTCCTCCTCAACCACCCAATGGCCATTGAAATGCTCTTCACACGTAATCTTATTCAGAATATCCTCGGGTACGCGAATACCATGGCAGGTGACCTTCCCGTGATGTAAATATGTGCCACACTCCCAATCCACACCCCACGCGGAGACCTTTCGGATGAGTACGGCACCACACAAAGGGCAGTGCAGCCGACCGCTGAACGGGTAGCTTTTCGGCTTGCGGTCTTTCCGCAACTGTTGTGCTGACTGCCATTGGCTTTTGCTTATGATAGCAAGATGGTTGTCTTCTATATAGTATTGGTCGCACTGACCTTTATTCCTAACCAATTTACCGTTATCGTCTACAAAGGATTTTTGCATCAAACAGTCGCCTTTATATTTCTCATTGGAAAGGATTCGGAGTACCCTTTGTGAAGACCACGGGAAATTCGTATATGTAGGGATATTACATTCATTCAGTTCTTTTGCCAGTTGATACGCCGAAATACCCTTAAGATATTTTTTGTATATCAAGCGGACAATTTCTGCCTGCTCCTCGTCTACTATAAGGTGTCCGTTTTCATCCTTGGCATAGCCCAGCAGTTGATTTGCATTTATCATGGCTTCACCCCGCTTATATCTGCTTCGGACTGCCCACCGAACATTACCGCACACGGATTTCCGTTCTTCGTCTGCGACGGATGCAAGCACGGTCAGCATAAGCTCTCCGTCCGAGGACAGTGTGTTGATGCGCTGTTCCTCAAATATAACACCAACACCGAGAGCTTTCAGTTCACGCACTGCTTCAAGCAGCAGAACCGTATTTCTTGCAAAGCGGGATATTGACTTGGTCATAATAATATCTATGTTTCCGTTTCTTGCTTCTCTGAGCATAGCCTGAAATCCTGGGCGTTGTTCCTTTGCACCGGATATTCCGGCGTCGGAAAAGATACCGCAAAATTCATATTCCGGATTTGCCGTGATTATCCGCTCGTAGTACTGCCGCTGGTTCTCAAGTGAATCAAGCTGCTTTTCATGTCCTGTTGACACCCGGACATAGGCACACACTTTAAGTTTTGGGCGCAGGTAAGACGGTGGTAAAACCGGCTTGATTTCACTGACCTTTCTTTTTACGGTCATATTTTCGCACCTCGCAATCTACCGTCCAGGGAAGCTCTGTTCCGTCGCGGAATACAAAAAGCACCTTACCTTCTGTCAGCACCTTCATGTAATTTAATGATGCCTGCCATACACGCTCATCAAATTCTAATAGAGGCGCGTTATACTTTTTGAGTTCTCTTAGAAAACCGGTAATCTGTACGCGTTTGGCGGCGCACATTGCGATAGCTGAGCTTACCTCTCGGCGGCGTTTTTGCAGCTTGTCATAACGCTCAAGATAATCGTTATATCTTTCGTTGTAATCACTCTGCTCCGCTTGCGTTCTCGCATTTGCCGAAACCAGCCTCTCTATCAGCGTTTCGATTTCTAAGCACTGCCTGTCGATATCAGACATTTCCTTTTTATATACGCTGTCATCGGTAATGATGTCAAGGGCGGTATCGTAATTGGCGAATATCTCGGATTTGTTTTTTATGATACTATTGAAGGCTTCAGCAAAGGTCTTTTTTATAGCTTCTTCCTTGAGTGTTGGTGTGGAGCAATATTTTCGCTTTTGAAATTTATTATACCTTTAAGTGTCCTGAAACCGGGATCTAAACCTTTGCGACTGTCCAGTTTCAGGGGTACATTTTACAGAGCGAATTGAACCCTATTATTATTCCTTGTACTCCGTTATTTTTCATAGAACTATTTTATTTTTCCTCTTAGGGTATTCAAATTATGCTTTGAGACGAGAATGCTGGAGAATCCCATAAACGCAAAAAAGCCTGCAATACAAAAGATTTTGAATACCCCTATGGGGCAAATCCCTTGTATTGCAGGCTTTCTTGATACGGAAAATAAAAGTATTGACCGAGGCATCGTATCAATGCCTCGGTCAATTTTTGGCAAAGGTGACAAGAAATGATAGAATGCACACCCTTGACCGTGGGTGTGCATTTTTGCTGTATGGTGTTTGGGCACAGCACCCCTTTCACTCCCACTGTTAGCATGATTTCTTTTGGTTTTCAAAAATTCTTAAGCTGCTTGCAACCGGGACTTTTTTGTCCCGACTGTTACACTTTTATATTTATATTTGCTATGTTTTTATTTTACCATATACATATTAGTTACTCCGTTCCGAGTAGGGATGTTTTCCTATCCTCACTTCGTATTGGACAAGCAGAACGAAAAATCCGTAGTAATAAAGCTCGTCGAAGAAAAAACCCTCGACGAGCTTTAACTGTTGGTATGATAATTCGGTTGCGGAATCATTCTTGTCTTCTATGAAGCGTGAAGAATTGTAACGAACAAAATACCGTTCGGTAAGTGAGTTTAGTAAAGCCGTCGTCAATTATATGGAGTTTTGCAATACAAAACGTCCGCATCGAAAGCTGAAACACAGGACACCAGAGCAAGCAGAGTCTGATTTTTGGCTTAAACTGGACAACAGGGGTTCGAAAGACTGCGTTTTATTAACCGTTTTAAGATTTTTCAGAAATATGTTCAATTGTAGGTTGTAAATAAAGTAGTTGAAACCTGCATGAAATAAAGAAAAAAACAGTAGTTGATGTCTAAACCTCAAGGGTTCAGATTTCAACTACTGCTTAAATAATATTGCTGGTTGCTGCTGCTTTCATCAATTTTATTTAAAATATACAAATGTGCCAATAATCTATTATAGCAATCTACTAATTTTCAAGATGAATAACATTGTGACTAGAAGCTAGAATTAATCTATTATACAATGCACTAAATTTATTAACCATTTCTGGACAGTGAATATAGATTTTTTCTGCATTATAGCTATCCGCTTTTCTTAGTGCTGAATACAGATTTTTTAGTAGAGTATTAGGGTCTTCTTTTACTCCATAAGTTATAATATTTTTCGTTTTATATAGTTGGCTCTCATTATCAAATATGATGCAGAATGTGTTTGTTTCTAGTTTTGAATTAATATAACTAGCTGCTTTATTATACTCACCAATTACGCAAATAAGAGGAGATTTTGGTGCATAATGTCGGTATTTCATTCCTGGTGATAGGATTTTCTCTTTATCATTTATTTCATTAGAAACTCTCTCGTAAAGCTTTACAGTCGGTAGATATTTTTTAAACTCCTCGATTGTAATAAAACCTGGTCTTAAAATTATTGGTTCATCGATAAGTGATATTACAGTGGATTCGACTCCAATAACACATTTACCTCCATCAACAATAGCGTCTATTTTACCGTTCATATCTTCTACAACATGTGAAAATTCTGTAGGAGAAGGTCTTCCAGAAATGTTGGCTGACGGTGCTGCAAGAGGTACCCCACTTTTTTTTATTATATTTTGAATGATTATATTATTTGGGATCCTTAATGCTACTGTATCATGGTTTGCAGTAATTAAATTAGATATAATATTTCTTTTTTTTAAAATAACAGTAAGGGGACCAGGCCAAAATTTTTCAAAAAGTAAATATGCGCTATCTGGTACGTTTTTTGCATATTTTTCAACATCCTTGATGTCACTAACATGAACAATAAGTGGGTTGTCCTGAGGACGACCTTTTGCTTTGAATATTTTTCTCACTGCGCTTTCGTCAAGAGCATTTGCGCATAGTCCATATACTGTTTCAGTAGGCAATGCAACTATTCCGCTTTTTTTGATAATATCAGAACAAATATTTATATATTCATCCCCTTTTGTATCTAAAAGCAATGTTTTCATTTTTATCACATATAACTTAAATAACCCAGTGATTATAACTGTTTTGGATTTTTAAATTAGTTATTCCTTTTTTATATTTGTAAGAATGCAGTAGTATCAACATGCATTATGGTATGAAAATAAAAAACAGCGTTAAAGAAGAGATTTGAGTGTTTAACAAATCTTTTTCTATTATTGATGTTATTTTGATTTAATTATTAAGTGTTTGATTAACTTAAATAATTCAGAAGCTATTATTACAGTTGAACCCAAAGCTATAATTTTTATCCACATATCAATAGGTAATGGAACAGTATTATAAATAGCACCACCGAATTGAGTGATAACCACCTGAAGCATAAAAGTTACTCCGAAAACTAAAAGCATAAGTTTGTTTTTAGAAAAATGCTTTAAAATGCTCTGGTCTGATAGCTCTCTGCTGTTAAATGCATTCAGCAACTGGAATATTACAAATAGAGTAAAGAGAATAGCTGGTTGTTGTGCTGGCGTTCCACCTAAAATATTAAAATAGGTTTGTAGCATAAATATAACTGAAATAAATACTCCGTTAAAAACAATTCTTGAAAGCATTCCACTTGTTACGATGTTAGCATTTCTGGATATGGGCTGACGATTCATTAAATCATCTCGTATTGGCTCTAAACCAAGGGTTAATGCAGGAGGACCATCCATAACAATATTTACCCATAGAATTTGCAAAGCTGTAAAGGGAGACTTGAGACCCGTTAAAATAGAAATAAGAATAACAAGTACAGACGATAAATTAACCGTTAGCTGAAACTGAATAAACCGTTGAAAGTTTTCATATATTCCCCGTCCCCAATGAACAGACCTAACAATGGTTGAAAAGGAGTCGTCCAATAAAATGATATCACTTGCCTCCTTAGACACCTCTGTTCCAGTAATACCCATTGCAATTCCTACATCAGCATTTTTAATAGCAGGTGCATCGTTAATGCCATCTCCTGTAACAGCGACAACATGACCAATTGATTTTAAAGCATTCACTACACGCATTTTAATACCAGGGGTGCTTCGTGCGATAACCTTAATTTTAGATAGCATTTTAATGAATTCTCGCTCGGGTAAATCCTCGATATCACGAGCTTCCACAGCAAGTGATCCTTCTTTTAAAATACCGAGTTGGTTTGCTATTGCTCTTGCTGTTATTATGTTATCACCAGTGAGAATTTTAAGGTCAATTCCTGCATTTTTGCAATGTGCTACTGCTTCGTAGACATCCTGCCTTAATGGGTCGGTAATCGCCACAAAGCCGTCATAAACCATTTCACTCTCAATAAATGTTCTGTTGCTCTCGTAATCAGTTTTTTGTGAAAATTCTTTATGAGCAAAAGCTAATACACGGCACGCGTTTTTTTGAAAAACTTTTATTTTATTTTCAATATCTGTAACAATTTCATTTGTAAAATCACAAATACAATCATTTATAATGATTTTACTGCACTGTGCTAATATCTTTTCAGGACTTCCCTTTGACAATGCCAAAAAGGAGTTGCCCTTACGGAGGATAGTTGTCATATTTTTGGTTTCAGACGAAAAGGAATAGGTAAAGTCAATGTTTGCATTTTCTCTGTGCTTTATATAAGCCGATTCATCTGAAACAGATTTTAAATAAGCTACCAAAATTGCACTTTCGGTGGCACTTCCGATAAATTTTTGCCTATTCTCAACATACTCAATGTGTGCTGTGCTGTTTATACAAAAATTATCGGTTAGAAAACCTTCAGTTAACTGTTCAGGTTTATAAAAACTCCCGTTTGTATAGATATCTGTTACCGTCATTTTGTTTTCTGTTAAGGTGCCCGTTTTATCTGAACAAATGACATTGATACTACCGATGGTTTCACAGGCAATCAGCTTTTTTACCAGAGCGTTTTGTTTTGCCATTTTTATAATATTAATCGCTAAAGAAACAGCGACGATAGTAGGTAGTCCCTCAGGAACAGTTGCGACTACAAGTACAATACTGGTAATGAAGTCTTCCAACACAGTATTAAGTGAAAGAGTTCCACTTGTCATTTGACTTATTATTTGTACTATAAAAACGATTCCTGCAACGAAAGTTCCTAAAATAGCAATTGTCTTGCCCATTTTTTCAAGTTTTTCTTGTAAAGGCGTATTGCCCTTTTCCGTCCCTGAAAGCTCCTTGGCTATATTTCCAAATTCGGTATTATCGCCAACCTCAGTAACGATAATTGTTCCTCTACCACCCGATACAAAGCAACCGGAATAAAGCATATTTTTTCTTTCTGCAACAGAGGTTTTATCATCCTCAAAAACTGCAAAGCAATCTTTTTTAACAGGGAGGCTCTCCCCTGTAAGAGAAGATTCATCAACTGTCAAGCCTACCGCTTCAATGAGTCTACCATCAACCGGTATCTTGTCTCCTGTTTCAAAAAGTGTAATATCACCTACTACTAATTCCTGCTGCGGAATAACTGCGACCTTGCCATTTCGGATAACCTTAACCTTTATATCTTCTTTAATTTTATTTAAAGCATCAAATGCCTTTTGGCTTCTCCCTTCCATAATTACGGTGATGGCAACTGCAAGAGAAATTGCAGCAAAAATAGCAATACCTTCAACAAAATCAGCTGTTCCATGTGTAATATAATGAATGATGTTTACGATGAGGGTAATAATTGCCGAAACAATCAGCAGAATAATCATTGGTTCCTTTGTAGCGTGAAAAATACGAAAAATCAATGGCTTTGGTTTTTTCTTTGTAAATGAATTTGTACCGTATTTTTTTGCGTTTTCAGCAACCTCTGTATCGTTTAGTCCTGTTTGAGTGTTTGTACCTAATCGCTCAAGAGTATGTGCAATAGTTTCTTTAAATGCTTTCAATTTACCCTCCATTTGTTTTTAGTGTTTCAAAATTTCATTAGAATATTTAAACATCTTATTATAGTAATACCACCCTTTCAAGATAATATTAAAAAAGACTTTTAGAACAATTCTAATGAATCGCACTAAAAGTCTCGTTACCTTTTAAGGTTATAAAGCCAGATGCGTGAGCACCATGATGTTGACTTTATAGTTACAACTACTCCCTTTTAATGCTTAAAGTATAGCACATCAATTTTTTTATGTCAACAATTTTAAGCTTTTTGATTATCTATACTTTAATTTTGCAAGCTGGTAGTAAAATTAATTTAAAAAAAGATATTGACAAAAACCACATTTTACGATAATATATGAGTAATGAGAGGAAGTTTAATTCATGACCAAAGGACAATTGGAAGCGAAAATCAGTGAAGCTATCAGTAAATTTGAAATCGAGTATATGGGCAGAGGACCAAAAAACATTCGCACCTATATAATCAATGACATGATAATAGTGAGGCTTACCGGATTTTTGAGTCCATCTGAGCAAAAGCTCACCGATAATTCTCAGGGCATAGAACTATTTAAAAAGGTACGCACCTCTCTTTTTGAAGGCGGGCGAGGATATTTAGAAACATTGATTATTGATGTAATTGGTGTAGCTATAATCAGCACTTACTCGGATATAAGCACTAAAACGGGAGAAAAGATTATTGTTATTACCACCAATAGGAATTTAGAAGAGTTAATTACAAAAAAATAATTTCGGAAGACAAAACAAAATAGCAATGCTAAGTTGTAAGTAAACCGATATTCTAAGAGTAACTATAGAATATCGGTTTTTATTTATTATTTTTTGATGGAATGCCCCCCAAAATTTGTACCAGTTGCAATGTTAGTAAAGAAATGATAAACTAACAAAAAGAGAGGTACGAAAG
>PGZT01000076.1 GCA_002841455.1 Firmicutes bacterium HGW-Firmicutes-21 | reverse complement strand
TGAGCTGCGATTGCGGCTCCGCCTTCCTTTTTGCGGTGTTCGCACAGATGTTCGCTTGCAAATTGACTGCGGTCAAGGGCAGAAACCCCGATGCTCCGAGGAACCTCAACAAGGTAACGATAACAAAATAGTAACTACTATAATATTACGAAAACGGCAGGGAAGTTTTAATTCCTTGCCGTTTATACTTTTATACATATTTAAAATAATTATCCTCCAGCCACCTGACAACGCCGTCCTCGGTGTTGCTCTTTATTATCTCGTCGGCTTTGCTTTTTATCTCGTCATGAGCGTTCTCGACGGCAAGGCAATAATCCGCAGAGGAAAAAAGAGGCAGGTCGTTTATATTGTCTCCGAAGGCAATAATACGGTCAAAATCATATGCTCTCTTAATAAAATCAACCGCACCGCCCTTTGAGGCGTTTTCCGATAATATCTCCAAGAACCAGAGGTCCCTGTTATATACATCACGGTAGAATTCGGCACGCAAGCCTTGTATATGCTTCACTCTTTCATAAAACGGTGTAAGCACCTCTATTCGGTCGCTAACGGTATAATATACGGTTGTCAAGCTGCCAAAATTATGTTCCGGTAAACAATCTGTCTGCACATATATCTTCCCGAACTGTCTTATTCTCTCCTGCATAAAAGCAAGGGCATGGGGGGTGGTAATGCTTTCATAATAAACAACAATTTTATCATTGTCTATCATATACAAAAATCCGGACAGCTTATATTCGTGTATTATCGGAAACAGCTCATCTGTTATGCTCCTGTTTAACCCCTCGGTTCTTATAAATCGTGAGTTATTTAGGTCATATATGCAGACTCCGTTCATAAGTACAGCCGGGATGGTGATATTCAATGGCTTCAGGATATTCTGCACGCTCCACGGGCTGCGTGCGGTTGCAAAAGTAAAATTCATTCCTTTTAAAATAAGGCTGTTTATGCCGTTAATACTATAATCGCTCAGTGCGGCATCCTTGTTTAAAAGCGTACCGTCAAGATCGGAAATAAAAAGTGTTTTCATAAGAACTCCTTCACAAATATAACGCAAGGAAAAGTATACCATATAGCATCGAGAATTTCAATGCCGAGGCAGTATTTCCTTGCGTTTTACAGTATTGCGGAGCCCTTTAAGCGGTGGAAATATTCATTTCCTCGCCTAAACCGAAACTGACGGTAATCGCCTCGTTGACCTGATGCATGGTTCTGTCGTCAAGGTGCCCCATCTTTTCCTTTAACCTGCGTTTATCCAGTGTGCGTATCTGTTCAAGCAGTATAACCGAATTTTTAGCAAGCCCGCATTCGGCTGCACCGCCGCTTGATAAAACCTCTCCCATAACCTCAATATGCGTTGGGAGTCTCGCTTTACTTGTCTGACTTGTAATTGCGGCGGCGATAACCGTAGGGCTGTACCGATTGCCGACATCGTTTTGAACAATTAATACAGGTCGTATTCCGCCCTGCTCCGAGCCGACAACAGGACTTAAATCCGCATAAAAAATATCGCCCCGTCTAATACTGTTGTTGGAAGGTTGTTCTTTCATATTTAACACGCCCCTTAGGTTCCGATAATATCATATGTGAAAACCGCCGCTTTGGTTTTTTGCACGGCAGACTTTACAATATTATTTTTGCCATATTAAGCTTGCTTATTCCAAAAATGAGCAAAAAAAAGAACCACTCTTAAAAGTGATTCCCCAAAAAAATAAATCGACAAATTATTCCCACGGTAATAAATAAACCTAACTCTGATTAAGATAAGCAAATAAACGATTATCAATACCATATATAGCGGGTGGTTTCAGAAGGGACGGGAAATCCTTCATAAACGGACCGGTTGTTACCGATATTCTCAAGGTGGTGTTTGTGGTTCCCTTGGAGACAAAAACAATCTTCTTGAAATCAATATCGTTATCCATTATTGTATCGTAATACCGCTTTGCTTTATCTGTAAAGCTATCCTTATCAAGCTGACCGGAAATAACAATGCGGAAGCTCATCAGTGAGTTGTAATCGTTTGTGTCATTGATGGTAATCTCGGATTTAAACGGGTAACCGCTTATATTCAACGGTATGACCTCGAATTTATCACTTTTAAAATTATCCCGCAGAACAGAGGTAATATCAAGCATCCTGCGGTTCATAAGCTGCTTCTCCGCATAGGTCCTGTAGCTGTCATATAAATAATTGTTGATAACGGTAAGCGAGTAAATCTCGGTAGGTCTCTTTTTTTCATAAATATTTGCCTTATAATAGCCGTGCTTGTAGTCATAATAGGTTTCGGATATAATCGTATCCTCGCTTGTATAACGCTCGTCGATATACTCGGCGAGAATCCTATCGGCATCCAATCCTTTTATAATATTGCCGAAAAAATAAGCATGGGGAACGGCACAAGCCGATATTAACAGTATCGATATAATTGCAGGTAATATTTTTTTCTTCCTCAGCAGATAAAAGGCAAGCGAGCAAAATATCACCATGAGTATACATAATGCGGCGAAGCCGATTCCGTGTGTGTAATCTATCTCTACGGTGGCGAAAATCAAAGCAAATAAACCGAACAACGCAGCCTTTTGCCATATGGGTATCTTAATCAAAACGGAAAACAATACCGCTACCAACAAAAACGGAATCATTGATATCAATCCTCTTGCCGGAAGAGCATAATAGGTTCCCAAAAAAGCAAGCAGTGCGACAACTACTGTTCTTATATAATACTTATTGTTCTCCAAGAACTTATTTGTTGCTTCCATATTAATCACAATTCCTTCCTAATAATTGTACGGATTTGTAAGGAAAATCAATTTATTGCGGTCATCATCCTCCTGAGAACGGTTGTTTCGGAGAGAACCGCATTTGCTGCATTTATGTGTTATTATAAATTCCTTTTTAGCGCTTGTATTAACCGCAATCGGACGCATTACTGCGCCGCACTCGTTTCTTCGGTCGCCCGGGCTTACATCCACATGCTTGGAGCAAAGGCAAAAGGGGCAGTGGTTCCGTGATGAATAGGAGAGCGGCGGGACCTCCTTGCCGCAATTCTCGCATATAAATCCGCTGTCATTCTTTGTAAAAAGATTCAATTCCACAATAAGGCTGTCTCCGTTCAAGTAATTGTTTACAAAAATAGCTTTATTTTGAATACTCATTATAGTATAATTCATAATTATTAATAAATCAACACCAAACTACTAAAGCATATTGATTTATTGCCGTTATATCAAATTTATTCCGCAAAGGGGAGTTTGTAATGAGTAATGAAAACACAACCAAGGAAGATAAAAAGGAAGAGAGCTGCCGGATCGGTGCGGTAGGCGGACAGGCGG
>PGZT01000075.1 GCA_002841455.1 Firmicutes bacterium HGW-Firmicutes-21 | reverse complement strand
CCATACTCGGCGCTTGCGTACTTAAGCTCCCGCAGTTCTTTAAGGAGGGCATATCGGGCGAGACAATGCTCCCTTACATAATGGGAGCGGTAACCGCCGCAGTCGTCGGCTTTTTGGCAATCAAGCTGCTGCAATACATAGCAAAAAACAGGAGCTTCGGTGTTTTCAGCTTTTACTGTATCTTTATCGGAATAACGGCAATAATTGTGGATGTTCTAACTTAACTTACGATAATAAGGCAAAGGAGCATCATGGCAAAGACAACTAAAAAACCTACAAAAACCACTAAAAAATCAACCCCGAGAGCCGAGGAAAAGCAGGTTGAAAAGATAAAAAAAATCAACCCTGCCGTTCCGTATATTATCGGCTTTTTTGCGCTGTTTATTATACTGACCTTTTTCTTGTCGGAGACAGGCTGGTTCGGCAAATATATATCAGATGTATTGCTTGGACTGTTTGGAGCAGGCTATTATTATTTCCCTTTCTTACTGTTGCTTTTAGCTTTTTATTGGAGACGGGACAGCGAAAAAGGTGCCATACGCTCCAAAATCGTACTCGCATCCACAAACTTTGTATTTATTCTGATTATATTGAATACCATAATGTCGGACAACCCCAGTGCTTATGGCTTTGCCCTTTATGAGAAAGGGCACTCGTTTGACGGAGCCGGCTTTGTCGGCGGGCATATCGGAGCGTTGTTTATTAATCTGCTGGGGAAAGTGTTTACGCTGATACTTTCCTTCCTTGTCTTTTTTATCACTACGGTCTTTTTGTTCGGCAGCACGCCGAAGGCAACGATTAAGGCTATTATAGCCTTCTTCCGCGAGCTGGATTTCGGCGCTGATTATAACAATAAAGAAAATGAAGAGGACGAGAGAAAAGTTACCCCGATTCTTAAACGGGAACAAAAAGCACCTTTGATTGTTGCGGACGAAAACGATTTATCGCAGCAACGCTTTGAGCTGCCCGACGAGGAGGCGCCCATCCCCGTTCCTCACGAAAAGGACCTTGTCGGCATAAGGGAGATAAACCGAGAGATGCCGTGGGACGAGCCGGTTACCCCGCCGAAAACACCCGATAATAATGACAACCTGATTATAACGGAGCCTCTATTAATCGAGCCTGAGGAACTGCATCTTAATGAGCACGCAGAGAAGGCACCATATGTGTTCCCGCCGATATCGTTGCTCGCAGAGAGCGAAACAGACGGACTTATACTGTCTGACACAGATATACAAAGAACCAGCCAAAAGTTGGTTGACACACTCGAGAGCTTCGGCGTTCGTACCAGAGTTATCAGTACGAGCTGCGGACCGACAATAACCCGTTACGAGCTTCAGCCGGAGTCGGGTGTCCGTGTAAAATCTATTTCCAACCTCGCCGATGATATTTCCCTGCACCTTGCCGCAACCTCTGTCAGAATAGAGAGTATTCCCGGCAAAGCCGCTGTCGGCATAGAGATTCCGAACCGCAGCGTTACTACTGTAAGACTGCGGGAGCTGCTTGAGTTTCCGCTCTGTAAGGAGAACAAGAGCAGGCTCTTTGTCGCACTCGGAATGGATGTAGCCGGCAACCCGATATATCTTGATATAGGAAAAATGCCGCATTTACTTATTGCCGGAGCAACCGGAATGGGTAAATCTGTATGTATAAACTCAATAATCATATCCCTTTTATACAGAGCGACACCGGATGAGGTTAAGCTGATTTTAATCGACCCAAAGCGTATTGAGCTTACCGATTATAACGGGATTCCGCACCTTATGGTTCCCGTAATAAACGAGCCTAAAAAAGCGGCGGGAACACTTAATTGGGCTTGTATGGAGATGGAGAAGCGTTATTCACTTATACAGGAGGTCGGCGCACGCAATTTGGCGGAGTATAATGCAACGGTAAGGAACGATCCCGAACGGGAGCAGCTGCCATATGTTGTGATAGTTATCGACGAGCTTGCCGATCTTATGATGACGGCACCCGATGATGTGGAGACCTCCATTTGCCGTTTGGCGCAAAAGGCAAGAGCCGCAGGCATGCACCTTATTATAGGAACGCAACGACCCTCTGTGGATGTTATCACCGGTCTTATCAAAGCAAATATACCCTCCCGTATAGCCTTTACGGTAGCATCGCAGGTGGATTCCCGAACAATTCTTGATATGGCGGGCGCAGAAAAGCTGATGGGCAGAGGCGATATGCTCTACAACCCTGTCGGAGCAATGAAGCCCATGCGTGTACAGGGTGCGTTCGTGGACGGAAAAACCGAGGTTACGGCAATTACACAGTTTATAAAGGAAGCCGCCGATGTTCAATACAGCGAGGATGTTATGAACATGATAGAGCAGGAGGCAAAGCTCTGCGGGGTAAAGCACTCCAAGCGTTCTCAGGAGGATGACGACTCCGACGAGAAGGATGATCCGATGATTATAGGAGCGATTGAGGTTGCGTTTGAGAGCGGCAATGTCTCCACCTCTCTGCTACAGAGACGGCTCTCGCTCGGTTATGCACGAGCCGCTCGCATTGTGGACAAGCTCGAGCGAAGAGGCTATGTGGGGCAGTTCGATGCCGCAACCAAGAAACGGCAGGTTCTAATATCCAAGGAGGAATTCCTTGAGCTTAAGCTTAATGTCTCGAATAAGGATTAAAACGGAGTGAACATCATTGAGAAGCTTAATAAATAAATCGTTTATCCCTCTATTTCTTATATTATGTCTGCTGTTGGCAACAGGCTGTTCCGATAAAAACATTGGCGATAAAACAACCGAGCCGCTCGACAGACTTATAAACGGGCTTTTAAAAAAAGATACCGCTCTGTACAAATCAGCTTTCCCACCCGATTATATCGATAGAGCAACAAACGCATTCGATGCTATCGGCAACGATATAGATAAGGTGCTTTCAGAGCTTTTTACAGACGCTTTGGATGCGCATATCGTAAATTACGGAGAGAAAACACGCATAAATTATACACTTATCTCTAAAGAGGAATTGTCAAGCGGCGATTTGGATAAGTATTGGGATTTGATTGTCAACGGTTATGACTTGCCTGTTGACAAAATAACCGAAGCCTACAGGGCGACAGTTGATGTTACCGTTAAGGGCAGGGATTCCGAGGTAACTAAGCGAGCCGAATATAAGCTTCTGCATATAGACGGCGTCTGGTATCTGCATCCCGAAGTGTTTATGAATGTTTTCAGCGGTTAGTATCTTAAAGCGTATAATTGAAAAACCGTATGCCAAAAAGCATACGGTGATTTTTTGCGGTATATAACCGCTGGCAGGGGCACTAGGACTTGAACCCAGGACCAACGGTTTTGGAGACCGCGACTCTACCAACTGAGCTATACCCCTATTTATTTGGTGCACCTTCAGGGATTTGAACCCGGGACCCACTGATTAAGAGTCAGTTGCTCTACCGACTGAGCTAAAGGTGCGTTTATGGCAGTATCCTCTTTTACAGGGAATACTGCGTTTGGTGGGCCTTCAGGGACTCGAACCCCGGACCGACCGGTTATGAGCCGGTTGCTCTAACCAACTGAGCTAAAGGCCCCC
>PGZT01000020.1 GCA_002841455.1 Firmicutes bacterium HGW-Firmicutes-21 | reverse complement strand
GTCACCGCAACCGTCACAGACGGAACAGCAATCGGAACGAATTACACAAAGGATTTCACAATCACGGTTAGTATGCCTGAAGGTCCGATTACTTTCGAAAACGGGTATGTCAATGGAATTATTGATTTGCAAACTGTTGAAAGTATTAGAGAGATGCTTAAAATTGATGTAATAATAAAAGATTCAAAAGGGAATGTATTAAGTGAAACAGCTGTTGTGGGTACTGGTTCAGTTATTCGCTACAACGATACTGATTATACAATTGTCATAAA
This sequence comes from Firmicutes bacterium HGW-Firmicutes-21, assembly GCA_002841455.1. Classification (GTDB taxonomy): domain Bacteria; phylum Bacillota; class Clostridia; order Oscillospirales; family CAG-382; genus UBA1049. The sequence goes on along the minus strand of PGZT01000020.1, from coordinate 21,998 downwards.
AGGTGACATAAATGGTGATGGAAAGGTTGACGCGATAGATTATCTGATGGCGAAAAGAGCTTTTCTTAAAACATATTCATTGAATGATGTACAACTTAAAGCAGCGTGCTTGGAAAATACTGTACTTCCAACTACTAAGGATTATTTAAAAATTAAACGGCACTTTTTAGGTACTTTTAATTTGTATGCATGATTTTTTCTTATTACTTGTAAAAACATTTCAATTATGCAGGTAGTAATAGAACATATATAATAAAAACAGATGGTACCCTTTGGGCTTGGGGAATAAATGATAAAGGACAGCTTGGAAGTGGAAAATACGACAAATCCTATATAATGGAAAATGCAAGAAGACCATTAAGGTGATTTTGGATATACTCTAAATGTTCTAGATTACCGAAAATAAAAGAAGGCTACGGAAATTACCCGCAGCCTTCTTTTCATTACAACCGTATTCAGGTTGCTAACTGTGTACAATTTATTTAATGGTAACCTTTGCGCCGACAGCCTCGAGCTGAGCCTTGATAGCCTCTGCCTCGTCCTTGGGAATACCGGTCTTAACCATCTTGGGAGCGGAAACAACAAGCTCCTTAGCCTCGCCGAGAGAGAGTCCTGCGATATCCTTAACTTCCTTGATAACCTTAAGCTTTTTGTCGTCTTCGAAGCTTGTAAGCTCAACATCGAACTCGGTCTTCTCCTCAACAACCTCAGCCGCTGCCACACCGGGACCTGCCGCTACTGCAACGGGAGCGGCGGAAACGCCGAACTCTGCCTCGAGCGCCTTCACAAGGTCTGCAAGTTCAAGTATTGTAAGTTCCTTAACAAGGTCTAAAATCTGTTGTGTTTTTTCGTTTGCCATAATAAATATACCTCCAATTATTTTAATTATAATTTTTTAATGCACTTAATAGTTTCTAAAAAGTGTTTAAGCCTCTGCGGAGGCAGATTCGCCCTCGCTGTTTTTGTCGATAATAGCCTGCAAAGCATATGCAAAGCTGTAAAGTGAGGATTGCAGAGAACCCATTACCTTTGCAATGAGAACCTCCTTGGACGGTATCTCCGCCAGTGCTTTAACAGCGTCGGCATCAATAACTCCGCTGTCAACAAAGCCTGCTTTGATAATGAACTTCTCGTTCTTCTTTGCATATTCACAAAGAATTTTTGCGGGAGCGATCTGGTCGTCATTACTGATTGCAATAGCTGTCATTCCGCTCAAAACATCCTTGAGCTGCTCAAAGCCGATTATATCGCATGCTTTTGAGGTAAGCGTGTTCTTAACAACCGAATACTCTACACCGATTTTACGCATCTCGCTTCTGAGTTTTGTATCGTCGGCAACCGTTATTCCCTTGAAGTCAACCAGAACACCGCTCTTTGCACCCTGCATTTTATCGGCTAATTCCTTGACTATCTGCTGCTTTTGTTCCAAAATTTTTGTACTTGCCAAAATATTCACCTCCATATATTTATAAAGAAAATGCTCCTTCGCTTGCGCAGAGGAGCATATAAAAAGCATACAAAAATGTATTCGCTGTCTATAATTCCTCGGCAGGCGGTAAAAACCATTAAACTTTTGGTGCCTACTGTCTTTGGATTTGTTTACATCACTGACAAACTATATCATAAAAAATACATTATGTCAATAGATTTTTTGTATTTTAATCAACTACCTTGGTAGGGTTAATCTTTAAGCCGGGTCCCATTGTGGAAGCGATAACGCAGGATTTTATATACTGTCCCTTAGCCGCAGAAGGCTTAGCCTTTATGACGGCACGAAGAAGAGTATCAAAGTTCTCCAGTAATTTATCCTTTCCGAAGGAAACCTTGCCGATAGGGCAGTGGATAATGTTGGTCTTGTCTAATCTATACTCAATCTTACCTGCCTTTGCCTCTAAAACGGCTTTTGCGACATCCTGAGTAACCGTTCCCGCCTTGGGGTTAGGCATAAGACCTTTAGGTCCGAGTATCTTACCCAAACGACCGATAACACCCATCATATCGGGGGTAGCTATGATTACATCGAACTCAAACCAGTTCTCCTGCTGAATTTTTGTAACCATATCCTCTGCGCCTACATAATCACTTCCTGCATCCTCGGCAGCCTTTGCCTTGTCGCCTTTGGCGAAAACCAAGGTTCTGACCTTCTTACCCGTACCGTTGGGGAGAACAACCGCACCTCTGACCTGCTGGTCGGCATGACGGGAGTCGACACCTAAACGAATATGAACCTCAACCGTTTCATCAAACTTTGCCTTGGATATTTCACAGGCGAGTCCGAGTGCTTCGCCGCTCTCATAGAGCTTCAGCTTGTCAATACTCTGAACCGCTGTATTGTAATTCTTGCCTCTTTTCATTTATATGCCCCCCTTAATCAACGACGGTTACGCCCATGCTGCGGGCGGTACCGGCTATCATTTTCATTGCGGTTTCAACCGAAGCCGCGTTGAGATCGGGCATCTTTAACTCGGCGATTTTTCTTATCTGATCCTGTGTGATCTTTGCAACCTTTGTGTTGTTGGGAACAGCAGAGCCGCTCTCAATTCCGCATGCTTTCTTAATAAGAATGGCTGCGGGCGGGGTTTTTGTAATAAATGTGAAGCTGCGGTCGGCAAAAACCGTGATAACCACGGGAATTATAAGACCGATATCATTTTTTGTACGCTCGTTGAATTCCTTTGTGAACATTGGAATAGCAACACCGTACTGACCGAGAGCCGGTCCTACCGGTGGCTGAGGAGTCGCCTTGCCTGCCGGTAATTGGAGCTTAATATAACCTAATACTTTCTTTGCCATTTAAATACACCTCCGTTGTGGTAATAAATTCGGGAGCTTTGCCCCCTCCCACATTCTGTGCCTTTTTGCACAGACAACCGAAAGCTCATCGGCAAAACGAGCCTTCGTAATTTATAATTTTACTTGATAACGCTTTTTAATCAAGCGGTTTTACCTGTGAGGAACCTAACTCGACTCTTGTCTCTCTGCCAAACATGGATGCGGAAACAGTAACCTTCTTCTTGTCCGGAGAAATATCCTCAACCAATCCGATAAAGCCCGAAAGCGGACCGTCGCAGATTCTTACGCTGTCACCGACAGCATAGTTGACCTCAATAACCCTGACCTCAACACCGAGAGCCTCGACCTCGGCTTCCGTAAGCGGAACCGGTTTAGAGCCGGGACCGACAAATCCGGTAACACCGGTAGTGTTTCTGATTACATGCCAGCTATCGTCGTTCATAACCATTTTCACCAATACATAGCTGGGGAAAAGCTTTCTTTCGATTTCCTTTTCTTCTTTACCGTTAATCTCGATAACCTTTTCGACGGGAATCTTTACGCCCATGATAAGATGCTCTAAATTACGGTTCTCCACTATCTTCTCGATATTGTTTTTTACCTTGTTTTCGTAGCCCGAATATGTGTGAACAACATACCAAAGCGGAGTGCTCTCCTGTGGTAATCCCATATCATTCTTCCCTTATATCAACTGGATCAGCTGAGTAAAAGCATAATCAAGGACTCCGAGGAAAACAGCTGCAATCAGAATAGTAATAAGAACAACTCCGGTTTGCTTAACCGTCTCTTTTCGGGACAGCCAGACAATCTTCTTCATCTCGCTTCTGTAGTCCTTAAAGAACTTTACAAGCTTTTGACCGAGAACGGTATTCTTCTTAACGGCAATAAACATACCGAGAATTAAAATAACTAAAATTCCGATAGCTATTCCGCGACCGAGCCAAGGATTTTTGCTTTCGGCAACGGGGGAGACAGATTCATCTTCGCTCTCCTCGGCTTCTTCACTCTCCTCGGCTTCTTCGCTTTCTTCCTCTTCGATACTCTCGGCAAGCGCGCTCTCGTCAACACTGATTTCCTCCGAAACTTCAACCTCCTCGGAAACCTCCGCCGATTCATCATCCGCACCTGCAACGACCATGAATGAACAGGTAAGTAATAATACGAGCATTAATGCGAGCAGTACTCTTATTCTGTTAAATAGCATAATTTCCCCCTCACTTACTCTCTTTATGGAGAGTGTGCTTGTGGCAGAACCTGCAGAACTTATTCATCTCAAGCCTGTCCGGATCGTTCTTCTTGTTTTTCATAGAATCATAATTTCTTTGCTTACACTCACTGCAAACCATTGTGATTTTTACTCTCATTTTTTATCGGCACCTCCAATTTTGTTACCTCCCTCTTATTCGGTCGGTTAGCTGTGCTTGGACTGAAGCAGCCCGGATTTTGCAAAAATTCAGCACAACAAAAAATACCCCGAATCCAGAGGTAAGGCTATTCTAACAAACTAACAGGCATTTGTCAATAGTTTTTTTAACAAACTGCGGGTCAGTTATGCATTTTTATAATGCGAGCCTTTGTATTAAGTTAATTTTTGTGTTTTTATATCACAAAACCGTTTTATGAACGCAGTTTTATACCCATATCGACATCCAACCGCCTAAGTATTTTCTTAACGGCGGAATCGGCTTCCTCGTCGGTCATGGTTTTGTCGGCAAGACGGAAGGTAAGCCTTACGGCTATGCTCTTTTTTCCTTCTTCAATTCCTTTACCCTTGTAAACATCAAAAACAAACGCATCGATAAGCGATTTCCCCGCAAAGCTGCGAATCGCTTTACATAATGCACCTGCCTCGATAGCACCCTCGGTGATTAGAGCAAGGTCTCGTTCGATAGCGGGGTAAAGGGGAAACGGTCTGTATTCCTTCTCTGCGTCGTGAGCGTCAAACATTAAGGGAACCGATAAAACAGCGGCATATACCGGGGTGTCGATATCAAAATTCTCCGCAACGGAAGGATGAATTTGTCCGAGCGTGCCTAAAATGGCATTGTCCTTGACGATACATGCCTGCCGTCCGGGATGGAAAGACAGGTTTTCGTTTGTGGAAATGACATCGAATCCCTTTAAGTTCAGGAAATCGAAAATTCCCTCTGTATAACCCTTTGCGTCATAAAAATCCCCGTCACCGTAAAAGGCGAAAACAAGGCTCTTTTCCTCCGCCGACATATCCCCGTTCTTTAAATAAACGGTAGCGTTTTCAAACAGCTTACAGGACGGAATACGGCGCTTATAGTTATGCGACAGTGAGTCCAGTAAAGAAGGGAGTGCGGTTGTACGCATTACCGAGGTGTCGTCACCGAGCGGGTTTATCAGCGTAATACCGTCCCTGAGCGCACTTTCGGCGGAGAGGTTTATTTTATCATAAAACTTGGGTGAAATAAACGAATAGGTGCATATCTCCGTAAAACCGAAAGCGGTCATAACCGTATTAATATCGGTCTTGAACTTTTGTATCGGGGTGAGCCTACCCTCGGTAACCTCGCCGATAAAGTTTGTCTCGGGTATTTTGTCGTAGCCGTAGAGCCTTGCGACCTCCTCGGCAATATCGGCGGTGGTGATTATATCGTTTCTCAACGGGGGAACAAGCAAATTGCCGTCCTTGTCTGTATTCAATCCAAGCGGAACGAGCAGGGAAGCCATCTCCTCAAAGTTCAGGCTGGTTCCGAGCAGTTCATTTATTCTGGTATAATCGAATTTTATCGTTCTTACTCCGATATCGGTGCTTAAAACATCGATAACACCGTCAACTACCTCGCCTGCTCCCAATAAAAGCACAAGCTCGACAGCTCTGTCGATTGCGGGCAGAGTATTGCAGGCAGGCAGACCTTTCTCAAATTTTGCGCTGGATTCGGTACGGAGTCCGAGCGCTCTCGAGGTATGGCGAATACTCTCCCTGTTGAAGTTTGCCGATTCAAAAACAACGGTTGCGGTGCTGTCAAGAATCTCACTGTTCAACCCGCCCATAACTCCGGCAAGCGCAACGGGCTTGCTTCCGTCTGCAATACAGAGCATGTCACGGGTAAGAGTCCGTTCCGTACCGTCGAGGGTTGTTATTCTCTCACCCTCCGTTGCGTTCCTTATTATAATTTCCTTGCTTGTAATATAGTTGTAATCAAAAGCGTGCATGGGCTGACCGTATTCAATCATAACGAAGTTGGTTATATCGACAATATTATTAATCGGTCGTACACCTGCGGCACGCAGTTTTGCACGCAGCCACAACGGCGAGGGAGCGATTTTTACATTCTTTATCATCCTTGCGGTATAACGGGGGCATAAAACAGGGTTCTCCACCCTAACAGAAAGATGCTTATTTATATTGTCCCCGTCATTTGACGGAGCGACGACCGGCTCCTTAATATTGAGCGGAACACACAATGAAGCTGCGGATTCCCTTGCGATACCGAGATATGACAGACAATCGGGACGGTTGAAGGTAAGCTCAAAATCCACAACCGTATCCGTAAGCTTAAGTACCTCTTTTATATCATCACCGACCGAGCATTCCTCCTGTATGATAAATATTCCGTCCTCCGCGGCGTACGGAAAGTCGTTTACCGTCAGCTCCAGCTCTCCCAACGAGCATAACATACCCTCCGAAACAACACCCCGCATTTTTCCTGTTTTTATTGTCTTTCCACCGGGCAGAGTGGCTCCGTCGAGGCAAACGGGAACAATGTCCCCTGTTTTTACATTGGACGCTCCCGTAACAATCTGCAATAAATCCTTTTTACCCACATCAACCCTGCATATAACGAGGTGGTCCGAATCGGAATGCGGCTCGGTTGACATAATTCTTCCTGCCACTACATTGCTGATTTCATCGGCGAGAATCTCATAACCCTCAACCTTTGTACCGCTGTGAGTCATTATCTCGCAGTATTCTCTAATATCCTTATCTATGTTTACATAATCTCTTAGCCAATTCAATGATACCTTCATAACTTTAATCATTCCTTATATAATACAAATTTATCTTTCGGATTTTACAACCTATTAAAACTGCTGTAAGAATCGCAGGTCGTTCTCGAAAAGCAGACGCATATTATCGATGTTGTATTTACGCATAACGACCCGCTCGATACCGACACCGAAGGCGAAACCCGAATAAATCTCAGGGTCTATTCCGCAACCGGAGAGTACATTCGGGTGCACCATACCGGCGCCCAGAATCTCAATCCAGCCCTCGCCCTTGCACAGACGGCAGCCGCTTCCTCCGCAGACAAAGCAGGAAACATCCACCTCGGCGGACGGCTCCGTAAACGGGAAGTTGTGAGGGCGGAATCTGGTCTGAGTGCTTTTCCCGAACAGGCTCTTTGCAAAATGAGCAAGCGTACCCTTAAGGTCGCCCATGGTTATATTTTTATCTATTACAAGCCCCTCCACCTGATGGAACATCGGTGAATGTGTGGCATCCATTTCGTCGCAGCGGTAAACTCTGCCGGGGGAAATTATTCGAATAGGCGGCTCTCTGTCCTGCATAGCTCTTATCTGAACGGGAGAAGTCTGGGTACGCAGCAATGTGGACGGGGTGATATAAAAGGTGTCCTGATAATCCCTTGAGGGGTGGTCGGCAGGTGCGTTCAGCGCATCAAAATTGTTGTACGAACTCTCAACCTCGGGTCCCTCCACGATCTCAAAGCCCATTCCGAGGAATATCTCCTTCATACGGTTCTCAATCTGTGTAATCGGATGCAGTCTTCCCAAGCTCTTTTTGTTTGCGGGCAGTGTAACATCCAGCTTTTCCGTGATAAGCTTATCCTGCAGCTCCATTTTTTTCAGCAGGCGGCTGCGCTCCTCTATGTAGTTGTCTACTTCCTCACGAACCGTATTTGCAAGCGCGCCGATAACAGGTCTTTCCTCGGCGGACAATTGTCCCATACCGCGAAGTATCCCTGTCAGCAATCCCTTTTTACCGAGATATTTAATACGGACGGATTCAAGCTCGGCTTCCGAGCAGGTCGCCTGTATATCCGCTTTCGCAAGCGTTTTAATGTTTTCGAGGTGCTCTCTCATTGTCGTATATATAACCTTTCAATATTAATTATGAAAAAATCCGATGCTGATTAGCTACCGGCGAGGAAATAATCTCTGATTATTTCCTTTATAAAAAAGACTCTAAAATCTGATGTTGTTTGACTACCGGCGAAGAAATAATCTCCGATTATTTCCTTTATAGAAAAGACTCTAAAATCTGATGCTGATTAGCTACCAGCGAAGAAATAATCTCCGATTATTTCTTTATTTAATTGCTTGCAATTATTTATTCGAGATAGTCCCTCAGCTTCTTAGAGCGGCTTGGATGACGCAGCTTCCGAAGTGCCTTCGCCTCTATCTGACGAATTCGTTCGCGGGTTATATCAAAAACCTTGCCGACCTCCTCAAGCGTTCTCGGTCTGCCGTCCTCAAGTCCGAACCGCAGCTTCAATACGCTTTCCTCTCTCGGAGTGAGTGTATGCAGCACCTCCAGGAGCTGTTCACGGAGCATCATATATGATGCGGCGTCGGCAGGGGCAGGGGTGTTGTCGTCGGCAATAAAATCACCGAGGTGGCTGTCCTCCTCCTCACCGATAGGCATCTCGAGTGAAACAGGCTCCTGAGCGATTTTTAAAATCTCACGCACCTTTTCGATGGGCAGCCCCATCTCCTCGCTGATCTCCTCGTCGGTTGCATCTCTGCCCAGCTCCTGTAAGAGCTGACGGGAGACACGAAGCACCTTGTTTATTGTCTCGACCATATGAACGGGAATACGAATAGTCCTTGCCTGATCCGCAATCGCTCTTGTTATTGCCTGCCTAATCCACCAGGTCGCATAGGTCGAGAACTTATAGCCCTTGCCGTAATCGAACTTCTCGACAGCCTTCATAAGACCGAGGTTGCCCTCCTGTATCAAGTCAAGAAAGAACATACCTCTGTTTACATACCGTTTTGCGATACTCACAACAAGCCGAAGGTTAGCCTCGACAAGCTCTTTTTTTGCATCCCTATCACCTGTACCCATTCTGCAGGCAAGCTCAAGCTCCTTATCGGCGGACAGAAGCTGTACCTTTCCGATTTCCTTAAGATACATTCTGACCGGGTCATCTATCGAGACACCCTCCTGATTTAGGAGTTTGTCGACATCCTCGGGAGCGACCTCGACATCCTCCTCGACATCCTCCTCGGGCAGGTCAAATACACTGTTGTCAAGCTCGGCGGCAATCTCGATACCGTTGCTCTCAAGAGCCTCATATACCTTTTCGAGTGTCTCAATTGAAACATCGGTATCCTCGATTGATTCCATAATATCGGCTGCTGTAACGCTGCCCTTGGTACGGGAGCTTTCCAAGAGCTCCGGCTTGAGTATATTTTTCTCGTTTGCCATATTTATTACCGTTCCTTTCCTCGGCGGGGTATACCGCCGAAAGCGGGATTTGTACCGTTTCACCTTTTGGTGGAGCACTGTGCTTTTCACAGTAAAGACACAAAACCGCATTTGAAAGATTTATCTTTCAAATTTATTACCCTCCGTTATTTGTTCTTGTTTATTTCTTTTGGGAATTTTTTATCATATCTATATATTCGGTAAGACCTTCAAGCGGATTGTCGGCTATTTTTTTATCGTAGTCAAGCTTCTTTTTCTGCTCCTTCAGTGCGTTTATCAACCCTGTCAGCATATCCTCTGTGTTTTCGTTGAACTTCCGTCTTGTAGCAATATAGCGGATTACCGAGCTTAGCTCGTCGGGGGTAAGAATTCCGTTTTTTGATAAAACGGCTTCTCTGCCGTCACAGAACTCCTCATAAAACAGATCAAATACACGGCGGTTAAAATCTGTAACAAAGCAATCGCCGCTTAAGGATTGCAAAGCGGAAGGTGCGAGCTCGGGACGCAGTAGCATTATACCCAAAATTGCTTCCTCGGTCATCGTTTCGCTTGAGAAACGCAGCTTGTCCCGATTTACTTTATCGCCGAAACCGCTCGACGATTGTATGCTCTTTGATGCAAATAGCCTTTGGCGCTTCTTTTCGTTCACCTTGGCTCTGCGTTCAATATCATCAAATACGACAGATTTTGTCAGAGAGAGCAGCTCGGCGACCCTCGAGGCGTATATCTCTCGCTCACTTTTATTATACAGCCCGGAGATGTAATCGGTAAGCTCCGTTAACGCTCGCAGCTTCTCATCGGGCAGGTCAATACTGTATTTTGCCAATATTTCACTGATTTTATAATCAATTTGTCCGCTTGCGTGTGAAAGTTTTGTACGAAAGGATGCCGCACCGTGCTTTTTTATGTATTCGTCGGGGTCCTTTGTGTCGTTACCCAACGAAATTATCTTTGTGGCGACTCCAACCTGATTTAAGAGGTCGATACCCTTCATGGTTGCCGCTCTGCCCGCATTATCGATATCATATGCCAAAAAAACCGTTTTCGCATATTTTGCTATCAGCCTTGCATGCTCGCTTGTTATTGCGGTTCCGAGTGTAGCAACCGCATTTGAGAAATCAGCCTGATGCATCGCAATCGCATCGGGCGCTCCCTCGCATAAAATAAGTGTGCCGTCGGTTGTGTTTTTTGCTATATGCATACCGAACAATAGCTTGCTCTTTTTAAAAGCAGGAGTGTCCGAGGTGTTTATATATTTTCTTTCGTCCTCCTCATTGAGCCGTCTGCCGCTGAACGCAACGACCTCACCCTGTATATCAAAGATAGGGAACATAATCCGATTACGGAACATATCATACAGCCTGTCGCTTTTGCTGATACCGCCGAGGAAAGAGGTCTTAATTTCAAGCGGAGTAAAGCCCATATCGGTTAAGTGTATCGTTAGAGCGTCCCAGCTGTCAGGCGCGTAGCCGATTCCGAACCGTTTTATGGTAGCGGGTTGAAATCGCCTTTTCTCAAGATATGCAAGCGCATTCTCCCCCTGCGGGGAAAAAAGCGTTGAGTGGAAGAACCGTGCCGCCTCGGTTGTTGCCGCAATTATGCGGTCCTTCCGCACCGCAGGCTTTTCGCCTTTTTGGAAATCGTTCTCCTCCATCGGAATACCTGCCGACTTTGCAAGGAACTCGACAGCCTCGGGGTAATCAAGGTTCTCTGTCTTCATTACAAAGGAGACCACATCACCGCCCGTTCCGCAGCCGAAGCAATAAAAGCTCTTGGAGCCGGGAAAAACGGTGAAGGAGGGCGTTTTTTCGTTGTGAAAGGGACACAGCCCGACAATATTTGAACCTGCTCGCTTAAGAGGGACATATCTTGCGATTATTTGTTCAATATCGTTCCTGTCCTTAATTTCTTCCAAGAAAAACTGTGAAAAAGCCAAAAACCGCCCCTCCTTATCAAGCTGATAAACTCAAAGATTTATTTGTATTGCCAGACCTTCGGAACAAACAGCTCCTCAAAGGTAGCGAGAGCGAAACGGTCGGTCATGCTTGCAATATGGTCGCAGACGATTCGTTCCTTCCCGTCGGTTTCAAGGTAGGTCAGCGATTCCGTCGGTAATGCGTTTATGTTATGCACATAGTAATCAAACAAAAACGCAATCATATTCAGCACCTTATCGTCCTCGCTCTTTGCTTTTGGGTTGCGGTAAACGGTCTCGAACATGAACTCACGCAGCTTAATCATTGCGCCGTAATAAGGCTCGGTCATTCCGATTCTGCCGCTGTCCGTTCCGTGTTCTATAACCTTTGATACCATTGAGGTGATTCTGTCGCTGTGTGTGCTGCCCAGCACCTCCGTTATATCGGAGGGAATATCCTCGTTTCTTAATATTCCGGCACGGACAGCATCGTCTATGTCGTGGTTTATGTATGCAATTCTGTCTGCGAATTTTATTATCTGCCCCTCGAGCGTGCCTGCGGTATTATTGCCGGAATGGTTTACAATCCCGTTCCTGACCTCGTAGGTAAGATTCAGCCCCTTGTGGCTATTATCGAGCTTGTCCACCACCCGCAGACTCTGTTCATAATGTTTGAAACCGCCGGGGCATAAATTATCAAGCGCTCTTTCGCCCGAATGACCGAAGGGGGTATGCCCCAAATCATGTCCGAGTGCGGCAGCCTCCGTTAAATCCTCATTAAGGCATAACGCCCTTGCGAGTGTGCGGGCAATCTGAGTAACCTCAAGCGTGTGTGTAAGCCGGGTACGGTAATGGTCGCCCTCGGGAGACAGAAACACCTGCATCTTGTGCATAAGGCGGCGGAAGGATTTAGAATGCGTGATTCTGTCCCTGTCCCGTTGAAAATCGGTACGAACCGGACAATCGTCAATCGGGTGCAGCCGTCCCCTTGTATTTTTTGTCAGAGTAGCTTCCTTGCAGAGAAAGAGCTCCTCACGCTTAAGAGTTACTTCCTTCATATGCTTATTTTACATCCTTTTTTGTAAAATCGATAAACGATAAAACAACCGATATAACGGCAATAGATAAAAGCAAAATCGCCCCGTATAATATTTTCGCATCAACAAGCTCTGAGAATATTGTCCCCGAATAGCCCGTGAGCATTACGATTTTATCATTTACATAGGACCACATTGAGAAATAGGGGAAGGGGTTATAGGTTAATCTCTCAAACTCTCCGCGATTACCTATAGCCATGACAAAGAAAATCATTATAGATGAAAACAGCGTGAGAACACCGAGAATAAGCGAAACAGCGGTTCCCTTTGTTACGGTTGACAGCATAAAGGTTAGGCTGATAAGACATATAATAGGTATTGATGCAAGAATTACCCTGCCAAGCATCCATATGATAAAGTTAACCGAATGCGCCGTACCGTTTATGACATAAATAAACGGTTGCGAGAAATCGGAGAAGCCCAATCTGATTCCGCTACCGAGCATATACAAGCCCAGCGCAACGGTAATAATACCTACAACGAAGGATAAAAGACAAAGGTATTTTGACAACAATATCTTCCATCTGCTGACAGGACGAATGAGCAACAGGTTTATTGTTTTTGTCGAGAACTCCTTAGACACCATTCCGCTTGCGAAGAATATTGACAACGGAGCGATAAACCAGAAAAGGTTAACAAAGCCCAAGCTCTTATCTCTTGCACTGCTTGCTATTGAGAACTCGGTAACCTCGTTCTCAAGTGAATACAATGCGATTAATCCTTTATCGTTGTTTTCCGAGATAGCAGCCATGCGTTGTTTATAATACTTTTCATATGATATGTTAGGATTGATGTATTCATCTCCGTAATAATACTCGGTAGCATAAGGACCGCTCTTTTCAAAAATACCACTGTTATTATTCTGGCTCGGAGAGTTGTATTCCGATTCTGATTTCAAGTTATAATAAGTAGCTATAACGGATTCAAAAGCACTAACACCAGCTAAAACGGTTCTCGCCTCTGTAGATTTATATGCATAACCCTTATCAAGCAAATGCTTATATGCCTCTGTTATTCGCTCGGATGCCGTAATCATTCCGTTCAGTTTAAAAATAGTATGGTCGATGTTCTCTTTGGAGCCGTCTTTTTCCTTTTCTGCCTGTGCTTTAACAAGGGCTTCCTTATAATCATTTAGCCTTGTTTTAGCATTTTCATAATTACCCCGCTGCGATTCGGCATAATTATCTTCCTTTATCGCTATGAAGTTGATGCTCTGTATTGTAATTAGGTTCTCATAATATTCCGCAGGATAATATAAATGGCCGCTAATATATTCCGCATATTCGCCATTGTTTTTTATATATTGATACAGATATATGTCTTGCGAATAATTTATTATCTCCATTACAAGTGGTAAACGCCAGTCGTCTCTTTGAGAGACGCCAAGCTCCAGCGCTTCATCCAGCAATTCAAGTTGTTTTCTATAAATCTCGTTGTAAACAATATACGCTGCCTTTTGATATATATCGCTTGTTGCGTTTATCACTTGCTGGGATACAATACGATAATTTATATATTCCTTTTGCTGCTCGATGGTTCCATAATAACCGCCGTAGTAATAATCGTCATAATAATAACCGCTGTTGAAATCACTTGAACGGATTAACGAAATCCCGAACACGGTCATCATTAATAATATCAGAAGAATCGCAACGCTTTTTTTACCGAAGAGCTTTATGTACTCGTTTTTTGTAAGTGTCAAAATCATTTTCATATTTATGTATCTCCCTTACGCAATTTGTCCCTTGGAGCCGTGTGTGGCTTCAAGGAAGGCGTCCTCAAGAGTCTTCTTCTCTGCGGACATCGAGTACATAGCAATACCGTTAACTGCGAACAGCTTAACAATCTCGGCGATACTCTCTTTGGTTGCCAATGTATGCAGCTTGTCCTCGGCAAAGGTAGCCTCATAACCGTTATCGGTGAGTATGGTCAACGCCTTTTCCGGTTCATCAACGACAAGAGTATAGTGCATTCTGTTGTCGGAGTCTCTCTCGGTTATAAGGTCGGAGAGCGTCTTTTGCGTAACAACGACACCTTCCTCGATAATACATAGCGTGTCGCACATAAGCTCCATCTCGGCAAGCAGATGAGAGGAAACAAAAACGGCAACACCTGTTTTGGTAAGGGAGCGGAGCATATCTCTAAGCTCTTTTATACCAACGGGGTCAAGTCCGTTTGTAGGCTCGTCCAGCACCAGCAGATTAGGCTTATTAATCAATGCCTGCGCAACACCCAATCTCTGACGCATACCGAGCGAATACTTTTTCACCTTATCGTTAAGCCTGCCCAGCAGCTTTACCTGCTCGGCAACCTCCATAACCCGTTCCTTACCCAGCCCGTGCATTCTCGCACAGAGCATTAGGTTATCGTAGCCGCTCATATAGTTGTACATATCGGGGCTCTCAATGATACCGCCAACCCGTTCAAGCGCCTTTTCAAAATTCTTTTTAACACTGTAGCCGTTGATGACAACCTCTCCGCCGTCAGCGTTCAATAAACCCAGCATTATTTTTATTGCGGTAGTCTTACCCGCACCGTTCGGTCCGAGAAAGCCTAAAATCTCACCCTCGTTAACGGTTACGGAAACATTGCTGAGAACCTTCCTCTTCCCGAAATACTTGGTAATATTACGCATTTCCAGTATCATTTGCTCCTCCTAAATATATTAATATATCTGATTTTAACTAATAAAAGCTGTATATCATTATATATACGCATAAAAAGTAAAAACACCTTTTTCTATGGCTAATTTTTGAAATAAACTCTATTATCCGCTAAGGACTTATAAATATAAAAAAGCCGAAGCTATGCTCCGACTTTTTAACATTAAAACACATATATTACAGCTTTGTTTTATACAGAACCCATAATTTTTGTTTTTTACCGTAATGGAGTACGGAAGCCGAATATATTTTTATGGAAACATAGGTTAAAACGATTATAAATGTAATCATAAGTGTTATGGAAATACTCAAATCAACCGCAGAAACATTTCCGTTGAGCAGCTTAAAGGGTATTATAAACGGAGATGAGAAGGGGAGATACATAGCTATTTTTGTTATGGTGCCTTCCGTACCCGTCGCCGCGGAAACATAACCGAAATAAAACGACATTATCGATATGAGCGTAACAGGCAATATTGCGGCATTCAGGTCCTCGATTTTGTTAACCGATGCACCGCATACCGAATTCAATACCGCATACAAGGAATATCCGAGCAGGAAATACAGGAGTATTAATAAAGCTGATTGCAGAGTAAAAGCGGAGAAGGTGACGGGCATTCCCATAAGTGAGAAACCCTCCGGTACAATAAACTTAAAGCATATTGAGGCGAAGGAAAGTACGGCTGTGAACTGCAACAAGCCAACCGCTCCCATGGCAAGGCATTTACCGATTAGAATTCTTGACGGTTTAGCCGAAACAACCAAGGTCTCCATTACCCTTGAGGTCTTTTCCGCCGCTACCGACATCGCAACACCGTAGCCGTAATAATATATGGCAAAAAAGATTAACATGGTAAGTAATATACCGACGGCATAACCGCTGATGTTCATATTTCCAGCCATTTCATATGCGTTTGGCAGCTCCAATTGTGCGATAGCAACCGCCGTTTCGTCAAACCCAAGCTCGCTAAGGGTATTTGCGGAATATTTTTTACTGAGAATATCAACTATTGTATAGGAGGACATCCTCGACATAAAGTCGCTGGCGATAACAGTAACAAAGGGCAGAGAATCCTGCTCGGTAACCTCGATTACCGTCAGGGTTTTGTCCTCCGTAAGCATAGTTCTGTAATCCGCAAGCGCCTCTTGCGTACCTAAAATAATCGTTACACCGGGCATGCTTTCCAAAAGAGCATCCGTGGCGTTTTTAATGAGCTTATGCTCATCTATATAGTAACAGGTATAACCGGAATAATCGACAACGGTCGTTGGCGACTGCTCCTCGTCGGATGGGAATATCCGTGTGAGCGAAGCTAAAACAAATACCAATAAAAGGATTATTACCGTCGAGATTAAGAACGCTTTTTTCCTGACTGCGTCACGAAAGGTATAACCGAACACTAATTTTATCTGATTCATACCTGTTCACCGACCTTTTCTATGAATATTTCGTTCAGAGAGGGTTCCTTAATTATAAATTTGGCAGGGAATATATCGGAGTCAACCAACTTTTTCAAAAAGCTGTTAGCCATAACCGTACCGTTTATTTTAAACTCAAGCTCGTCCGCCCGCTTTGCAATCAGAGCTAAGCCCGTTTGCTCCGCAGCGGATAAAATCTCGTCTCTTCGTGAAACCACGAGATTGGTGTGTCCGTAACCGGCTTTGATTTGCTTCAGATTACCCTGTAAAACAGTTCTCCCTTTGTGCAGAATAATTATATCTCTGCAATACTCCTCGACCGTATTCATCTGATGACTGCTCATAACAATAAAACGCTTTTCGGAGATAAGCTCCTCAATTAATCCGCTTAAAACAATAGCATTTAAGGGATCAAGCCCCGAAAAAGGCTCGTCAAGGAATATAAGCACCGGGTTATGTATAAGGGTGGAGATAAGCTGTATTTTTTGCTGATTTCCCTTGGACAGCTTCTCTGCCGGCATATCCTTATACTCAATAACTCCCAGCCTTTCCATATAGCCGACAGTGGAATTTTTGGCGTCGGTTTTGTTCATCCCTCTGAGCATACCGAAGTAAACGAGCTGCTCAAGCACCTTGGTCTTCATATAAATTCCCCGTTCCTCGGGCATATAACCAAAGCTGAGAGTCTCTCTGCTTATTTTTTTGCCGTTCCATTCCGCCGTTCCGCTGTCTGAGGACATAATACCGAGTACGGTACGGATGGTCGTTGTTTTTCCGGCTCCGTTTGTACCGATCAGTCCGAAAACACCCGGTGTTTCCATAGAAAAGCTCAGATTATTCACGGCGATATTATCGCCGAACGATTTTACAAGATTCTTTACGCTTAAGCTCATTTTCATCCCTCTGTATTCTTTGTATTAGTACAATATAACACGGTGGCAATTTTTTGTCAATACTTTAGAACCGCTCGAGCTGGATTATCTTATGCGGGGTGAAAATTCTCTTAATTATATCCTTTTTTGAATGTATAACCGTGTCGGGAAGGAAATCGATACCGTCCTCCACGGTATCCCCGAAGAGCAGCTTTGAGAGTGAACAGATTGACAGAGTGATGTCGCTCTTCGCCTGTTTTTTGCGGGTTAGGGAAGCAGCTCCTCCGCCATATTTTATATGGTAAAAACCGTTGTTATCCACGATAAAATCACCTGTTACCTCAATAACAAGGCTGCCCGCTTCGTTCGGAAAGGGATACAGCGACAGCAGCTTTTTTATATCAATCGCTCTGCCCATAATTCCGTCATACAACCCGTAGGAGCTGCTCCTGTCGATGTCAAGCAACAAATCGAGGGGGTTGTTTTTATCAAGCGTGGTAAAGTTGAGCGATTCATATTGACCCTCGTACATACGCAAAAAGCCGATTATTCCAAGGATTGCGTCCCTGTCCAACCAAACAAGCTCGCTGATGTTAAGCGTGTTTCCCTCGGCGGTTAAAGTCGCATATGAAGACGGCTTGTCGCCGTTATACCAAATATATGTATATTTACCTGTTTTATAAGGAGTATCACAAAAATATTTCCCGTTGTCTCTGTAAAAGCATACATTGTATTCCTTCGCAAAGCTGTTGTAAAGACCTAAAAGCTCGGGCAGCTGCTCCTTGCTCTTGTACAGCACAGCCTTGTCGTTTCTCGGAATTGCGGTAAGTGCCGTAAAAGGAACTTTAAGCGTTTTATGCTGCAAGACCCTCTCGTAGCCGAACTTGCGGTAATATCTGTATGAGAAGGGGTACAAAAAGCTGGTGTCCCAACCATGCTTTTTACCGCTGTCGAAAATATATCCGAATATCTGTCTGATACAGCCGAAACGCCTGTATTCGGGCAGGGTGGAAACACCCGCTATCCCTGCCGCGGTCAGAATGTTCCCGTAATACATACTTTTATAGGTAATGACCGCAACCTGTCCCATGAGAGTCTCTCCGTCGTCAAGAAAAGCTCCTATAAAAACCTCGTCTACCAGATTCATCTCTTCCTTTTCTGACTGTGTAATATCCGCTCTCATATTGAACGAGGCGGAAAAAAGCATATCTCGTTTATGCTTTTCGTTATTCCTGAGCTGTCTTATAATCATAATTATGACCATTCCGTGTTTGAAAGATTTATCTTTCAAACTTATCGCCCTTTACTTTAAATGTATTTTTGTAGTAATCAATTAGCTCTTCCTTTTTCAAATTGGACAGCTCACGGGATAAAGCGCTGCGGTCTGTGTTGAGATAAGCCGCCATTCGTTCACGGTTTAACGATATATTAAAGGTAGTATTCCTATGCTTTTTACTCTCTGCGTATAAAAAAGTTATTATTTTTTCCCTAAGTGTCGGTCGGATAAGAATGTTTACTCTGTCTTGCAAATCAAAGAACTTTTGCGCCAGAACGGAGGTGAGATTCTTCAGCAGCCTTGTACGCAGCTCGGGAAGCCTTGCCTGAGCCGAAACCAGCACTTCAAAACGGAATTTTAGAATTATCGCCTCCGGATAAGCTATTACCGTAACCGGACTCCTGCTGTTTGCAGAAACCGCAAGGACATCACCGAAAACGCTCCCGACAGTCATTCTTGTATATATTTCCTCTTTTCCGCCAAGGTCATATTTCACCGCTACGGCAACACCGTTTAAAACAACAAAAATAAATGGGTTGCGTTCACCCTCCCGTATAATTGTTTTTTCGCTATTGTATGTCATCTGTTCCGCTTCTAGCAATCCAAGCAAATCGGCAAGCTCATCATCGGTGAACCCGTTAAACAATGAGCTGTGTGTTAGCTGTGCAAGATTAACAATTGGTTGCATACGCAACATCACTCCCGACAATAATATACTATAATAATTACGAAAAAGCAATAGAGAGGAGCAATATTATAGATGGATACTAAAAAAACATTATTATGGATAACAAGAACGGGAGTGCTGATAGCCTTATTGGTCGCGCTTCAATGGGGTTTGGGCTCGATGACGGGAAATAATCAATTGGTTGTCGGTTCGGCGGTTAATTTAGTGCTCATCGTCGCCGTAGTTTTAAGCGGCTTATATTCGGGAGCCGCAGTTGCGGTCGTTTCTCCCTTTACCGCTTATATGTTTGGTATTGGCACAACTTTTATTGCGTTAGTACCGTTTATCGCATTGGGAAACCTTTCACTTATAATTGTATGGTTTTTAATAACAAAAAAAGCAGCCGTTAATGCTAACGGATATATTAAAATGGTTACGGCTCTTGTTTTGGGCGCATTGATTAAATTAGGTTTATTGTATTTTACGGTTGTAAAACTTGCAATTCCTTTTATACTTAATGTAAACGAAAAGCAAGCGGCGGTGTTGTCGGCAAACTTCAGTCTGCCGCAGCTCGTTACCGCCTCAATAGGAGGAGCAATAGCTATACTTATCATACCTGTTGTAAAAAAGGCGATTAAGTAAGCTAATTATTAATCTTATAACAATATAGACCCGAAAACACTCAAAATTTGTGTTTTCGGGTTGACTTTTTTTCCTTTTGGTGTATAATAAATTGATTGATATAATGTAATTTTGAAAGGGTTTATATATGAAGCCGCTGTCATTGAATGTGTTAAGAGAAAAATATCTTGAGTTTTTTAAGAGCAAGGGGCATTTATGCCTTAATTCGTTTCCACTTGTGCCGCAGGACGATAACTCGCTTATACTCATAAATGCCGGAATGGCACCGCTGAAGCGTTATTTTACAGGTGAACAGATTCCGCCAAACAAGCGTATTACCACCTGTCAAAAATGCGTTCGCACTCTTGACATAGATAATGTCGGAAAGACAGCCCGGCACGGAACATTTTTTGAGATGCTCGGCAACTTCTCCTTCGGTGATTATTTTAAGGAGGAGGCTATTCCGTGGGCGTGGGAGTTCCTTACAAAAACGCTGGAGATACCCGAGGAGCTGCTGTATCCGAGCGTTTATTTTGAGGATGACGAGGCTTTTGACATTTGGGTAAAAACAGGAGTTCCCGCCGATAAAATCGTGAGGTTGGGCAGGGAGGATAATTTCTGGGAGATAGAGGGCTTCCCCTGCGGACCCTGCTCGGAGATATATTTTGACAGAGGTGCGGAAAACGGCTGCGGAGAGCCGGACTGTAAGGTCGGCTGCGACTGCGACCGATTTATAGAGGTGTGGAATATAGTTTTCACTCAGTTCGACAGCGATGGAAAGGGTAATTATACCCGTCTTGCCAACCCGAATATCGATACGGGTATGGGGCTTGAACGCCTTGCCTGCGTAATGCAGAGCGTCGGCAATCTGTTTGAGGTCGATACGATTAAGAATATAATGCTAAGGGTTTGCGATATTGCGGGGGTTGTTTACACGGGCGGAAATGAGCCGAGCGATGTTTCTCTGCGTATTATAACAGACCATGTCCGTTCGGCAACCTTCCTCATCGGGGATGGGGTTATTCCCTCCAACGAGGGCAGGGGTTATATACTCCGCCGTGTTCTCAGGCGTGCCGCACGGCACGGGAAGCTGCTCGGGATAGAGAAGCCCTTCCTGTCCGAGCTGTGCGATACGGCAATAGACGAGAGCAAGCAAGCTTATCCGGAATTATCCGAGAAGCAGGAATATATTAAAAAGACAATTTCGATAGAGGAGGACCGCTTCCGTCAGACAATTGACGCAGGTCTTAATATCCTTGACAGGATGCTGCACGAGCTTTCGAAAACGGGCGGAAAAACCCTCACGGGCGAGGATGTTTTTAAGCTGTATGATACTTTCGGCTTCCCGATAGACCTTACAAGAGAGATAACCGAGGAGCAGGGAATATCGATAGATGAAGAGGGCTTCAACACGCTTATGAAGCAGCAGAAGCAGCGTGCGAGGGATGCGAGAGCGTCACTTGGCGACATGAATTTGGGCGGAGATGAGCTTGACTTTATCGACAAGAGCATACCTACCGAGTTTACGGGCTACGGCAATTTCGAGAGTGAATGTAGGATTATAACAATAATCAAGAGCGGAGAGCCTGTCAGCGAGCTGTCCGGCGGCAAGGCTGTGCTCTTGCTCGATAAGACACCATTTTATGCCGAGGGCGGCGGACAAACGGCTGATAAGGGCGAGATAGAAACGGTAAGCGGCATCTTTACGGTTGAGGACACAAAAAAGACACACGAGGGGCAATACCTGCACTTCGGTTATATAAAAGAAGGCATAATCTCCCTCGGTTCCGCCAACGCTAAAATAGATGCTTCCCGTCGTAAGGACATAATGCGTAACCATTCCAGCGTTCACCTTTTACAGGCGGCGCTCCGTAGGGTTCTCGGCAATCATGTCGAGCAGGCAGGCTCATATGTGGATGATAAGAGAGCAAGGTTCGATTTCACACATTTCTCCGCTATGACGGGCGAGGAGCTTAATGAGGTGGAGCGGCTTGTAAACGAGCGGATTCTTGAAGGTGAGGATATCTCCGTCAGGGTTATGCCGATTGCAGAGGCAAAGGCTGCCGGCGCAACGGCACTCTTCGGTGAGAAGTACGGAGAGACCGTAAGAGTTGTAAAAATGGGCGGATTCTCAACCGAGCTTTGCGGCGGAACGCATCTTGAAAACACGGCAAGGGTAGGTCTCTTTAAGATAGTAAGCGAGTCCTCTGTTGCGGCGGGTGTCCGCAGAATAGAAGCTATAACAGGCAGAAAC
>PGZT01000074.1 GCA_002841455.1 Firmicutes bacterium HGW-Firmicutes-21 | reverse complement strand
CGCAGCTCATTTTGGGCAGCTTTAGGGCAAGAAGTCTGCCGGTGGTGATTTCCTCGTTGTCCGATACCAATATAACCTCCGCTCCCAATAAATCCAGCTTTGCGAGCATCTCCTTACAGTTCTCGAAAACAACACCCTCCGACGCATACAGTATAACCACTGTTCCCTCGTCTACCTGTGCGAGCGGTCCGTGCCAGAAGTCGCTGATTGCATAACCCTTCATCTTGACATAATTGGTTTCCTGTAATTTCAGCATGGTTTCAAGAGCAACTGCCATAACGGTGCCTCTCGCAAGAACAAAGCCGTGCTCCATATATCTGTATCTCAGTATGATTTTATCTATCTCGGCGGGAATGAACGAGAGTGTATCCTCAATTGCTGCGGGAACCTTCTCAAGCATATCCATAATACATGCGTCTCCCGACCAATAGCCGGCAAGCAGCGCAAGCAGGTACATCTGGCTTGTAAAGGTTTTTGTTGCCGCAACGCTCTCCTCAAGACCCGCATTGCAATAAAGATGATAATCGCCGTAAGCCGCCATCGGCGAAGAAAGGTCGTTTGTTACCGAAACGGTGAGTGCGCCGCTCTGCTTTGCCCGTTCCATAACGGCGAGTACATCGGCAGCCTTGCCTGATTGCGAAACACCGATAACGAGTGCGTCCTTAAGATTGAGCTTGCCGTCGTAAGCGGTTATAACCGACGGAAGTGCAAGCGCCGTTGGTACTCCAACATAGGTGCTGATAAGATAAGAGGCGTATATCGAAGCGTGGTCAGAGGTTCCCCTCGCCGCAAAATAAACAAGCTTAATGTCTCGCTGCTTGATATCGATAACCAGATTCTTAAGTGTACTGTCGTTTGTTACCTTGAGTGAAGCCAATACCTTTGGCTGCTCAAGGATTTCTTTTTCCATTTTTGTCATTGCTTAAATCCTTCCTTTGATGAACATATATATTATAAACACAAAATTGAACCAGTGTTTTTATCCTCTGTCCTTAAAAATCGGCTCCTCATCGCTTTCCTCGGGGAGCTCCTCGGGATGCTCTTCATAATATGGGTCTATCATATACCTTTTTATATTCGGATATGTGCAGTATGCTCCGATAAAGCCGACAACCGAGAGAGAAAAAATGAAAACCAGCAGCAGCCCTACCGTCGGCAGTAAAATGAAAATATAAATACTTATCAGAGCAACAACAACGGTTGCCAATATTGCTATTATATTGCGTT
This sequence comes from Firmicutes bacterium HGW-Firmicutes-21, assembly GCA_002841455.1. Lineage (GTDB taxonomy): Bacteria > Bacillota > Clostridia > Oscillospirales > CAG-382 > UBA1049. The sequence goes on along the minus strand of PGZT01000074.1, from coordinate 2,353 downwards.
TAATACCGAGAACGGCGAGAAGGAATGCATTTTTATATATCTTTTTAATAGGTAAATCGAAGGTGACAAGTATTGTGTATATATAATACCTCATTATAAAGTAAATAAAACTGAATATTATGACGGCAAAATAAAATACACTCATTAAAAAGTTGTCCGTATTTGCTCCGTAGATAAGAATATCATAGCCGAGAAGTAATATTATTAAGGAATCTAAAATACCGATAATAATCCCCTGCTTAAGGTTCTTTTTTATTGTCGCAAAAAAGTCATGCCATACCGAGACATATTCGCTCCTGACCATATTACGCAGAACATAAAACATTCCCACGCTTGAAAGTCCTACTGTGATAATTAAAGCATACCCGAAATATATGAGAATTCTGGAAGCTACCGAAACCACGCTAAGCTCGGTGGAGTTGCCGATAACGCCGTTAAGCGCAGCGGTTAACGGATTTTGCTCATATTGCATAATACCGTAAAGCTGCGCAAACAAGGGACTTGTCGGAGTGTTGACGGTTGTATTTAAATTTCCCGATATGCCGTATAAGAGAAAAAATATGGGGAAATTACATAACAGGAACACAAGATTCAATGCGGTGAGCTTACTAAAGGAACGGCGAAAAAGCTTAAAAAAGTAACCGGCTCCCATATCCTTGCTCTGGTCGATTTCCTCCTTGGTTACACCGATATTGTATTTGTTGTTTGTTCTGGAGAAAAAGTCGTATAGATTTCCCAATGTTTTTACCTCGTGATTTATGCTCTTGTAAGTGTTCATTAGAAGAATGACTTGTCATTCTTTTAATAACTAAACAATTAAAACACTCTTGTTTTAATTGTTTAGACTATGCCCTCGGGTGATACTTCATATAGCTGCTCTTCATCTTATTTTTCAGAAACTGAGCATATCGCTGTGTTGACGAAATATCGCTGTGTCCGAGTATCTCTTTTATATCATGTATATCGGCACCGTTCTCGAGAAGGTGTGCCGCAAAGGAATGACGAAGTGTATGCGGGGTTATATCCTTGTATATCTTTGCGCTTTCGGCATAATTCTTTAATATTTTCCAGAACCCTTGTCTTGTCATCCGTTCACCAGCGACATTTACGAACAAGGAAGGCTCGTCTATATGTAAAACAAGCATTTTCCTCGATTTTTCTATGTAGCTTGCGATTGATTTTACCGCAATCGGATAAAGCGGAATAAACCGCTCCTTATTATCTCCGCCGCAGCGAACGAACGAAAGCTGAAGGTTTACATCGTCTACATTGAGGTTGATAAGCTCGGTAACCTTAATACCGGTCGCATAGAGAAGCTCAAGCATCGCCTTGTCACGGATACCCTTAAGGTCGTCCTGTGAGGGCTGTGAGAGCAGCAGCTCAATCTCCTTGGATGTCAATACCTGCGGACCCTTTTTATCGTACTTGTCGTTTGGAATCTCTCTGGCGGGGTTGTGTTCAACCTCTCCCGATGCCAAAAGGTATTGAAACATACTCCTCAGTGCGGACAAGGAACGGCTGACCGACGACGCAGAAAGCCCGATACCCGAAAGGTATTTTTTATAAGCGGCAACATTTACGGTTGTAACTTCGCAAAAGGATGAAATGGAATTTGCCTTTGCGTATTCCAAAAACTTAGAGAGATCCCGCTCGTATGCCTGCAGAGTATTGTCCGAAGACTTCTTAATATCCCGCAGATAGCTTAAGAAGTCATTAAATTGTAGGTAGATGCTTTTTTCAATTACCTGACCTGTCATTTTTAGACTCCGTTCAATTTATTATAACCTTTTTATACAGAAATTAAAGCCAATATATATGAAATAAAGATGTCGAAAATTATTATTGTTAAAAAAGAAGCTATGTATCCCGCCATGCGTCTTGCACCGAGCATCTCCTTTGTTCCTCCGCAGGCATATCGTGAATATCTTATTACCTCGCAGCAGAGCAGCATATCGAGCATAGCAAAGAGCGATATGCAAAGGAAGTAGGAAAATACATATGCCAACGACGCTTTATCAAGCAGATAAGACATTGAGTATTGCAACGAAAAACCTATTACGAAGGCATCGGAGGCAATGAACAAAAGCGAAACAGGTATGCCGAACACCGTAAACCCGCTCAACAGAAGGAATATCGAAGCAAAAATATGCAGCGACCTGAACATCAGCATTGCCGTAATGCTCAGCTCATCCGTAATCCTTACGGGAGTATACAGTGAGATCGGTACGCTTCCGTCCGCCGCAGAGCTGTAATAAAACAGCCCCAATGCCGAGAAAACAAGAAAGGACAGCATCAAAAAACGATATGTACGCCGTCTTATTATATAACAGTTGGAAATAACGGTATCTGCCCT
>PGZT01000019.1 GCA_002841455.1 Firmicutes bacterium HGW-Firmicutes-21 | reverse complement strand
AATAACCGATATTCCGCTTTCTTTCGCAACATTAATCAAATGCATTGCGCTTTGCTTAACCTGAGTAACACTACCCGGTGAGGATGCAATTTCATCGTCGTATATTGTCTGAATAGAATCCACTATAACAACAGAGGGCTTTACACCGTTAATTTCCCGCACTATTTTGTTGATATTTGTCTCGCTTAACAGCAGCAGATTCTCACTGTCTACCCCTACCCTGCCCGCTCGGAGCTTAATCTGCGAGAGCGATTCCTCTCCCGTTATGTATAAAACACTCTCGGTGTTGTCTATTGATTGGCAGATTTGCAAGAGAAGGGTTGACTTCCCTATTCCGGGCTCGCCCGAGAGTAGCACGACCGAGCCCTCAACAAGTCCTCCGCCGAGCACACGGTCAAATTCGCTTATGCCTGTTTTGAGACGTAGGTTGCCCGAATAGGTAATCTCGCCGATATGCTGCGCTCTGGTTGTTTCGGTCGAGCCGAAGCTCTTTCTGCGGCTGTTCTTTTGAGCCTTTTCAGGCTGAACGGCTATATCTTGTTGCTCGAGAGTGTTCCATTCATTGCACTCGGGACATCTTCCAAACCATTTCGATGTTGTGTTGCCGCAGTTTAAACAAACAAAACTACTCTTCATTTTTTATTTCTCCTATTTTTCAACATAAAAAATACTATTTGTTGATTATGTTCTTTCCTCTGTGCCCAAGAATTCGATTATCCCGCAGAATATAGTAAATGCAAGCTTCTCCTGATATGCTTTATCAGATAGCAGCTCCGCCTCTGCTTGATTGGAAAGGAAGCCGCATTCAATCAATACGGCGGGTACCTCCGCTCGTTCTAATATGTAGATATTGTTCTTGTCGGGTTTAATAACCCGCTTGTTTTCTTTCAATAAAAGCTTCGTGGAATCCTGTACAGATTGGGCAAGAGACTGGCTTAACGGATTATTTCTTGAGTAGAAGGTTTGCAATCCTTTACAGCTCTCAATCGGGAACTTATTCATATGGATTCCCACATATATGCAATTATCAAAGTTTTGTGTAAACCTTAAGCGATTCTTCAGGTCGTGCAGCTTCTTATGGTTCTCCTCACCGACCTCATATAAGAGCTTATCGGTGTCTCTGGTCAAAACAACATTATAACCCGAGGCGGACAGTAGCTCATACAACTTAAAAGCAACCTCTAAGTTAAGCTCTTTTTCAATAAAACCGTTTGCTACCGCACCGGGGTCCTCGCCGCCGTGTCCCGGGTCAAGTATTATTGTGAGCGGTTCATAATTGTTGCCCGTAACCGCGGTAATTCTCTGCTCAACATCCTTAGCTCTAAGGAAGGTTTCGTATCCGACAGAGGTAAAAAGTGCGGCTATGCAGTAAAACAATAATATGAAAACGACGATGGTGCTTAATATAAAGAGACTGCGGCGAGCGTCCTTGAACCTGTTCTTTTGCTTATGATGCTTAATCAGCTCTGTCGAATGACCTTTTTGATCCATAAATTCCTATACACCCCGTTTTAATTACATATAGGAATATATGACCTTTGCTTACTTTTTATTCTTTGGTGCTTTAGGCGGTTTTATGGGAATACCGAGCAGCTTTCTTATCGGCATATCCCTCAGACCGAGATAATATCCGAGGGTACAGGCTGTAATTCCCGGAACAAGTGTCAATATAGCTATCAACGGGTCGTATACATGGTTTGAGAGCAGCCACCAAAATCCGTTATATGTGCCGTGTATTATAATTACTAATACTACCTTTATAACGGCATAACCTGCGGAAATATCCAACAAGAAAAATACAATAGCGAGCGTTATTATAAGAATAGTGGGTGCATATGCCAACAAAGCGATTTTCAATCCCTCAAGCTTATTGGGAACAAAACCCCGTTTTACAACGCCGACCGAATGATTAAGCCCGTGCATAAACATCATATCATAAAGCAAAAATGACAGGAATCCGATTGCGAATACAGCGGATGCCACTACTAATCCATAGGTGTTGTTCTCCTCCGGATTAGTCGCAATGGTTGCCAAGCTGACGAACAGACCAAACGCACTCATTGTAATCTGTGTAACCCAGAACTTAAAAATAAATTTTGAATAGGTTATATATAACTGAAAGAATTTACTCAAGATGCCGTTACTCCTTTTAATGTTTTAATTGTATAATACATATTATATATACCTCTGACGGAAATCAACAGGTATTAGTAAATATATTATCATAGTAAAATAAAAAGTCGGCTACTATGATAAACAGCAGCCGACCCTGGTATGACTCTATTTAATTGCTATTCTTCTTTCTCATATTAAAAACAACACCTAAGGCAGCTATTATTATAACGACGGAGGCGGCGAAAACTATCTTTAAAGCATTACTCGTTCCCTTTACCTCCGTATCGTCTGAGGAATCGCCGTCTGCTGCGGGCGACTCCGATGCAACAACAGAGGATGTGTCGTCATCAGACGAGGCATCGCTTGCCTTACTGACTTCGCTCTCGTCACTAAGCTCAACAGCTCCCTGCTTGGTTATTTTCAAAATCGCATCGTTGCAGTCGGCATCTTCCATATTATCATTCGTTATCGTTGCTTCCCTAAGATATATAACCTTGCTGTCGAAGCCGTCGGCAATTACTTTAAATACTATTTTAGAAAAAAGCACTCCGTCATCTATAATTCCGACCTTTTTAGTGCCTCCATATAAAAAAGCGCATTTGAACTGCTCTTCACCTTCTCTGGCCCATTTTGTAGACAAATCCTCAAATTCTGCACCCCAGCTCTCGGGCTTGTTATGCTCCCAGCTGACGATTTCAAAGTATTCTGTATCAAAATACAGTCTGCATTCAACCAGCACTATTCCGAAATCATCCTGGATATTATTGACCGCAACAATAACCTCAAAGGTATCACCCGTCATAAGATTGTCATAATCAGATGTTATCGAAAACTCGGCACTTAAGGCACTTGCGGGTATTATAAGCACCGACATCAACACAATAATAAATATTACCGTAACTGCATATTTTGTTTTTTTCATTCCTCTAACCCTTATCTCTTTTTCATCACTCGCAGTAAAGAGACTTCCCTTCAATAGAATTAATTGCTCTTATTATAACGAGATTTATGCTATATGTCAAGGTGTCGGTGTCTTTTTCTTCGTTTTACAGATGAAACAACACCCGCGACAAGCCCGGAAAGCACCGTAAGAATTATTACGGATACAATAATCAGCTTCTTATAATCCATTCCTGGGAGTATTTCTACTTCATTATTATAAAAAACCGCATTTGCATTTTCGTCAAATCCCGCTTCCTTCTTTATAAAGCGTGAATATGCAATAATACCTCCTTTTTCAACCTTTAGCGGAAATTCAATCAACTCTCCGTCTTCCCTTGCGTCAAACCAACCGATAAAGCTGTATCCGTTTTTAAACGGATCGGAAATAGCTTCAACCCTTGTCCCTTTTAGGTAATCAACGGAATAAGCGGTCTCCTCGTCGGTAATAAAAAGAATCTCCTCGCCGAGTGATTTGCCGATAAAACAATAATCGAAGGTTATAGGGCTGTCGGAGGTTGCGGAGACAAAATAAACGCTTGTAACCTTCACCTTTCCCTTTAAATAATCGTCAAGAGGAATGTATCCCTGCCAAGTACCCTGTATTTCGTCCGGAATATAATAATCCTTATACCCGAAATGCTCATACATATCCTGCGAAAAGTTCAACACTGTCCCGTCGCTTAAATTCAAGCAGATATTCCACTTTGCATTTGCCTCGGCTGTAACTCCGAAATACAGGCGGTCATATTCGTCAATATCAACGGTCTTGTTTATGTCAAGTAAGGTTGTTAATCGTTCTGCCGTGTCCGTGGTGATAAATTTAATAGTATATTTGCCGTCCTCTGTATATATCGGTATATAATCAGTCGCTCCGGAGGTATGGTTAGCCTTTCTTTTCAAGGACGGCATTAAATCGATTCCGACCTCAGCAAGCCTCTCTGCAGGGATTCTATTCACCTCATCACGCCTTAAAGATGCTGCGACTCCGCTCATACCGTCTATTTTAAAACGATTTACGACGGTCTTATAATCGGTCGTATCGGCAAACACGGTGTATGAAATCGTCTTGTTCTTCAATTTAAGAATCTCTGTTATATGCTTTATATCCCCCTCATTAATAATTGCAAAAGCACCGTCGGCAGATGAGAGGTTTATCTGATCCTTGCCGAAAACGCCTTCTTTTTTTATATTTACACCTACCGAGAAGTCGGTTGTCCTTATCGACCGCACAGCGGGAATAAGCTCAAGGTCATATACAAAGGTATCTGTATATGACGGAAAATAGTTGTATATATCGCATGTGGGTGAATAGGTGGTTGTAATAACCTGACCTGCATTATTAAAGGACATAAGACGAATAAAGCCCTCGCCGTCGCAGCTATTTCCGTTCTCGATGTGTGACGGAGCTGTTCCAAGCTCGGCGGATTGGTAGTTAGCGAGTATCTCAAGCACATATCTGTCGCTCTCTCCGACCCTGCGGAGCCGGTCTACCGCACCCTCGTTGTGTCCGCAAAGGATAATCTTTATATTTTCGTTGGGAACAACAATTCTCTCCCATATAACAGCCGCTCGGTCTCCCGAATACATACCTGCGGCATCAATATACTCATGTGTGCAGAGTATTACATTCCGCTCGGGATATGCCTCCAGTACCGCATTTGCCCATGCAACGGTATCCTCGCCGTCCTCGTCATAGCAGCCTAAATAAAGTAAAAGGAAATCATAATTCCCGATTGTAATCAAATCGTAATGGTGTGTGTTGTTCTTATAACTGCCGCCGTACCACTCGAAATTTTTGTAACGGCTGCTTCCGAAGTATTCAGAAAAATAGCTGTAGTCCGCCAACGAATGCTTAATATCACGGTCGCCGCTTACAACACCGTTCGGCACAAGGGCGTTGTCGAGTATAAAATGTGCGTCCGAGGCGATTTTGTATTCTTTATGTGCGATCTCATCGCTCGTTAGTGAGCGATCTATCAAATCACCCGTATGTGCAACATAAGCGATATTTCCGTTTAAATACTGCTCTTTTGCATAATTCATTATATCGGTATACCTGCTATTAAGGTCGTTATATTTTGAATAATACTTAGTGTTGCTTACCCAGAGCAGGGTATCGCTGCCGTTTGACAATACATACGGGCAGGCATTAACACGCATCCTGCCGTCCTTTGAATAAGTGGCTATGTCAGCCATAAAGGATATACTGACACCGCTGTCCGTCCGTCCGAGGGTATCCCAAAAGCCTGTTTTATAATTCCATACCTTGAGTAATATATCCTCTCCGCCGCCTGTTTCTCCGGAATAGGAGATTATTGCGTTTCCAGTGTTGCTCCCTACATCAATAACAAAGGATTGGTATGGCAGAGTGTTCCCTACAGACTCTGTTACAAGCTTATTTTTGTCAATAAATGAGACCAATGCCTCATCCGAGGAACGAAGATGATCCATTGAAAAGGTCCCGAGTCTGTTTATGTACATATTAATCCTGCCGACTAAATTAACGGAATAAACCGTTGCGGTCGCATCCGCCGATATTGATAATACAGCCGTTCCGTCCTTTTTACGGAAGTTATAATCCGGGATAGTTTGCTTTACGGTAAACTCATACACTCGCTCCACCGTATTACCAAGCGAATCGGACGCTTTTATATAGAGGGTATGAATACCCTCTGTAAAGGACTTGAGCGACACACTGTTTCCTATAACAGTCTTATTGTTTACTTCGGCGGAAACGGTAACGGGCAGGTCGTCAACCGCATCGAACTTAATGGTATTGCTGTTTGCGATTACATCACCGTTCCTAAACGACAGAATTATCTCGGGTGCGGTATTGTCTATTTTTATACTTCTTGACTCGATAACGCTGTTGGCTTTTATAATATCTAATTTATATACTCCGTCTCCAAAAACAGTGGTATCCAATGAGAAATAAGTGTTTTTATCCGATAGCTTGTCAAAGGTATAACCTATATATACAGGCTTGCTGGGAATAACTCTGCTTATATCCGCTTCAATGCTCCTGCCGCCAACCTCCTGCGATTCCAAATAAGGAACACGCACCGCATTTATCTCTGTTTTACCGACAACAGGCATATATTTTATCATTGCGGACGGTTTTGACGGCGGCAGCTCGCCAAAGGTTATAAGCGCTGAAATAATGACTATCTCATCAGAATTATTTTCTCTGTAAGCAGCGTCATCGCTGATAGTATCCCCGTCAGCGGAGGGACTTATTATTATCTCATTTTCACCATCGTGCAGTAATGAGCTGTCAAAAACAAAAGAGCATTCTCCTTTTCCTAAAAAACCGAGAGTAGTGTCGTTTAACAGAACTGCCCATTTCCCGCTCTCGTAGCCAGATACATTAAAGGTGATTTTATTAACTGCATTAACGCAGGTAGACGGTTTTATTGTCCTGCCGCCGATTCTGATGCTGTCTGCATCGCTCGCTATTATTGTATAGAAGCCTCCGGCATCCTCTGGATTCTTCTCCGTAAAAATAAAAATACCGCTCAATGCTGTTATTAATATAATCATTATAACACGGGTAATAATTTTTTTGTTCATTAAAAACCGCCTGTTTGTCGATTGCTCATAAAAAACAATTATAATTCTTCTTGGTAACCAAATTATTATAATATATCGTATGAAAAATGTCAAGCATTGGGCGGGGAGCGGAAGTGATATAAAAATATTATTGTAAAAAAGGGTTTTAATGCAAGTATATACTTATATGATATCTTCCTTTTTTACCGTGTCGGGGTTGACTTTTTTTATAGTGTTTGTTATACTGAAGCGTAATAGATTATGGAGAATTATAATGGTTAAATACAAGACAATATGTTTTGCGAACCAGAAGGGCGGAGTAGGCAAAACCACCTCTGCCGTCAACATCGCCGCCTGTATTGCCCGTTCGGGAAAAAGGGTGCTTTTAGTGGACTCCGACCCTCAGGGAAACGCTACAAGCGGAATAGGAATAAATAAACGAGGCGTAGGTGCAAGCGTTTATGACCTGCTTATCGGCAGGAATAAAGCAAGCGAGGCTGTAATAGAGACCGCATACGAGGGGTTATATGTTATTCCGTCAAGCATTAACCTAGTGGGAGCGGAGCTTGAGCTTGTCGACGAGAACAGACGAGAGTATCGCCTTAAAGACGTACTTTCCGAAATAAAGAGCGACTATGATTACATAATAATAGATTGTCCGCCATCCCTCGGATTGGTTACGATTAATCTGCTTACAGCGGCGGACGCTGTTATAATTCCTCTGCTTTGTGAGTATTACTCGCTTGAGGGGCTCTCGCAGCTGACAATGACCTTTAAGCATATAAAACGCCTATATAATCCGTCTCTTGAGCTTATGGGAGTTCTAATAAATATGTACGACGGCAGGCTTAACCTTACCGTTCAGGTTATGGAGGAAATAAAAAAATATTTCTCGGACAAACTGTTTAGTACACCTATACCGAGGAATGTAAAAATCAGCGAAGCGCCGAGCTATGGAATGTCGATAATCGATTATGACAAGCATTCAAAGGGTGCTGCCGCATATGCATCCGTTGCGAGAGAGATTATGGAGCGGAGTATTCAAAAGGACTCGATAATAGGTGCAGGACTAAAAGAAAACGAAAGGGAGCTTGTATCCCGTTAATACGGAATATAAGCCACGGTATCCGAAATGGCAAAAAAGGGCTTGGGACGGGGACTTGACGCATTACTGTACGACAATACAATAGATAGCGGTCACGCAGGTATATCCATGCTTAAGCTGCTTGACATAGAACCTAACAAAGCGCAGGCGAGAAAGAGCTTTGATGAAGCGGCGCTTAACGAGCTTGCGGATTCTGTATTGCTTCACGGACTGGTGCAGCCTATTGTTGTCCGTAAAAAGGCAAACGGCTTTTATGAGATAATTGCCGGAGAGCGACGCTGGAGAGCCTGCAAGATGGCAGGATTGAACGAGATACCCGCTCTTATCAAGGATGTTAACGACCTTACCGCAAGCGAGCTGTCGTTGATAGAGAATCTCCAACGGGAGAACCTTAACCCGGTCGAGGAGGCAAACGGTTACCGTGATTTAATCGAGAAATACGGGCTAACTCAGGAGGAAGCGGCAAAACGGGTTGGGAAATCAAGAGCGGCTGTTGCCAACATACTCCGTATATTGAAGCTGCCGGATGCTGTTCTGAGGCTTGTGGAGGATGGCGAGCTTTCATACGGTCACGCAAGGACATTGTTACCCTTATGTGCCGCTATGAATGAGAGCGAGCTGTTATCACAGGCTAAATCAATAATAAACAATGCCCTGTCTGTAAGACAAACCGAACAGCTTGTGAAAATGCTACTGGACGGCAAGAAAAGCACAAAGGAACAATCGCTTATATCAAAGGTCTATTACCGACAGCTTGAGAATAAAGCGAGCTCTACCCTCGGTCGGCGTGTAAGCATTCGGCAAAAGCAGGACGGTAAAGGGCATTTGTCGCTTGCTTATTCGGGTTCGGACGATTTGGAACTGCTTTTAAAGAAGCTCTGCGGCGGCGGATTCTTCGAAAACAACGAGGAACAATAAATCAATAAATGCGGAGGACTATATGCTTGACATTAAATATATAAGAGAAAACACCGTTACGGTAAAGGAACGATTAAACACCCGTGGCACAGATTTTGCAAACTTGATTGACAGGGCTGTCGAATTGGACACAAAAAGACGGGAGGTTATCTTTGACAACGAGGAACAAAAAGCCAAACAGAATACGGTAAACAGGTCTATACCGCTGATGAAAAAGGAAGGCAGGGATCTTACTGATGTTTTTGAGGAGCTAAAAACAATAGCGGGCAAGATTAAAGAGGACGACCGTGTTCTCGACGAGATTGAAAACGAGCTTGAGAGCATTCTTTTATCCCTGCCCAACATACCCGACCAAACCGTACCTGTCGGTAAGGACGAGAGCGAGAATACAGAGATAAGACGGCACGGAAGCCCAACCGAATTCACATTTGCCGCAAAGCCTCACTGGGATCTCGGCAAGGCTCTTGGTATCCTTGATCCCGAGACGGCGGCTAAGGTCAGCGGCGCACGCTTTCACTTCTATAAGGGCTTAGGCGCAAGGTTGGAGAGGTCTGTAATAAACTATTTTCTTGATACTCATACCGGAAACGGCTATACCGAGGTTTTTCCCCCGTTCATGGTAAACCGCGATTCAATGAGAGGGACGGGGCAGCTCCCCAAGTTCGAGGAGGATGCCTTCAGGATTGCAAATAACGATTATTTCCTCATCCCTACCGCCGAGGTTCCCGTTACCAATATGTTTCGTAACGATATATTGAAAAAGAGTGATTTGCCGATAAAATATTGCGCTTATTCCGCCTGCTTCAGAGCCGAGGCGGGCAGTGCCGGACGGGACCAAAGGGGGCTGATTAGACAGCACCAATTCAACAAGGTTGAGCTTGTTAAATTTTGCGAGCCCGAGAACTCATATGACGAGCTTGAAAAGCTGACAAGCGACGCCTGTGCCGTTCTTGAAGGGTTAGCACTCCCCTACCGAGTTGTACTGCTATGTACGGGAGATATGGGCTTCTCCTCCGCAAAGACCTATGATATCGAGGTATGGATGCCCTCATATAACCGTTATGTAGAGATTTCCTCCTGCTCCTGCTTTACCGATTATCAGGCACGCAGAGCGGCTATAAGATATAAGGGAGATGTTAAGGACAAAGCGGCATTTGTACACACCTTAAACGGCTCCGGTGTGGCGGTAGGCCGTACGGTAGCCGCAATTCTTGAGAACTGTCAGAACGCCGACAGCAGCATAACCGTACCCGAAGCGCTCAGAGCTTATATGGGAACGGATGTTATAGGTTAAGAGGAAGTTTATTTAAGCAATTCCAAAACAGAAAGGATTAAGATATGCCTGACATAAAGTACATTCTTTGGGCATTTATATTCGGCGTGGGTGGAGCTACCATCTATACCTTTTATACAACAAGTATATTGGGTGTTTTGGTAAGAAAACTTATTGCCATCGATGCCTGTTCGCCCGAAACCGCTATTTCACTTGAACAGATTGATTATAAGCTTAACTCGGCGGTAAAATACTCGCTCCGTAAGGGTACATCCTATTCAGAAACGGTAAAAATAGACGAAAACGGTAATTATTATATAAACCCGCTTCATTTAAAAAGGGCTAAGATTAAATATAAGAACGAGGGAATGACTGTTTTTGTATTATTTACAACACTTATTATTTTAGCCGGCGTCGCATTAATCAGCACCTATATTTATCCGGAAGCCATTGACAGGATTAATGAATTTATAGGCGGTTTATAATAAATTACTTTTTTGGAAAGAGGACGGCAAATGAGCATAAAAAAGCGCAGATCAAGACCTATATTTACCATTCTTATAACCGCGCTTATCTGCGTTGCGGTTACTGTGGGCGTTTTTCTGGCACTCGGCTTCAGGTATATAACCACCGATAAGGGAATAAAGTTCCTCGGAAAGGTGCAGAACGGGCAACCGATATCAGGCACGATAAACTACCCTAACGGGGAAAAAGCAAAGCTTAATTATTTTGAATCCACCATTACATACGATAACGGTGATGTTTACAAGGGTGAGATTAAGAGCTTTTACAGAGACGGTAAAGGCGTTATGACATACAACACAACAAACGATGTTTATGACGGATATTTCAGTAATGATGAGATAACGGGCAGCGGAGTTTATACCTACTCAAACGGTGATGTGTACAGCGGTGCGCTTGTTGAGGGAAAAATGCAGGGATATGGAGTTATGACCTTCGTCAGCGGAGCAAAATACGAGGGTAATTTCAACGACGGCGTTCGCAGCGGTTACGGTGTTTATACATGGGCAACCGGCGCAAAATACGAGGGAGCCTTTACCGATGATGTTAAGCACGGTTTCGGGAAAATGACCTATGCCAACGGTGATTATTACGAGGGTCAGTTTATCTCGGACAAACGGCAGGGCGGCGGCTTTTACAAGTGGACGGACGGCGAGAGCTATAGCGGTAACTTCATCAACAACCTTATAGATACACGTATTATCAACGGTGACGGTAATTTTATAAAGAATGAGGACGGGACATTTGTTCACGGAACGAAGGGTATATATACCTTCACCACAGAGAGAACCTATACCGGTTTTTTTGAAGCGGGCAAGGTTGTCGGTGTGGAAATTGATATAAATAATCCTTCATAACATAAATAAAAAGCAGTTCCGGCATAGATGCCGAGGAGAGGAATGGACATTTTTTATGGCAAAATTTATATTTTCTGCTTTTGCGGATGAGATAGACCCAAGCCTTGAAACACAGTTGGATTCACTTAATAAGCTCGGAATCGGACTTATCGAGCTTAGAGGTGTTGACGGAAAGAGCTTTGTAACCCTTTCAGATGATGAGGTAATGAGCGTAAAGCAAAAGCTTGCAGAGAAGAATATAGGGATTTCAGCACTCGGCTCCCCTATCGGAAAAATCAATGCAGACGGTGATTTTAAAGCACATATAGAGCTGCTCGTGCGTATTATGGACATCGGCGATATGCTCGGCTGCAAAAGAATCCGTATGTTCAGCTTTTACCCTGCCGCAGATATGAGCGACGCAGCTTTTGAGGAAAGAGCTTTTTCCATGGTCGGAGAGCTGCTGGATGTTGCGGAGAGCAGAGGCTTTACCCTTTACCATGAGAACGAGAAGGATATATACGGAGATTCGCCGCAGAGAGTAGAAAAGCTTGTAAAACACTTTGACGGCAGACTGCGTGTTGTACTTGATCCGGGTAATTTTGCGTTTTGTGGAATTGACGGCTCGCCGGCTTACTCGCTGCTAAAGGATTATATCGATTATATGCATATTAAGGACGCCGATACAGACGGAACCATCGTTCCGCCCGGAAAGGGTGTTGCTCTTATAAAGGAGACACTTTCGGCTTTGAACAAGGACCGTCCCGAGAAGGAGATTATAATAACAATGGAGCCGCATCTTATGATGTTTACAGGGCTATCCTCCCTGTCAAAGCTCGACGATATTAAGCATAAATACAGTTTTTCATCTCCGTTTGAAGCGTTTAAATCGGCAACCGAAGCTGTAAAAGATATGGTTGCTTCATTAAACTGATGAGCCGTGTAATAAACAATTTAAAAGGGCTGAGGCTCAGCCCTTTCATTTTATGCTTTGTTGCAGGAATTGTTTATGCACTCCCCTATTATTTCAACCGTTTGTTCTTCCTGTCTTTTTTATCGTTAACGGCTTTCTTTGTTATTTTATTGACAAACGACAGAAGAAAAAAGATTTTTAGATATTTTTATGTGTTTTCCCTTGGTTTTTATTTTACACTCTATCTCTGGCTCAGCAAGCTCTATCCCTTTGCCGGATTCGATTTTACGCCCTTTCAGGGAACGGTTATCATTATTTTTGCCTGTATCGGAATCCCTTTATACCATGCGTTGGTTCATTCGCTCATTATGAGTGTTACAAGGTTGTTGCCTAATAAGGACACCTATATCATTGCGGGGTTCGGTGCGGCGTGGATATTGAGCGAATGGCTGATGTCCTTGGGTCCGTTGAGCTTCCCCTGGGGAAGGATTGCACTAAGTCAGGTCGGCTCATTAGTTTCGGTGCAGACGGTATCGCTTTTCGGCTCATATTTTTTGGTGATAATTGTCGTTTGTGCGAGTATGCTCTTTTCCCTTGCGGTTATAAAAAAGAGCCGGTTCCTCGCCGCTGTCGGCTGTATTTTAATAGCCGTAAACCTTCTGACGGGTACAATTCTGTATTATTTGCCGATTAAGCAGGGTGAAGCAGTCAAGGTCGCCGTTTTACAGGGGAACGCAGCGTCGGGCGACAAATGGGAGAGCGGAAACCTGCAAAGGATATGGAACACCTATCTAAACATGGCGGACGAAGCCGCTATGAACGGTGCGGAACTAATCGTACTGCCCGAAAGCGCTATCCCCGTAAGATTTTATCAAGGTGGCGAGCTGTATGACAGCCTTGCGGAGATTACCGACAAATACAACATCACCATTTTAGCAGGAGTAATAGTGTCTGATAGTAAGGGCAGCTATAATTCGGTTATCGCGGTATATCCCGACGGCAGTCTTTCCGCACGATATGATAAACAGCATCTCGTACCCTTTGGCGAGTACATCCCGTACAGACCCTTTCTCGAGGCTGTTTTTCCCTTTATAAACGGACTGAACCTGAGCGGAATGAACACCGTTCCGGGTGAGGACTCGGCAATTATTGAAATAAAAGGTATTAAAAACGGTTCCCTTGTCTGCTTTGATTCTATCTTTGACAGCTTGTCGAGAAGGAGCGTAAGGGACGGAGCGGAGCTTTTAACTGTGGTTACCAACGACAGCTGGTTCAAGGATTCCGCCGGCATTAAACAGCATTTGGGACATTCGGTGCTTCGTGCAATTGAGAGCAGACGCTATATAATCAGAGCTGCGAATACGGGAATATCCGCATTTATAACGCCAAAGGGTGATGCTATAGAGGCTACCCAAGCGTTGACGGAGGCTGTTATATATTATGATGCGGCACCAATAGAAAGTAAAACGCTATATTTCTATATCGGCAATGCCGTTCTTTATATAGCCGTCGCCTTTCAGATATTTATATTCGGATTGTATTTTTATAATAAAAAAGGAAGTAAACGGGAATGAATACTATAAAACTGTATGACAAGGAAATTTATGACGGCTGCTCTGATGTAACGCTTGACTGCTATATCCACATGCCCTCGTCGGAGCTTAGTGCAACCCCGAGAAGTGCTGTATTGGTATTCCCCGGCGGAGGTTATGCCTATGTGTCCGACCGTGAGGGCGAGCCTATTGCGAGCGCATATTTCGCCGAGGGCTATAACTGCTTTGTGTTGAGATACATAACAGGCGAAAAGGCGGCGAAGAATAAGCCGCTCATAGATGCGGCAGCCGCTGTCGCTCATATAAGAAAAAACGCCGATGTTTATCATATCGACAGAGAAAGGGTTGCCGTTGTCGGCTTTTCCGCAGGCGGCCACCTTGCCGGATATATTGCCACAAGCTGGCATCTTCCATTTTTATCCGACACCTTGGGCGTGGAAAACGATTTGTTCAAGCCCAATGCGGTAATTCTCGGTTACCCCGTTATTTCGGGAATCGACAGCACGCATATCCCCTCGTTTGATAACCTTTTAGGGAAGGACAGAACCGAGGAGGAAACACGGTCGGCGTCGCTTGAACTGCAGGTATCCGAAAAAACTGCACCCTGCTTTATATGGCATACCTTTGATGACGAGGCTGTCCCTGTGCGTAACTCTATTCTATTTGCCGAATCGCTGTCAAAGCACAAAATCCGATATGAGCTGCATATTTTCCCCAAGGGTAGACATGGCTTATCCCGTGCAAATAGGGAGACAGCACCCGATTGGAGCAATGGCGAATATGACATTCCCTATATTGCCCGCTGGGTCGGATGGTCTGTGAAGTGGCTGGAGAATCAGCTCTTTGACGGCGATTTTAGATAAAATAAAAGCGGTGTGAGCCTTTTATCCTGGCTTACACCGCTTATATCATAAAATTACTCTTGTTATTTCTCGTCCAAAATATTGTTGCCGAAGCGTTTTATCTTTTGAGTGGTTGTTTTTTCAAACTCCATATCCCTGATAATAATGCTTTTTATGCGCTTATATGACGGAAGCTTTTCGTTTATCTCGGCAACGGCATTCTTAATAAGCTCGGCGATTTCTTCCTTGGTCGGTACGGCAACCTGCAACGCTTCCTTAACCGCATCCATATTCGGAAGTATTTTTGCTTTAACAAAAATGTCATCGCTGACTCCTGCCGCACCTATTATTATGCAATCGGCAACCAATTTATTGCTGTACAGGCGGCTCTCGATTTCCTCGGGATAAATGTTCTTGCCGTTTTTGGTTATTATGACATTTTTAATTCTGCCAGTTATATAGAGAAAACCGTTTTTATCAAGGTAACCGAGGTCTCCGGTGTGGAACCATCCGTCCTTCATCACCGCATCGGTTGCATCCTGATCCTTGTAATAGCCCTTCATTATATTGTCGCCGCGGGCAATTATCTCACCTATTCCGTCCTTATCGGGATTCTCGATTTTTATCTCAACACCGGATATGGGAAGCCCTGTCGAATCGCTCTTCATAAAAAAGTCATTGTTTCCGGCTAAAAGCGGTGCGCATTCGGTCAGTCCATAGCCCTGAAGAACTCTGATGCCCATAATCCCGAGCCTGTCAATTATCTCGCTGTCGATGCCTGCCGCACCCACGATAAAGGTGTGCATCCTGCCGCCCATTGAATTTTTCACCTTGCGTTTGATAACCGCCAGAATATAAAAGGGCAGCGATTTTAAAAGCTCGGTAAAGCCCATGTCCTTTGTCTTTTCCTTTAGCTTGGCGGGCAGGTTCTCCCTTATGGAGGCCTCTACCTTTTGGGATACTTTCTCCAAAAGCAGCGGGACGGTTACTATAATGCTCGGATGATATTCGCCTATATTTTTATAAATATAACGAAGCCCCTCGCAGTGGGTTATACAGGCTCCGCTGTAAATAATCTTCAGGAACCCGAGTGTACACTCGTAGGTGTGATGAAGCGGAAGTATGGATAGCACCCTGTCATTACTCCGTATCTTTACCATTCTGGAAACAGACAGTATATTGGTGCAAATATTATGATGAGAGAGACATACTCCCTTAGCGTTACCCGTTGTGCCGGAGGTGAATATAAGAATTTTTGTGTCGTGCTTGTCTATTGGCATGCTCTCCGCTTCGGTGTTTCCCTTTGCGTATTGCTCTGCGCCTTTTTTTATGAGAGCTGCTATTGACAGCTCGTTATCCGAGCGGGTCAAAATATATTGAATCCCGGCTCTTACATCCGGATGAGCGGATATTTTCTCTAAATACTTATCGTCTCCGACAACCGCCTGTGTCTCGGATATATTGATAAAATTAACCATATCATCAGCGGAAATCTCCTTGTCAAGCGGAACGACGGTCCCAACTGTGGTTGCGGCAAGGTAGGCAACCGACCATTCGTAGCTGTTTATTCCTGTTACGGTAATCGGCTTATCCTTGAGCCCCATTGAAAGGAATGCGGTTGACAGCGAAATATAATCGCTCCTTAAGCGGTCATAAGTAATTTTTATATAACCGCCGTCGGTGTCCTTAATCAGGAATGCCGTTCTTCTGCCATAAATTCTTGCGCTGTCAAGAATAAGGTCACGCAGGTTCTCGATATGACGAACCTTGTATTGTTTGGCTTTGAATTGCTCATATACGGTTTTTTTCATTTTGTCTCCTTAATATTGTACAATATTTATATTTTAACACAATTATATTTATTGAAAACAAAAAAAAGCTACCATTCGGGAAATTAAAGCTCCGTGAATAAACGGTTAAAAACAATATATTGAACCCTGTTTGCAGTAATTATACCATAAATTGCGAAGCAATACAATAAATACTATAAAAAATATCATAAAAATATATTGTTTTTTCTGATAGCTTGTGATAAAATACATAGTTGGTTGAGCTTGAAATTAATACAATAAACGACAGCACGGATATTGATATTTTATATAAACATATTAGGAGGTTAAGTGTATGGCACTTACAAAAGAACAGATTGACAAGCAGCGGGCGGAGTTGGATAATTTTATAGCCTTGAACAAGAATGTAGATGGTCCGCTGATGCCGATAATGCAGAAGGCGCAGGAGCTGTTTGGTTTTCTGTCAATGGAAACTATGACAATAATCGCCGATTCGCTTAACATACCCGTTTCGGAGGTATATGGCGTAGCAACCTTTTATTCACAGTTTTCTCTCATTCCAAAGGGCGAAAAGGTTGTGAGCGTCTGCACGGGTACCGCCTGTTATGTCAAGGGAGCGCAGGATATTCTTGACGAGGTTATAAAACAGCTCGGTATACCTGTCGGAGAGACAACAGCCGACGGAAAATTTACTATTATGGATACCCGTTGCTTGGGATGCTGCGGACTTGCTCCGGTTTTAGTCGTCAATGAAGATGTCTATGGCCGCCTTGATATCGCAGATGTCAAGGGTATTATTGAGAAATACCGTTAAGATGAAGATAAAAGAGATTAAGTCCTTGCTTGGAGCAAGAATATTATGCGGTGAGGAGTGCTTGGACAATGAGGTCTGTAGCGCTTGCGGAAGTGATATGATGAGTGATGTGCTTGCTTTTGTAAAAGATCAAGCGGTACTGCTCACTGGACTTGTTAATCCGCAGGTAATTCGAACCGCAGAGATGATGGATATGCACTGTATTGTTTTTGTACGCAACAAGATACCCTCAGAGGATATGATAACACTTGCACGAAAGAGCGGAATGATTATGATGACAACACAACTTCGTATGTACGAGGCATGCGGAAGACTGTTTATGAACGGTCTTGGCGGCGGTGCCGGTAATGAGTGAAGCTCTTAGATTCCATTTTGATGTTGACGGTGAGAACTTCACCTCCGCAGGCGAAGCCTCGGTGCAGATTAAGCAAAAGCTCCGTCAGCTCGGCTTTGCACCCGATATTATAAGGCGGGTTTCTATATCAATGTACGAGGGTGAGATAAATATGGTCATACACGCCGGAGGCGGAGTTGCCGATGTTTATGTTCATCCGGATACTATAAAAATTATTCTTGAGGATTTCGGTCCCGGCATTGCCGATATTGATCTCGCCATGCAGGAGGGCTTCTCCACCGCGCCAGATGCCGTCAGGTCCCTCGGCTTCGGTGCGGGAATGGGTCTACCTAATATGAAACGATATACCGATACAATGGAAATAGAATCCGTTCTTGGAAAAGGGACAAAAATAATAATGACGGTGAATGTAGGCACATAACCGAGGTTAATATGGCTGATTATAAGCACTCTGTATCACTAGATATTGAAAAATGCAAGGGCTGCACAAATTGCCTGAAGCGTTGCCCGACCGAGGCTATCAGAATTAGAGTCGGTCATGCGGTGATTAATTCCGCACGCTGTATTGACTGCGGAGAATGTATCAGGGTGTGCCCGTATAAAGCTAAAAAAGCAATAAGCGATAAATTGGACTCCATTAAGGATTTCAAGTGGAAGATTGCTCTGCCCGCCCCCTCATTATACGGTCAGTTCGACGGACTTGACGACATCGATTATGTATTGCAGGGTCTTTATGACCTCGGCTTTGATGACGTTTATGAGGTTGCCAAAGCGGCGGAGCTTGTCTCTGGTTATACACGCCGTTATTTAAAGAAGCCGGACACGATTAAACCTGTTATCTCCTCCGCCTGTCCCGTTATCATAAGGCTCATAAGCCTTCGCTTCCCCTATTTATGCAAGAATGTTATGCCGCTTCTCTCCCCTATGGAAATTGCGGGTATGCTCGCAAAGCAGCAAGCTATGGAGCGAGACCCGTCATTAAAAGAATCCGATATTGCCACCTGCTTTATCTCCCCATGCCCCGCAAAGGTGAGCTATGTAAAGAACGAATTCTCGGGCAAAAACAGCTATGTTGACTGTGTTGTTTCGATGAGTGATATATATTTTGCGTTGCTCGGTGTTATGAAGAAGGAAAAGCCGCCGCAGCCCCTGTCCCGTTCGGGCTTGGTCGGTATCGGCTGGGCATCAACCGGCGGCGAATCATCGGCAATATTCAACGACAAATACCTTGCGGCAGACGGAATAGAGAATGTAATGAGGGTGCTTGATGAAATTGACAACGGAACCTTCCCGGAGCTTGAGTTTATCGAGCTAAACGCCTGTAACGGTGGCTGTGTCGGCGGTACCATGGCGGTAGAGAACCCCTATATAGCAAAAGCAAGGCTGCAAACACTAAAGCGTTACCTGCCCGTCTCACAGAACTGGAACCCGTCGGTTGCGGGTAAGGACGACAAATACATACCCGAGGACTTTTTAATGTCCGGTGAGCTCGAATACAAGCCTGTATCCCAGCTCGCTAAGGATACCAACGAGGCAATTAAAAAAATGGCGGACATACAAAAGGTGCGTGAACGGCTGCCCGACCTTGACTGCGGCTCCTGCGGCTCACCTACCTGTCAAGCTTTCGCTTATGATGTTGTCAAGGGTGAGACTAACGAAAACGAATGTGTCGTTAAAATGCGTGAGCGGATGAACGAACTGCTAAGAGTTGAAACGGAAAGGGAACGCGAACAATGACGGTAAACAATATTATAGACAAACTCTCGCTCGAAACAATAAATCTCTCGGACGGCGACAGAAATGTTGAGGGCGGCTACACGGGCGACCTTTTAAGCTGGGTTATGGGAAGAGCGGAATCGGGCAACGCGTGGATTACAATAATGAGTAATGTAAATATTTTAGCGGTTGCCGCACTTCTTGACTTTTCCTGTATTATTCTTGCGGAAAACGCCGATGTTAGCGAGGAGCTAAGGACGCTTGCCGCACAGAAGAGAATTAATCTTCTCCGCAGCGAAAAGAGCAGCTATAAGCTATGTGTAGAGCTCGGAAGGCTGCAATAAATAATGAACAGGTATTTTTATGACCTGCATATTCATTCCTGCCTGTCTCCCTGTGCCGATAATGATATGACACCAAACAATATTGCCGGTATGGCTGCGTTAAAAGGGCTGCAGATAGTTGCTCTCACCGACCATAACAGCTGCAGGAACTGCCCCGCTTTCTTCGATGCGTGTAAAAAGCAAGGGTTGATAGCAATTGCGGGTATGGAGTTAACCACGGCAGAGGATATTCATCTTATATGCTTGTTCGAGCTTTTGGAAACAGCGATGCGTTTTGACCAGGCTCTGAGTAATAAAAGGATAAACATAAAGAACAGAACCGACATATTCGGAGAACAGATAATAACGGATGCAGAGGATACTATTGTCGGTTACGAGCAGAATTTGCTACCTGTCGCAACAACGCTTACAATCGAGGCTGCATATTCGCTTGCAAAGGAATATAGCGCTGTCGTCTACCCCGCTCATATAGACAGACGCTCAAACGGTATTGTTTCGACACTCGGTACATTTCCGAACAATCCGCCCTTTAAATGTGCGGAGCTTAAGGATTCGGCGTTGACAGAGCATTACAGGAGCCTGCACCCTGTATTATCAGATAAAAAAATAATAACAAGCTCTGACGCTCATTATTTATGGGATATAAGTGAAGCGGGTGACGCTAACAGTATTATGCTTGACGACACTCCCTACAGCGGCGACCTTGTACGAAAAAGACTGTTTGAATACCTGAACGGATAAAACATATGAAGGAATTATCGCTTAATATATTGGATATAGTAATGAATTCAGTTAAAGCAGGGGCAAAAATCATCGCTATTCGTATAACCGAGGATAACCGAACCTTAGCTATAACAATTGAGGATAACGGCTGCGGAATGACAGCGGAGCAATTGGAAAGGTTATCTGATCCGTTTTTTACCACTCGGACAACAAGACAGGTCGGATTGGGTGTCCCGTTTTTTAGACTTGCGGCAGAGCAAACAGGCGGAGGTATAAATATTACGTCTGTTCCGATATCCGAGGATGAGGTTAAGCACGGCACAGTCGTTACCGCACTGTTCTATAAAGACCACATCGATTATACGCCGCTCGGTGACATTATCGCTACTGTAATAACCTTAATACAGGGAAACGCCGATATAAATTTTGACTTTTCCCACACAATAAACGGTTATGCGATAAACCTTTCCACCGCCGAGATGCGTTCGGAGCTCGGAGAGGATATTCCGTTGAACAGCTTTGAGGTGCTTGAATGGATAAAAGAATACCTTAACGAGCAATATAATGGTATTTAATCGCTTACAAAAGGCAAAATATATAAATACACAAACACAAATTAACTAAAGGAAGGGTTAAAAAATGAAATCATTAGCTGAGCTCGCTGCAATCAGAGAGAAGATGAGAGACAAGGTCGCCATGCGTGACAACGCCGCAGGCACTCGAATAGTTGTAGGTATGGCTACCTGCGGTATATCCGCCGGAGCAAGACCTGTATTAAACACCTTTGTGGAGGAGGTAAACAGAGAGGGACTTTTTGAAAATGTAACCGTTACCCAGACAGGCTGCATTGGAATCTGCCAGTATGAGCCGGTTGTTGAGGTCTATACCTCCGATAACGAGAAGGTTACTTATGTTAAAATGACATCGGAAAAAGCAAAAAGAGTCGTTGCCGAGCATATAAAGGGTGGAAATGTTATTACCGAATATACAATAGGAAGTACCAAGGCATAAAACACAAAACAGGTTTTGTGTTTATTGGAAAAAACCCTTGCCAATCAAAGGGATTGGCATTTTGCTCAAGGAGCAAAAACAGGTTTTTTTACCGTAAGCATATATACATCAATGCTTTAACCCTTGCCAATCAAAGGGATTGGCATTTTGCTCAAAGAGCAAAAAACAGGTTTTTTACTGTTAGCTTATATACATCAGAGCTTTAACCCTTGCCAATCAAAGGGATTGGCATTTTGCTCAAAGAGCAAAAACAGGTTTTTTACTGTTAGCTTATATACATCAATGCTTTAACCCTTGCAAATTATAGTGATTTACATTTTTGGAATTAAGAAGATAATATATCAGAAAGGAAGTTTGTCGATTGCATAACCGATTGACAAACCAATATTTATTATGATTCGTTCGCATGTTTTAATATGTGCCGGAACCGGCTGCTCCTCCTCCGGAAGCACAGCTCTCAGAGCTGTTATCGAGAAGGAACTGGTCCGTAAGGAGCTTGACAAGGAAGTAAAGGTTGTACAAACCGGTTGCTTTGGTCTTTGCGCTCTCGGACCTATAGTGATTATATATCCCGAGGGAACTTTTTATAGCAGAGTTACACCTGAGGATGTTGCCGAGATTGTTGAGGAACACCTTCTGAAAGGAAGAATTGTTTCCCGTCTTGTTTACGATGATGTAGGCGACAGTGACGAATCTCGGGAGGAAGGAAAGCCCGTATCTCTTTCGGATACAGGGTTTTATAAAAAGCAAAAGCGTGTTGCACTCAGAAACTGCGGCGTTATCAACCCCGAATCGGTGGATGAGTACATAGCTATGGACGGCTATGCCGCACTCGGTAAGGTTCTTACCGAAATGACCCCTGCCGCTGTTATTCAGATGATGAAGGACAGCGGTCTGAGGGGCAGAGGTGGCGGCGGCTTCCCCGCAGGGATGAAGTGGCAGTTTGCCGCAAACAGCGTTTCGGACAAGAAGTATGTCGTCTGCAACGCCGACGAGGGCGACCCCGGTGCTTTTATGGACCGTTCTGTACTTGAGGGCGATCCTCATGCGGTTTTAGAAGCAATGGCTATTGCGGGTTATGCAATCGGTGCGGACGAGGGTTATGTATATGTAAGAGCCGAATATCCGATAGCGATAAAACGGTTACAGCTCGCCATTGATCAAGCAAGAAAATATAATCTTTTAGGAAAAGATATTTTCGGAACAGGTTTTAATTTTGACATACACATCAGACTCGGTGCGGGTGCATTTGTATGTGGTGAGGAAACCGCTCTTCTCACCTCAATCGAGGGTAACAGAGGCGAGCCTCGCCC
>PGZT01000018.1 GCA_002841455.1 Firmicutes bacterium HGW-Firmicutes-21 | reverse complement strand
GGTACAGAACCGCCGACAACGCTCTCGGTAAACTCAAGCTTTTCTTCATCTCTCGGAGAGAACTCTATTTTTACATGACCGTATTGACCGTGTCCGCCGGATTGTTTTTTGTGCTTGCCCTCAACCTGAACCTTTTTCTTAATGGTTTCTCTGTACGGAACCCTCGCCGGGGCAAGCTCGATTGAGGTTCCAAAGCGGTTCTTTAATTTTGTGCTTACAACATCAAGATGTACATCTCCCAAGCCGTACAGGCACATCTGCTTTGTCTCGGCATTATTAACATATTTAATAGTATAATCCTCTTCCAGGAGCTTAACAATACCCGATGAAATCTTATCCTCATCACCCTTTGCTTTAGGAATAATCGCCATACAAAGATACGGAACGGGCAGGTCTATGGGCGTATATCTTGTTTTAGCCGCCGCATCGGAGGAAAGAGTATCGTTAAGGTTTGTGTTCAGGAGTTTTACGGTTACACCTATATCCCCGTATGCAAGCTCGTCGACAGCGGTTTCCTTAGCGCCGACACAGGATGCTAGCCTTGCAATCTTCTCCTGCTGACCGCTGTTAAGGTTGGTAAGCATCATATCCTTTTTCAAAGTGCCGTTCATAACCTTAAAGTAGGATTTTTTTCCGAACTGGTCCGCAAGTGTCTTGAACACAAAAATACTGACCGGTCCGTCCTCTGTGGAGGTTATTTTAGATATGTTACCCTCAGAATCAACAACGGACTGTTCCTTTCTGTCCATAGGTGAGCTGAAGGAAGACGAAATAGCGTCAAGCAATATGCGAACACCCGCAAGATTAGTAGCCGAACCGGAGAATACGGGGGATATTGAGCCTTGGAGCAGTCCTGCGTTCAGAGCGTCGTTCTTCTCCTCGTGAGAGAGCGGCTCCTCCATAAAAAACTTCTCCATCAGCTCCTCGCTTGTCTCAGCAAGCGATTCGTCCAGCTGCTTTTTATAATCGTCCATCTTGTTTTTATAACTGTCCGGAAGCGCGACCTCGGTTGAGTTACCGTTTTTATCAAATTTATATGCTATATCCGTAAGCAGATTATAATAACCTATATCGGCGCTTCCCTCGTTAAAGGGAACGAATACAGGGCATACGGACGAACCGAATTTCTCTCTTAATGCGTTGAAAGTGTTGTCAAAGTTTGCGTTCTCGTCATCGGTCTTGTTTACAAAAAACGACTTTGGTATCCCCTCCGCATAATCCCATGCCAGCTCTACGCCGACCTTTAACCCGCTCTTTGCGTCCACAACCAGAACTGCGGTTCCGGCAACTCTAAGAGCGCCCTTTACTTCTCCTACAAAATCAAAATATCCGGGGGTATCGAGTATGTTTATCTTTGTGCCGTTCCATTCTACATTGGCTACAGAGGCGGCAACAGAAATACATCTTTTCTTTTCCTCCGGGTCAAAATCGCAAACCGTGTTTCCGTCGGTTGTTTTACCGAGTCTGTCTGTCGCCTTACCAAGGAAAAGCATAGCTTCAGCCAACGAGGTTTTGCCGTCGCCGCCGTGGCCTATAAGGCAGATGTTTCTAATTTTACTCGAACTAAATTTTGCCATTTACAAATCCTCCGTTATTTTTTTACATATAAAATATTATATGATATTAAAGCGAATTATTCAATAGCAAATTTTGATTTAATTTATCACAGGTATAGAATAATTACGCGTGTTTTTGTTCATTATCAACAAAAATCAAAGTAAATAAGAGGTTAACCATACCGGAAGCAGCCATATGAGTTGCAGAGCTACCATATAATAGGAATTTATAATCGTTGCGTCGCCCGTGACGGACAGGAAGAACGCGGCAAAAAACGACAGGAATACGCTCGCAACGGTTATAATGGCGTTGCTCTTTGTTATATGCCTTGCCTTATCGCAAACAACGAACATTTTCAAGAAGGTATGCAGTGATGCGTTGGACACTATACCGCTGTCAATACTGTCGCATTCACCGTTCATATCCTCGGGGCTTCCTGCCTTCAGAATTGCGATGGGGCATTTTTTGAACCCTATCCCCCTTGCGAGCATCTCGTTGTTTATATTGGGATCCAATGTTTTGATACCCAGACACATTCCTGCTTTATACATATCCTTCAATAATGAATCGAAAAGAGGATTAAGGGTGTATTTTATATATATTTTCGCCGCAAGGGCTTCGTCCATGACCACATACATAACCGAGCCGACATTCATCTCGTAGGACTCGTCGTCTGCGTCGATGGGTGTCTCGAAACGGTAACGGCGCATATAGCTCTTTTTACCGAGGAAAATATGGGTTCCGTCAACCGCAACGCAAATTCCGTCGGCGGCGGATTCTATAAGCCGTATCAGTTTAACGGGAGAAACGGCATCTCCCAGCACCCCCGCAAACACCTTCTCCAACGGACCTCCGACAAAGTTGAACACCTTTGCCAAATCGGGGATAATTTTATCTATTCTGTAATCGCCGTATGTTTTAAGGCTTGTAATTTTTACTAAATGAGCCGGATAAGCCTCCGTATCCGCAAAGGATAATACCGAAGCGTCTGCGTATTCCTCGGAAACGGCGTTGCCGATAAATGCAGAGTTGTGCTTTGCGCCCTTTCTGTTTGCGGCAATAATCGGCAGCGGTATCATAAAGAACGAAGCCAGCGGAACCGATGCGGCAATCAGCAAGGAAAAAGAAATATATGCGGTTAGTAAATCGGCTCCGAGAACAGTCATTACACCAAAAAGAACCGCTCCGACGACAATTATTATGGGAACTAAAAAGTTAAACAGATCCTCGCCCTTGGCGCGACGCTTTGTGCGATTGAAAAATCCGCTGATAAACTTTGTTTTTTTAACCGTATATAAATCCGAATTTTCGAGCAGGTATTTATAGAATTCGTCCGCTTCCTTGGCAGTGCCGTCCAGTTCCGCAGCGGCGTATTTTGTCTTTTTGGAAGCCAGCACCTTAAAGCAGTGATAATCCTTCTTATTGTTTAAATAGCTAACACCGAGTACGCATACAGCGGCGACCGCACAGGGAAAGCTGTATAGCTTAATATCCGAGGAAGTCGGATTGGTAACAAGCATAACCAAGGAATAAACCGTCGTAAAAAACAATGACACAACAAACATACTGTTGGTGTTGAGCTTGAGCTTAATAATTCCGCTTACACCGTCTCTGATGTTCGAGAGCATTAACAATGCCGCTAAAAACAGCAGCTGAAGATCTATAAGTATATAAAGTATTCCATACCTTCCGGGCATAGTATATATCGAGTGATATTGACTGTCTTTTGTCGCAAGCTCTATGTAAAGCACCGCCAACGCAATAATAACAACCGTTATCAGCTTAATCCCGCTGCGTCGTATCGCTTTTTTCAGCATTGTGTTTATCTCTGTGTTCTGCTCTCTGGAGGTATACTCATAATCCTGCTCTGCAACTTTGCTTTTCTTCTTTTTCTGCTTTGTTTTTTCCTTTTCCTTTTTAAGAAACTCATCTATATCATAACGACTCTCGTCCATCATATTGAAGGCAAGCCGCAGATTAATATCGGTCTCGTCCAAAGGCTCACCGTTTTCGTCTCTTACAGCAAGCTTGTCCGTCTCATCCTCCTCAAAAACGATCTGTCTTTCGTCCTCGTCCTCGTTTTCAAAGGCGATTTCGCCGCTTGTGATTTTTTCGGTCAGCTTCTCATAATCACTGTCAAAGCTTGCTGTGCTCTTTAGCTCCGGAGTGTCCTCTATTACCTGAGTATCTCCGAAATAAAACATCTTTTCCTGCGAAAACGAAGCCTTTTGCGGAACCGTTTCCGGATCGGCAAGTCGCTTTGCATCCATCTCGACAGGGGGCATTTTTTCGGCATCGCTCTGAGTTGCTGTCTTTGCATCGTTAATAAGTGAATACAGCGCCTCGACCTTTTTACTGCCCGTTCTAACCTTGCTTCCCTCGAAATATCCGAGCAGCTCCTTATTTTCCAGCATTTTAGAAGCGAGCGAATCACGAAGCCCCTGTGTGTTTGAGAACGGCTTCTCTTTTTCTTTCTTTGAATATACACTTATAATCTGCGCAGCTTCATCGCTTATTCTGCCGTCGCTTTTTTGATTTTTAGGCTGCTGCTCAACCGTGTTGTCATTAGGCTCCGCAGACTGCTTCACCGCATCGCTTATTTTGGTGCGCTCGTACAAACGCGCCTGCTCGTTGGCGCTGTCAGCCTTTTTGAGAAGCTCCTTCAAATATCTGCTGTTAGCATCTTCCGGCATTGTACGGTCCTTTTCTCCGGCGCATATAAATATCGAACTCCGAGAGCATACTTCGCCGGTATATGTTCCCGTATGAATATTTTTTTCGTGGCTATTTTTTCAACGCTCTTTGTTTTGCCGCTTCAAAAAGCACTATCGCACCCGCATTTGAAACATTGAGCGAATTTATCCTGCCGAACATCGGTATAGAGACCACGAAATCGGAGCTGTCCTTTACAAGCCTTGATACGCCGTCTCCCTCTCCGCCCAAAACAAAAGCGCAGCCGCAGTCGAACTCGCTCTTGTAATAAGGAGTACCTTCTGCTTCGAGTGCCCAAACCCAAACATTGTTGTCCTTTAAAAAACGGATTGCGGAGCTTAAATTGGAAACCCTTGCGATTAACATATGGAAAACCGCACCGGCGGACGCCTTTGCCACCGTACCGTTAACCGATACCGACCGTCGCTTCGGAATAATAACTCCGTGCGCTCCCGCACATTCGGCGGTTCTGATTATCGCACCG
Source organism: Firmicutes bacterium HGW-Firmicutes-21 (assembly GCA_002841455.1). GTDB lineage: Bacteria > Bacillota > Clostridia > Oscillospirales > CAG-382 > UBA1049. The sequence continues at coordinate 17,910 of PGZT01000018.1, read as the reverse complement.
AGGTTGTGAGGGTCGTTGACCGAATCGCAGATAACGATAAACGGCTTTTCACCCCGTTCTGCGGCAAGGGCAAGCATATCATCTACTTCCGCATATGCCGTCTCCGACGCCACCGCCGCAACGCCCTGATGAACACCGCCTCCCGACATTCCGTCAAGCCTGCGCTTGTCCACCTCAATGACCGGAATCCTCTTCTCCACGGCTTTTGCGACAATAAGGGTTATAGAACCCTCCCTCTCGCCTTTTTGTACATACAGCTTATCCGTCTCTCTCGTGCTTTTTAACAGCTCAAGAACTGCGTTCCTGCCGATAAACAGGTTTTCGTCCTTCTCGTCGGTTGATTCATCCCTACGGAAATTGTTATTATATTTATCAAAATTATCAAAAGACATTATTTCTTCTTCCCTTGCCTGTCAACGGCAAAATACAAGGTATCTTTATCCTTGTGAATTATAGCACATTTATCTCTTTTTGTCACCCTTTTTTTCAAAATTTAACAAATACCTTTATATGGTATTCCTCTTTTCAGGAAAGGTCTTAGAGAGCACATATCCAATAATATAGAAAGCGCGGACAATAACTGCCCGCGCTCAAATCGAAGAACTTAAACTCTGTGTTTCGGTTTTATCGTCAGTTCCACCAAGAAGGACCTACGATAACCGTATTGTCGCCGCTTTTGCCGCCGGGTGCGGTTCCATAAACCGCATCGTGAACGAATTGGTAGCTTCGTGTCATCTTTTCGCTGTAAACGATTGTCGTTACTCCGCCGAGTGTGTAGGTGTAAAACGCTTTGAAGCTTATACCCGTATTCATACCCTGGAGAGGAACGCTGTTAATTGTAACATAGAAAATAATCTGTTCATAATCGTAGAATGTCTTTGTCGGGTCATAGTTGGCAATACCCGTAGCTGTCATTACGACGGCACCGGGGGTGCTGACTGTAAGAGGGGCTTGTCCGAGAAGATGCTCCGGGTATAAAACCATTCCGAGATTCCTGACAACCGCACCCTCGGGAATAAAATCGGCGTTGTACTGCGCTCCGAATCTGAGCGAAACGGTGCTTGTGTTTATTTGAGAGCCGAGTGCAATAATCGGGTCAATGTGCGACAGAACCGTTGTAGTGGCTGTGCTTCCCAATCCTGTTATGGGGTTAAGCGATATATTGGCACCCGTTACGCCGGAAATTGTAAACAACGCTCCCGCATCCGTTCCAACGGTAACAGCTTCAAACGGAACCGTAAGAACCAATCCCTGCGACGATGTTATACAGGAGTTTGCGCTGCCTGTATCTCCCGCCATTAATCTTATTATGTAATAACCGTCCGTTGTATTGAGTAAGGTAGCTTGTTCCCACGCCGAGGAGTTGGGGGTTGAGGTGATGAGCGTTGTGTCGGCAAGATACCCTGCTCCGAGCGCTTCCTCTGTCTGCCTGTATAAGGGTACGACCTTTGTCTTATCATAATACAGATACAAATCAAAGCACGCAATGCTTGTCCCTTGTGTAACATCCGAAATATTAATGGTAACATTGAATTGCCGTCCTCCGACAATCTTGTCCGGTGAGGAAATCTGAGCAGTAAAAACCTCTCCCGCAGCAAACACGCTTGCGGATAATAGTGAACAAACAATAACGATAGACAGGATAAAGGTACACGCTCGTTTTTTCATTAAAAAAGACCTCCAAAATATTTCTATATATACTATACTTTTTTAATACTAACATGTTTTTGTACAAATGTCAACAAATAAACTAACATTTTTTTATACAACTGGTAATAAAAGCTTGCCCGAAAAAATAAAATATTTCGTAGAAAGGTATTGTAAAATTAGCAAGAATGCATTATTATATATCCAAAGTAATAAAAGTGTATATTTGGAGGTATTTAAACAATGTTCGACAAAATTAAACAAATAATAGCAAAGCAGTTGAGGATTGATGCAAACACCATAACAAAGGAATCTAATATAATTGAGGACCTCGGTGCCGATTCGCTGGACCTTGTCGAGATGCTTATGACCATCGAGGATAATATGGGCATTATTGTATCGGACGACGACGCCGCCCGTCTTAAAACAGTCGGTGATGTTACCGCTTTTCTCGAGAGAGCGGCGGGATAAGCCTTTATTAATGAAACGATACAACACTCTTGTTTTTGACCTTGACGGAACATTGCTTGACACCCTCGGGGATTTAACCGACGGAGTCAACCATGTGCTTTCAAGGTTTAACTTTGAGCAAAGAACGCAGGACGAGATCCGCTCCTTTATCGGCAACGGAGTTCCCACGCTGCTCCGGCGTGCTCTGCCCGTCGGTGTCGATGACGGGATTCACACCGAGGCATTACGGTTGTTCGGCGAGTTTTATATGAGCAATATTAAAAACAGCACTCTACCGTATGACGGAATACAAAATATGCTCAGAGAGCTTTCCGGTAACGGTTATAAAATCGGGGTTGTTTCCAATAAAAAGGATGATGCGGTCAAGGAGCTGTGCGCATATTTCTTCGGCGATATATTCAACGGAGAGAAAATGAGGGCTGTATTCGGAGCCACAGGCGAGCATAACCGCAAGCCGTCGCCGCTCCTTGTACTTGAAGCGATGAGAGTGCTTGGAAGCGATAAAGACGAAACCGTTTTTATCGGGGACAGTGATGTTGATATTAGGTGTGCGGAAAATGCGGGGATTGATATAATATGCGTAGGCTGGGGTTACAGGAACGCGGATTATTTGCGTTCTAAAGGAGCAAAAACGGTTGCCGCCGATACAAATGAGCTGTTAAAACTATTGACAATCGGCGTATAAGGTGTATAATGGTAAGCAATATACTGGGGAGGTTTTTGTTAATGAGCGATATTTTGGCAAGACTTGAGCACAGCAGGAAAACCGTTGCAAATTATTATCTGTTAAACGGTCTTCTCCTGCTCTTATGCTTCCTGTCCTTCCCTTTATTAATACAAGCAGCTCCGGTTGTTCCCTTTGCTTTTCTGATTGCGTCTGTATGTATGTTTTTGTTTTTTACACTTAAAAAGCGGAAAGCATACACAACCGGATTCAAGCATGACCTGGTTGAGTCTATATTAAAGGAAATTTTTACCGATTTATATTTTGACCCTAACAGGGGACTGCATAACAGTGTCATAAAAAACACAGGTATGATGCAGATGGGTAACCGCTACTCGAGCGACGACTATATAAAGGGTAAATATAAGGATATCGCTTTTGAACAGGCGGATGTCTGCATTCAGCAGGTTACCACCGACAGCGAGGGACGTTCGCATACAACGACCTATTTTAGAGGTCGCTGGATGATTTTTGATTTTAACAAGAATTTTGCCTCCGACCTTCAGGTCAGGGAAAGCGGATTCACTTATGCCAAGAAAAAGGGCGGCTGGTTCACTCCCAAGGAGGAAAAAATGAAAAAGCTGGAGCTGGAGGACGCAGAGTTTAACAAGGGGTTCAATGTTTATGCGTCAAACGACCACGAGGCTTATTACATATTAACCCCGCATATTATGCAATCTATGAAAACGCTGCGAGAACGAACAAAGGGTAAATTGATTCTGTGCTTCGTAGCGTCAAGGCTGCATGTGGGGGTAAACAGCAACGACAACGCCTTTGAGCCGCCAATCTTCCGTGCTATTGACGAGAATATAGTTAACTCAATAAAACAGGAGATCAGCGTTATAACCCGATTTGTGGACGAATTGAAGCTGGACAGAAATATTTATAAACAAGGATAACACTATTGTTAATCAGATTTTTTAGGAGGATAGTTCAATGGATACCATTTTCTATGTTTTAGGCGGAATAGTTCTGCTGCTTGTTATTTGGTTTATAGCGACAAGGAACAAGATAGTCAGAGCGGAAGTTAAGATAGACGAGGCGGCAAGCGGAATTGATGTTGCGCTTACAAAACGCTTTGATGTGCTTACCAAAATGCTTGATGTTACAAAAGGCTATGCAAAATACGAAGCGGAGACACTTACCCGTGTGGTAAGCCTGCGTAAGGGAATGAGTATGAGCGAGCGGAGCGAGGCAAACGCAAAAATGGATGATATGCTCCGCGGAATCAATGTTCTTGTCGAGAATTATCCCGACCTCAAGGCGAGCGAGAACTATAAACAGCTCCAGCTCTCCATATTGGATGTCGAGGAGCATTTACAGGCATCCCGCCGTCTTTACAACGGTAATGTTACGGTATTCAATAATATAATAGTAACCTTTCCTTCCAGTGCGGTTGCCGGAATGATGGGTAAGAGCAAAAAAGAATTTTTCGAGGCGGAGGCGAAGAAAAGAGCCGATGTCAAAATGGACTTCTAAAATCGCAGATGTATTAAAGCTGCGGAAACTGACACCTGCACAAGTAATCATATTCGGCTTTTTGGCGGTTATTTTCGTCGGCGGGCTTTTATTAATGCTACCCTTTTCTTCCGATAAGGGCACATTTACCTCACCCGCAACCGCATTCTTTACGGCGACAAGCGCAACCTGTGTTACGGGGCTTGTTCTGGTGGACACCGCCGAGTATTGGTCGTCGTTCGGCAAGGGAATAATACTGCTTCTTATCCAAATCGGCGGACTGGGTATTATGTCGATGGCGATGATGTTCAGTATGCTCTTAGGTCGCAGGGTTTCGCCAAAGGAACGGGTTGTTTTCGTACAGTCGATGAACCTTTTCTCAGGCGAAAAAATGTTTAAATTCATAAAAAATATGCTCGCCATGACCTTTGCCTTTGAGGGAATCGGAACAGTTCTGCTCGCCTTTAAATTCATACCTCTTTTCGGCTTCAGGGATGGGATTATCAAGAGCCTGTTTCATGCCGTAAGCGCTTTCTGCAACGCAGGATTCGATATAATGGGCAGCTTCAGCGGAGAGTTTTCGAGCTTATCGCATTTTGCCGATGATTTATATGTAAACATTGTCATAGGTGTTCTTATTGTTTGCGGCGGACTTGGCTTCATTGTATGGTATGATATTTACAAGAAAATAAGAGAACGCAAAAGAATGTCGCCTTATACAAAATTGGTGTTGGGCATCAGCGGAGTGCTTATATTGACGGGAACCGTTGTGTTTTTATTGGCGGAGTGGGATAACCCCGGTACTGTCGGTGATTTTTCGGCGGGTAAAAAGCTGCTGCGGTCGTTGTTTATGTCTATAACCTGCAGAACGGCAGGCTTCTCCACTATTCCGATTGATTCACTCAAGGATGTTTCCAAGGTGTTTTCAATGATACTGATGTTTATAGGCGGTTCGTCCGGTTCGACGGCGGGCGGTATCAAGACGGTTACAATCGGTGTTGTTCTCATTGCCGTATTCCAAATAGCGAGGGGCAACAAAGATATAAATATACGCAGACGCAGAATAGATAACACTATCGTTTCACGGGCGTTTGCACTTATGGTTATCGCCGGGGTTGTTGTAATGGCAAGCAGCTTTATTCTCAGTCTTACTGAGAAGGGATATGCCTTCAGGGATTTGGCGTTCGAGGCGTTCTCCGCCTTCGGCACAGTCGGGTTGTCAACTGGAATAACACCCTTTATTTCGGGAGCGGGGCAGATTTTGATTATGGCATTGATGTTCTTCGGAAGAATTGGAATAATAACCATAACCTATGCGATTATGATGGGATTAAATGCCGATAAACAGTCGATAAGATATCCGAAAACCAATGTTTTATTAGGATAACGGAATTTTTGCAAGAAAGGAATTCTAAATTATGATGAAGAGCTTTTGTATAATCGGACTGGGCAACTTCGGAAAAAATCTGGCTCTGACGCTGTCGAAAAACGGACATCAGGTGCTTGTTATTGATATCAACGATACGGAAATAGATGAGATCGGCGACCAGGTTGTTTCCGCAATCTGCGGCGACGCCACCAACGAGAATGTGCTGCGCTCTGCCGGTATAAATAATTATGACAGCTGTGTCGTATGCTTGAAAAGAAATATGCAGGACAGCATTCTCGTTACCCTGCTCCTGAAGGAGATGGGTGCAAAGAATGTTGTAGCCCGTGCCACAAGCGAACGGCATAAGAAGGTACTGACAAAGGTAGGAGCCGATATGGTGGTGTTCCCCGAGAGGGATATGGGGCAAAAGTTGGCGTTCACACTTTTAAAAACCGATGTTTTCGAGTATTTCAACCTGTCGGATGTATTCTCTATCGCAGAGATAAAAACTCCGAAGCGTTGGATAGGGATGAGCATCAGGGAGCTGGATGTGCGTAAAAAGTACGGTATAAACATCATAGCTACCTGCAACGGCGAGGATGAGCAGTTTGAGATATTTACAAACCCCGAGCGGCTCTTCCGAGCGGATGAGAAAATAGTTATTGTCGGCGAAAACGAGAATATAGAGAAGCTAACCGGCAAATAAGCTTGTTATAAAAAATATAATATATAATTTTGAGAGGTCAATTTATGAAAGCTATCGTAAACGGAAGAATTGTCCTCAGGGACAGGGTGCTGACAGGCAAGGCTCTTGTTTTTGAGGAGAAAATTGTCGACATTTCAGACAATGACAGGATCCCCGCAGGAGCGGAGATTATCGATGCAGGCGGCGCATATGTGGCTCCCGGCCTTATTGATGTACATATCCATGGCTATATGGGCGAGGATACCTCCGATTGCAACGCGGAAGGCGTAAGGAAAATGTCCGCCGGACTTGTGAAGAAGGGTGTTACCGGCTGGCTTCCCACAACGGTTACCATTCCGAGGGAGGACTTGGTAAATGTAGCGGCGGAGATCCGTTCGCTTATCGAAGAGAGCAAAGCATGGAACGGCTCTGCCATACTCGGTATGAACGCAGAGGGACCCTTTGTAAACCCCAAGAGAAAGGGTGCGCAGAACGAGGATTATATACAGAAGCCCGACGCCGATGTTATCATAGAAAATTCCGATGTTATAAAGATAGTTACCCTTGCTCCCGAGATGGACGAGAACTTTGAAGCGATAAAGAAAATAGCAAGCAATACCTCCGTTGTAATTTCAATGGGGCATACCGACGCTTCGTACGAGCTTGCCTGCGACGCTATTACAGCGGGCGTAAGGCAGGTTACACACCTTTTCAACGCAATGACACCTCTCGGACACCGCAACCCGGGCGTTGTGGGAGCGGCGCTTAACAATTCGGTTTACACCGAGCTTATTTCGGACAACTTTCATATTCATCCGGCACTTTTTCAGCTCGTATACAAACTGAAGGGCGACAAGCTTATTCTTATAACCGACAGCCTCAGAGCTGCGGGTCTGCCGGACGGCGAATATACCCTCGGCGGACAGAAGATATTCCTAAAGGGTATAGAATGCAGGCTTGAGGACGGAACGATTGCAGGCAGTGTGCTGACGCTTAACAAGGGAGTAGGCAATGTTATTGCAAACACCGATTTAACGGTTCCGCAGGTCGTGGCGTGTGCATCTATCAATCCGGCGACAGCGCTCGGTATAGCGGACAAAAAGGGCTCTATCGAGATAGGCAAGGACGCTGATATTATAATCGCAGACGAGAGCTTTAATATAAAGAAAACTATTATCGGAGGTAGCGTGCGCTATGAATCTTAAAGTAAAGGCAGTTTTGGACCCGCTTTTTACACCACTTTCGTTGGTGTGCCGTGAGATGAGAGAGAAAACAAAGGATAACGGTCAGGATATTGTTATAGGTTGCCAACGCAACAAGGGTTATACAACCGTTTACAGGACAAGAATCTTTGCCGACGGAACAGGAAACGACGAGGAGAACTTCCGCTTTGTAGAGAGAATGGTCAAGGCGTTGCTCTGGGTTGTCGGAGGATATAAGATTATTATTGCGGGCAGCTCTGTTGTCGGCGAAAGAATAAAAGACGCTTATAAGGATAAATCTCTGAGGGATTTCGATTTTCACTTTATGGCGAGGGTTTACGAGCAGCCCTTTGAGGTTGAGCTGAGAAGCATCGAGGACGCTCCCGTTACATACGAAGCGGCTTCCCCCGTCGGCAGACATCTCGACGGCTGCCGCATAGGTTTCGACGCTGGCGGAAGCGACCGTAAGGTCAGCGCGGTTATCGACGGCGAGGCTGTGTTCTCCGAGGAGGTCGTTTGGCATCCAAAGGTAAACAGCGACCCCTCATATCACTATCAGGGAATTGTTGAGGCAATGAAAACAGCGGCTTCGCATATGCCGAGAGTTGACGGAATAGGCGTTTCAAGCGCAGGTGTTTATGTTGACAACCGTATTATGATCGCTTCGTTGTTCCTAAAGGTTTCCGATGAGGATTTCGACAAGCATGTAAAGAATATGTATATTGATGTAGCTAAGGAGATAGGCGAAAATATCCCGATAGAGGTCGCCAATGACGGAGATGTTACCGCTCTTGCGGGTGCGATGGATTTAGGCGATGTAAATGTGCTCGGCGTCGCAATGGGAACCTCCGAGGCAGGCGGATATGTTGACGAGCAGGGAAATATTACAGGCTGGCTCAACGAGCTTGCTTTTGTTCCGGTTGACTACAACAAGGACGCTATGCAAGACGAATGGTCGGGAGATTACGGCTGCGGTGTAAAATACTTCTCGCAGGACGGCGTTATCAAGCTTGCTCCCGCTGCCGGAATCACGCTGGACGAATCCGCAACCCCGGCGGAGAAGCTGAAGGTTGTACAGTCTCTTATGGCGGAGGGCGACGAGAGAGCCGCCAAGATATATGATACCATAGGAGTTTATTTCGGTTATGCAATAGCGTTTTACGCTGAATTTTACAATATAAGACATGTTCTTGTTATGGGCAGAGTTACCTCGGGAGAGGGCGGCGTTATACTGCTCAATAAGGCGCAGGAGGTGCTGGACACCGAGTTCCCCGAGCTTGCAAAGCAGCTTAAGCTGCATATCCCCGATGAGAGCTCACGCAGAATAGGTCAATCTGTCGCAGCGGCAAGTCTTCCTAAAATAAGCTAAAACATATCAACACTACCGCCCGAGGCTAAATATCTTTTTAACGAGGAAGCAACCGTGTCTCTCATTGAGTTATTTTCTCTCAGTAACTTTCCGCCACCCGCGTTTGTGCCTGAATGCTTGTTTGAATGGCGCTCTCATAAACGGCTATGTATCTTTGTGTTTTTTGCTACAATATGGAGTGATACAAGAATTAAGGAAACGATGGCGCATGAGTTCGGTCACGTTTTGGGATTGTTTGACGCGTATGGTTATGTAGGTATTGAGTTTTTGTTTCCTGAAGCTCACCAAAATAGAGCTGGCGTAAACGATATGATGAGAAACAGTAAAGTTGTATCCCATGCCGGGCACACTAAACAATGGGGGAAAGTGAAAACTTGCTCCCATTTAACGCAAAACTCTTAAAATGTTGCCATATGATAATATGTTGTTAATAATTTAAATGTATATTACAGTGAAAATATTCTTTGGGTGGTTGCGTAATGAAAAAATTTTTATTCTTACTTATTCTGTTATTGGCCTCTAATCTGCCCTCCTGCGGCTTTTTCTTTCCATCTTCCAACTACGAAACTCACCATGATTGGATTTTAAAACATTTTGAAGAAAACGAAGAAGTTTTCAATAAGCTGGCGGAGAATTTTTTTCAAAATATTAATGAATTTGAGGAATATGGCGGAGATATTTTTAGTTCAGGACAAAGTCATAGGGACAAAGACACTGAGTATCATGTTCGTATATGTACAAGGACAGGATCTAACAGCAAATTGTTTTTTGATACTGAATTTGCTACCAATATAACAATAGAGGAAATGGATAAAATATTTTTAACTAAAGACGACTATAGTTCGTTTAATAAACGAATGAAAACTAATGCAAAAAAATATTCGTCTTTACACTTTTTACCTGAGGACAACGAAAATGAAATATGCTTTAATTTTTGGAACAAAAACATAAGATTAATTTATAATAAGAACGGTCGAATTGATTCAATTAGAACAAAATATAACGGCGTTATTGATGATTATAGTATAAATGATAACTGGTACGTGAGGTACTATAGTCATCCCCGAAATTTAGGTGAAGTAATCTCAGAAGAAGATTCAGGATTAAGAAGTTTGATTTTCTGCCCGGGGGTAGATGTACAAAATGAATTACCAGCGTGGGATTCAACTAAGTATGATGTTATGGAGGGTTCATACCACGATGTAACAAATTTACACGCGAAAATGTTGTTATTTGCGTGGAGCAGGAACGCATTGCAAATGTACAAGCCAGCCGCGATATCAATTTTAGCAAACAATGAGATTTCTCCGGCGCTTACAATTTACTGATAATCCTTTAAAAAGTGATTTCCGGACTCGCTTAAGCGAGCCCGGATCTCTTAATTAAACAATCTGTCATACATTTCACTGTGATCGAAAGAGTCTAACGATCTGTCGTAATATCTTATGTACCAATTATCGTTTATAAAATATCCGACGCTTCTAAAATCATCCTCAAGTTCCTTCCCCGAACTGCTGTATATTAAACGTATATAACTATTATTAAGTAAACTAAAATCACACCAAACATCTTCACCATCATTATACTTTGGATTTATACCTAAAGAAAAATATTTCATTATATTTTCTTTGGGCGTGTCGTCAGACTTCCAATCTTCCTTCGAGCAAAAAATTTTATTTAAACGTTCGATTGTTAATGTTTCGGACAATGACAAATCGATTTTATCATCTAAAGCACTTCCTCTAATATCTATCACATATTTATCTGTGTGTTGCCTTCCTTTATTATTTAAAATTAAGTAAGTATTCGGATAATCTTCAAGAATTACATTTACAAGCTCATTAAAGAATTCTTCATTTTCTTCAAAATGAGCTATTATTTTGTCGTGCCATTCATTTTTTAATTTGTTTAATCGGTTGTAAGGATTTGTGACAAATTCACACGCGGACAATGACAACATAATTAACGACAATATTATGAGCAGCGACAATACTCTGAGTTTATTACGCAAAACAGCAACCTCCATGATTAAAATTTATTTTACTTATAACATATTCTCAATTAAACAATCTGTCATACATTTCACTGTGATCGAAAGAGTCTAACGATCTGTCGAAATAACTTATGTACCAATTATCGTTTATAAAATATCCGACTCTTCTAAAATCCTCACGTTCCTTCCCCGAATTGCTGTATATTAAACTTATATTAACACTATTAAAACTAAAATCACACCAAACATCTTCACCATCGTTATCATCAAAATCCTGTATACCTAAAGAAAAATATTTCATTATATTATCTTTAGGCGTGCCGTCAGACTTCCTATCTTCTTTCGAATAAAAAATTTTATTTAAGCGTTCGATTGTTAATGTTTCGGATAATGACAAATCGTTTTTTACATCTAAAGCACGCTTATCTCCATCAATATCTATCACATATTCATCTGTTTGATGACTTCCTTTATTATATAAACTTATGTAAGTATTCGGATAATCTTCAAGAATTACATTTACAAGCTCATTAAAGATTTCTTCATTTTCTTCAAAATGGGCTATTATTTTATCATGCCATTCATTTTTTAATTTGTTTAATCGGTTGTAAGGATTTGTGACAAATAATCCACACGCGGATAATGACAACATAATTAACGACAATATTATGAGCAGCGACAATACTCTGAGTTTATTAAGCATAACAGCAACCTCCACGATTAAATTTTATTTACTTATAACATATTCTCAATTAAACAATCTGTCATACATTTCACTGTTATCGAAAGAGTCTAACATTCTATCAAAATATCTTATGTACCAATTATCGTTTATAAAATATCCGACGCTTCTAAAATCATCCACATTTTTCTTCCCTGAATTGCTGTATACTAAATCTATATTACCATCATTAATTAAACTAAAAGAACACCAAACATCTTCACCATCGTTATCCTGTGGTCGTATACTTAAAGAAAAACATTTCAATATATTTTTTTTAAGCGTGCCGTCAGACTTCCAATCTTCCTTCGAGCAAAAAATTTTATTTAAACGTTCGATTGTTAATGTTTCGGATAACGAAAAATCGTTTTCTTCATCTAAAGCACGCTTATCTCCATTAATTTCTATCACATATTCATCTGTGTGTTGATCTCCTTTATTATATAAATATATTTTGGTATTCGGATAATCTTCAAGAATTACATTTATAAGCTCATTAAAGATTTCTTCATTTTCTTCAAAATGGGCTATTATTTTATCCTGCCATTCATTTTTTAATTTGTTTAATCGGTTGTAAGGATTTGTGACAAATTCACACGCGGACAATGACAACACAATTAACGACAATATTATGAGCAACGACAATACTCTGCGTTTATTAGGCATAACAGCAACCTCCATGATTAAAATTTATTTACTTATAACATATTCTCAATTAAACAGTAGAATAAACGCCGATTATTTTTTATAACCTTCCCCTTAAATAAGTACATATACCATTATTATATACAAAAACTGGAGTATGTCAATTGAAATTACGACTGTACACTTTTATCATCTGTTTTGTTATGGTACAATAGATGGGTGACAGAAAAAAAAGAAAAATAGCTACCGAAATGATATAATGTTGATTACCACAACAACAAGGTATCAAAAAGGAGCTATTTTCAATGAATAGTATAACATCAATAGCACAGTTTCGTCAACGAGTAATACGATATTCAGAAAAGCACGGAGTAACAGGGGCAAATATGTGTTTAACCCCGGGAGAGGGCGGTGTTCTGTTACAGGTCAATCATCCGTTTAATAGGTATGAGTAATCCAGCGTAATCCGTTCCTCCTCGGTGACATAGCGGTCAACATATGCAAACTTATAAACCCCGCAGTCAATTACTCCGTTACCCCGTTTTATGCGTATATTTTCAGCTTTAACGGAGATTGCCTGATAAAGGGCAGATTTTGCGTTGCAGCCCAAACAGTTATGAGTATGACCGTAGTAAAGATTCGGTGCTTCCTTTGAACGCTTGACATTATTATAGCTGCCATCATCAATATATACACTGTATATCCAGTTGACCGGCGTATATACCTTAGTTAGGAACGTGGTGGTTATACCAAAATGTGTTGTGTCTATTTCAAAGACCTCAAATCCGATTTCGTTACCCTCGTTGTCAAATTGTGCGATTAATTTATTGGGTTTACCGAACCTTCCTCCCAAAAAGAAATGTTCTTTGTCCGGTTTCCCGTTGTTTTTATTTAGGTTTTCATTAAACTCCTCAACATTCAAGTATTCCGAAACATCATAAGAAATTCCTATATAGGATAAATTAAATTCCGGAAAATTTATCAGAAAATGTGCGGTCTCGTCATCCCTTGCATTAGTCATTGAGGGAACGAGCTTTTTTAGAGCGGACGCAATATCCGAACAAACGGAGCAGTCTGCGAGGTGCCGTTCAACCTTTTCCTTGCTCTCGTTCGAAAGTGTGCTTTTTGCATACATAAATAAGTATTTATAAGCCTCGTTACATGTCATGAAATAAGTCCTCCTGTTGTTTTTTTGTGTTATACCAAGCTCGGTACGAATCTTTTCTATAGCGTAATGCGTTTTGCTCTTCACGCTCCCCGGCGGGATACCCGTAAGAGCCGCTGTTTCGGAAACCGAAAACTGTTCTATAAACCTGTAATTAAATACAATCTGCTGTGTTTTGGGTAGTTTGCCGACAATTTTAAGAATATCGGAGATAAGCTCCTTTCTAAGCAATAATTCCTCCGGCGTTTCATCGTTGGAAATACAGCCGTATAGGCTCTCTCCGTCCTCACTCCCAAAAGTATCAAGCGAGACAAACTGTTCGTTTTTGTTTTTAGAATAATAATTGTTGAGTGTGTTTTTGGCAATCCTTATAAGCCAGCCTTTTAATTTCCCTTCCTCAATATAGCTGTCATATGCTTTATAAGCTCGAAAAAACACCTCTTGAACAATATCCTCGGCTAAAAACTTGTTTTTTAGATTGTTGCAAACATAATTCATAACCATTTTAATGTTTTCGTTTACAATATTCTCAAATTCAACCTTGATACCGTTCACCTCGTTTTAAGTAGATTTGTCCGGACCTTTTGTATACATAGTTAATAACAATAAAAATATAAAAAGGTTCGAATTAATTATAACATTTTTATATTCCCTCATCAATAGCTACAATATCATCTTTTTGCAAGTGAATATTTTTATCAGTTTTGTTTTAATATTCAAAAAAATGTGTGATTAAAAGGGCAATCTTTTATCATCTGTTTTGTATTGACTAAAAGCACATTATATGGTAAAATACTGTGTTATATAATACCCTCGGCGTATTTCACATAAAAGGAAAAGGTTTGTTATAAATGGTTATTTTAGGCATTGATCCCGGAATCGCAACCATCGGTTACGGCGTAATAACCGCTGATAACGGAAGGTTCTCTGCGATTGAGTACGGTGCTATAATTACAAAGCCAAATCAGCTGTTGGAATCCCGTTTAATGCAGATTTATGACCGTATAACCGATATAATTATTCGCCATAACCCCGATTGCGTGGCTATCGAGGAGCTTTTTTTCAACAAAAATGTGAAAACGGCTGTGGATGTGTGTCACGGACGGGGAGTTATTTTACTTGCGGCAAAAAAGCAGAGTGTTGATATATACGAGTACACGCCATTGCAGATAAAAAGCTCTGTTGTCGGCTACGGACGAGCCGAGAAGCAACAGATTATATATATGACCAAGCTGCTGTTGAAATTAGAAAAGGAACCAAAGCCCGACGATACCGCAGACGCACTCGCGGTTGCCATATGCCACGGAAACCATACTATGAGCAGCTGCTACAATATTTAAGGCGCAAAGGAGCATCCTATTATGTACAGCTATATAAAGGGCACCCTTACGGCACTTACAAACGAATATGCGGTTCTGGAGGCGAACGGAGTCGGTTATAAGCTGTTCATATCGCTGAACACCTGCTCCCGTTTGTCAAGAATTGCTCAAAAAGAGGTTCTTCTGTACACTCATTTGAATGTAAAAGAGGATGCTCTTGACCTTTTCGGCTTTTTTGATAACGAGGAGATGTCGATTTTCAAGCATCTGCTCTCCGTATCGGGGGTAGGTCCAAAAGCAGCGATGGCAATACTCAGCACCCTTACAACCGAGAGTTTTGCCGCCGCACTCGCGAACGGGGACGCCCGCACTATATCACAATCACCCGGCGTAGGTTTGAAAACTGCACAAAAGATAATAATAGAGCTAAAAGATAAGCTTGCGAAGGAGTTCGGTACGCCCGAATTAACGATTACGACAGCCGCAGCCTCTCCGCTCTCTGCGGTGGTGGACACCCTGTCCGTTTACGGCTTCTCGAGGGCGCAGATTACACAGGCTTTGGGCAGCGTGGATACAAAACAGCCTATTGAGGAAATTATTCGTCAGACATTAAAGGTTCTGGGCAGCAACTGAACGGTAAAATAATGCGAAGTGAGGTTTTCGACCAATGCCTATCAACTCAAAAACAGCAGACAACGGCTTTGAATTTGATTTTGAGAGCCGCATTACCGCAAGCGAATATATTACAGAGGACAGCGAAAACGAGCTTTCGTTACGACCAAAAACCTTGTCGGAGTATGTCGGGCAGGAAAAAATAAAGGAAAATCTGAATATATTTATAAAGGCCGCAAAGCTCCGTGGCGATTGCCTTGATCATGTGCTTCTGCACGGCCCTCCCGGGTTGGGTAAAACAACCCTCTCCTGCATAATCGCAGCCGAATTGGGTGTAAACCTTAAAATAACAAGCGGCCCTGCGATAGAAAAATCGGGTGACCTTGCCGCTCTGCTGACCACGCTTGAACGCAATGATATATTATTTATCGACGAGATACATAGGCTCCCCCGTTCGGTTGAGGAGGTTTTGTATCCAGCTATGGAGGATTTTGCCCTTGATTTGATGATGGGAAAGGGTCCCTCCGCCCGTTCTATACGGATTCCGCTAAAGCCCTTTACTCTTATCGGAGCGACCACAAGAGCGGGGCAGCTCTCCTCACCCTTGCGGGACAGGTTCGGAATGATGTTTCGACTTGAATTATACACCCCCGAGGAGCTTGCATGTATTGTTACTCGCAGCGCAGGTATTCTTGACACACCGATTATCGAGGACGGCGCTGTTGAGATAGCGAGACGCTCGAGAGGAACGCCGAGAATAGCAAACCGTTTTCTTAAAAGGGTGCGGGATTTTGCCGCCGTCAAGGGAGACGGTACGGTTGATAAGGCAATATCCGACCTTGCGCTTAAGAGCATGGATGTTGACGAACTCGGATTAGATGCAATCGACCGCAGAATGCTGTCGTCTATCATAAAATCCTTTGCGGGAGGTCCTGTTGGGCTGGAAACTCTCGCCGCCGTCATCGGTGAAGAATCGATTACGCTGGAGGATGTATATGAGCCTTATCTTTTGCAGCTCGGCTTTTTAAACCGCACTCCGAGAGGGCGTTGCGCCACGGCGGGCGCATATCGGCATTTGGGAATTGAACCTCCCGAGGCGACAAACGGTAATCAAATAAAGTTAGATATATAGATTTTGGGAGAAAAGATGTTTATTGCAGATAAATGGCAGGATTATACACTGATAGATGCCGACAGCGGAGAACGGTTGGAGAACTGGGGCGGCAAGACATTGATTCGTCCCGATCCGCAGATAATATGGAACAGCGGCAGGAACAATCCGCTCTGGAGCAAGGCGGATGCCGTATATAAGCGTTCCAGGGAGGGCGGCGGAAGCTGGGTTAAAAAAAATATCCCCGACGAGTGGGATATTTCCTACGGGGACCTGACCTTTGCCATATCTCCGATGGGCTTTAAGCACACAGGGCTCTTCCCCGAGCAGGCGGCAAACTGGGATTGGTTTACTCCGCTTATAAAAAACAGCGGCAGAGAGATTAAGCTGCTTAACCTTTTTGCGTACACCGGCGGTGCTTCCGTCGCAGCCGCAAAAGCGGGAGCCTCGGTATGCCATGTAGATGCTTCAAAGGGTATGGTGTCAAAGGCAAAGCAAAATGCCGCATTATCGAAAATACCCGAGCATAAAATCAGATATATAGTTGACGATTGCATTAAATTCGTTGAACGGGAGATAAGACGGGGCAACAGCTATGATGCGGTAATACTTGACCCTCCCTCCTTCGGCAGAGGTCCAAACGGAGAGCGCTGGGTGATTGAGGAGAATCTTGACGGACTTATCGGTGTTATAAGCGGCGTTTTGTCGGACAATCCGCTTTTTGTGCTGTTGAATTCATATACCACAGGGCTGTCGGCATCCACAAACGGATATATTCTGCATAATAATATCTCCCGCCGTTTCGGCGGAAGGGTTGTAAGCGAGGAGCTTGGAATCCCCGTTAAGGAGAGTGGAATTGCGCTCCCCTGCGGAGCGTCCTCCCGCTGGACAATATAAATAGTGACACTTAACCTAACCTAAGGAATAAAAAATGACATTCATTAAAACGAGCAACCTTTCTTTTAAATATAAGGACGACGAGCCCGAGGTGCTTAAAAATATCTCTCTTGAGATAAAAAAGGGCAGCTACACCGTTGTTTTAGGGCATAACGGAAGCGGAAAAAGTACGCTTGCAAAGCTGTTGTGCGGCATTTTACAGCCTACCTCAGGAAGTGTTTTTGTCGGGGATTTACTTACGAGCAGGGAAGAAAATATAAATAAAATCAGAGAGACCTGCGGAATGGTGTTCCAGAACCCCGATAATCAGATAGTCGCAAGCGTTGTCGAGGAGGATGTTGCGTTCGCTCCCGAGAATCTCGGTGTCGAGCCTAAGGAAATCAGAAAAATAGTGGATTCCGCACTTAAAACGGTGGGCATGGAGGACTATGCTCTTCATTCCACCTACAAGCTGTCCGGCGGACAGAAGCAACGGGTTGCCATAGCAGGAGTGCTTGCTATGAGCCCCGAATGTATCATTTT
>PGZT01000073.1 GCA_002841455.1 Firmicutes bacterium HGW-Firmicutes-21 | reverse complement strand
ACAGTGTGATTAATATATCGAAAAATGTTCCCCGTTTTATTCTTTTTTCCTTGGTTGTTTTGTTAATATTAGTCGCTTTCATTCCCGTTCCTCACCGTCCTTTAAATAAGCGGTTCTGCCATAAACATTTTTAACGGCGGATATTACTCCGCATACTACCCAAAAGAGCATATAAATCCTTATATCCTCCCACATATCATAGAACATTCCGAGCGACAGAAATATAAATAAAACCGCCGAAAACGCCGATAATATAAAACCGATACGGGTGTTTTTACACCTTACAAGATAATTAAAGCAGCGTTGCAGAATAAAAAATACAGCCAGCAGGAACGAGATAAGATAAAACAATCCGCCCTCTATTATGAGCCTTTTTAACAATCCGAGGTTGCCGATATAGTTGCTCGCCCCTGTTTTATTAAGCGCAAGGAGCATTATACGGTCGCCGATACCGACACCGGTAGGTAATACCGTACCGACGAGCTTATCGGTTCCGCCGGACATAAGATCGGTATATGTTTGAGAAAATATATCGTTCAAAAACGGTATGAACGGAATCCAGAAATATATAACCGGAGAGATAACAGAGAACAAAAGCACGGTGGATATCGGTTTTTTATATGCGAATAATATATAAAGAAAAACCGCCATATATGCCGAAACAAGTATCAGTCTGTCCGCCATAATAATGATACAGGCAGAAGTTAAAAATGACAATACAAGCAGTGCGGCTTTTTCGCTCTTGAAATTATTCGTCTTGAACAGAGCCAAGCATATCGGTAAGAGTAAAACCAAAAAATACCCATAGCTGCTTTTACCGACAAGTGAGGTTGAAATAAGGTTTAGCAACGGGTCTATATAAATATTCTCGATACCGCCCGCAATATGTTGAAGTATAAATAACGAGCAGCTCAACCCTGAACCGATACAAAATGCGTAAAGCGTTTGTTTGATAAGCCTCTCGGATGCGATAAGGTTGGCAATCAGAAAATAAACCGCAAGGAAGCATAACAGATATACAGCTCTAACCTGTCCTCCGCTACCCGAGAGTAATCCGAGTGCGATAATATAAAAACCGAAAAACAAAACAAAAATGTCGGCTGTTTTAAAACGCAGGTTCCTTTTTGCTCTTAGCACCTTGAGAAAATAGCATATGGTTGTAACAACGAGGAGAGCTGCGAGTAGCCTTACCGATATTATCGGGAAGAGCATAACGGCAGACAATAATCCGAGCTCGGGTGTGTAGAGTATCGAAGCACACAATACAACCGATAAAAAAACAAACGCTATAACGGGTGTGCTTACAAATATGGTTATTAAGCCCAGAACAGTGCCTAACACAAAAGCGGCGGTTCCGTGTGTCTCGGGTTTTTTATACTCACGGAGAGCCATTTCATTTATACCGAGTATACCGACAAAAAACCATCCGAAGAATCTGCTTGTCTTTAGAACAGCGGAAACACTTCTGCCGGACATAAGCATTGGTATACCGGCAATAAAAAGGAACACCGACCAGAACAGCTCGTTTGTATCGGGTGTCTCGGTTATATAGGAGAGCATCTTTGCAAGGTATATTCCCACGCCGTAAATACCGAGTGTGCAGATAAGTATTCCATAAAATCTTATAGAGACGGCAAGCAGCCTGCCGATAATACGGCGATAAAAACTTACAATACGGCTGTGCTCGATTCCTGATGCGAAAAAGAACTTGAAAGGACGGATTATACGGGTGTTTAACTCTGTTTTTGCGGTCAACCGACCTATTACTCCCTTTTTGAGATAAGCATCGGTCTCGTCACAGCCGCAAAAAATTATATAAAATATACCGCTGCCGAACAGCTTGATAATACGCTCGGAAAGGCTGCTTAAGCAGGATAAAATAAGGCTCTCTCTTATAAGCCTTTTTAATAAGCTCCCTTTATAGTGTGCCTTCGTATTCCTTGCTGTATTGTTCATAACAGCTCCCGTTGTCTAAAATCACCTTATTTGCCTATTTGAGCAAGTCCGGTCTTTTTTTTAGTGTCCGCTCCTTCATCTGCGTCAGCTTCCACTCCTCCTGCTTTGCATGATGACCGTTGACAAGCACCTCCGGAACCTCTTTCCCCTCAAAAACACGGGGGCGTGTATACTGCGGATATTCCAGAAGACCGCTCTGTATGCTCTCGTTCTCATAACACTCCGATGAGGGTAAAACGCCCTCCACAAGGCGGGACACCGCATCAACGATTATTGCGGCAGGCAGCTCTCCGCCCGTCAATACATAGTTGCCGACGGATATTTCCTCGTCCACCTCAAGCTCGATAATTCTCTCGTCAATACCCTCGTAATGTCCGCAGAGCAGAATAAGATTATCGTATTGTGTAAGCTCATGCGCTTTTTCTTGGTTAAACAGACCACCCTGCGGAGACATATAAATAACTCGCGTCCCCCCCTCGGGCAGCCGCTTTCTTACCGCTCGTATGCAATCGACAACAGGCTGGCACGCCATTATCATACCATAGCCGCCGCCATATGGCGTATCGTCGACTCTGCGGTGCTTGTCCTTGGTGTAATCCCTGATATTGGTGCAATTAACCTCAATAAGCCCCGCCACAGATGCTCTGCCTAAAATACTGCCGCTAAAAACGCTGTTTAGCATATCCGGGAAGAGTGTCAAAACCTCAAAACGCAATTGCAAATCTCCTCATATCATAAGTCCTTAGTCGATTGCGAAACTGCGGTTCCGCAATCGAGTTTGGGGGTTTCACTCGCTTATCGCCCTAAAACAGCGATTTTATCGCTGCTTCAGGGAACCCCCTCGGCGAGTGGGACGCGAAAACGCGTCTTAGAAGGTGTTTTCCGGTCGGGTTACCCGCCCGAAAAACGAAATTAATCAATATCACGAGTAGCTATCATAAGTCCTTCGATAAGCTTAACCCTTATTCCTGTTTCGAGGCTTACCTGTGTAATAAACTCATCCCTGGCGGGAATAAGGTAGTTTCCGTTTTCACCCTTGACAAAATAATAGTTGCAGGAAACCCCCTCGTCTATACGCTCGAGGACACCTATTTTTTCACCTGTTTCATCGTCATATACCGACAGTGAAATAAGGTCGTCGTTAAATATGACGCCCTCCTCAAGTTCAATGTCATTTCGGTCAAAATAAACGGTTCTTCCGGTGAGTGAGCTCGCTGAAGACCTATCCTCGTATCCCTCGAATATAATGGACGGAATGGTCTCGCGGAGCAGCTTAACGGTGAGAAACCGCTCACCGTTGTCATCCAAGTATAGCTTTTTTACACCGATGAGGAATTCGGGGCTGTCGCACCAGCAATCGAACTTAACCTCTCCCTTTAATCCTCTCGGTGAATTTAATCTTCCTGCTTGTAAAAAGCGTTTCATCAGATTATATCAACAATGACACGCTTATTTTCTTTAATCGCAGCCGCCTTCATAACTGTGCGGATGCTCTTGGCTATCTTTCCGCCTCTGCCGATAACCTTGCCCATGTCATCCTTTGCGACCGACAGCTCGAGAATACTGGTATCGCCGCTTACCTTTTCGACAACCACAACATCGTCGGGGTTGTCAACAATCGCTTTGGCTATATCAATAAGAATCTGTTTCATCAAAAACTCCTTTTTAAATAACGCCGTTCTTTTTAAGCAGAGCTCTAACCGTTTCGGTGGGCTGTGCGCCGTTAGCTATCCATTTTTTTGC
>PGZT01000072.1 GCA_002841455.1 Firmicutes bacterium HGW-Firmicutes-21 | reverse complement strand
CCCCGCCGTAAAGGGCTTGTTCGGACAGCCCACAATAATAAATAATGTAGAGACCTTCGCAAATATACCGCAGATTATACTGAAGGGTCCGGAATGGTTCAGCTCTATGGGAACCGAAAAATCCAAGGGAACAAAGGTGTTCGCCCTCGGTGGAAAAATTACCCACACGGGACTTGTTGAGGTTCCGATGGGTACTACCCTTCGTGAGATTATATATGAAATCGGCGGCGGTATCCCCGACGGGAAGAAATTCAAGGCGGCGCAAACAGGCGGTCCCTCCGGCGGATGCATTCCCGCTTCGCTGATAGATACCTCGGTGGATTACGATTCGTTGCTTGCAATCGGCTCTATGATGGGCTCCGGCGGTCTTATAGTTATGGACGAGGATAACTGCATGGTCGACATTGCAAAGTTCTTCCTTGAGTTCACCGTGGATGAGTCCTGCGGTAAATGTGTACCCTGCCGCATCGGTACAAGGCGTATGCTCGAGATTTTGGAGCGTATAACAAACGGCAAGGGTGAGGAGGGCGATATTGAGAAGCTTGAGGAGCTTGGAAAGAATATCAAAGCAACCTCCTTATGCGGTCTCGGACAGACAGCGCCCAATCCGGTGCTCTCCACAATCCGTTATTTCAGAGACGAATACGAGGCACACATAAAAGAAAAACGCTGTCCTGCCCTGCATTGCAAGGCACTTGCGAGCTTTATCATTAAAGCGGATGCCTGTAAGGGTTGCAGCCTTTGCGCTAAAAAGTGTCCTGTCGGTGCAATCAGCGGAGAGCTTAAAAAGCCGTATGTTATCGATCAGAGCAAATGTATAAAGTGCGGTATCTGTTTTGATGTATGTAAGTTTGCCGCAGTTGATAAGAAGTAAAGGAGGAGTGCGGATATGAACACAGTAAACATGACAATTGACGGTATTAAGGTTACCGTTTCCGCCGATTATACTATTTTGGAGGCGGCGAGAGAAGCGAGCATTAATATCCCTACCCTCTGTTATCTAAAGGATTTAAGCCAGATAGGTGCATGCCGTATCTGCCTTGTCGAGATAAAAGGTGCGAGAGGATTACAGGCTTCCTGCGTTTCACCGGTAAGTGAGGGCATGGAGGTCAGGACAAACACCGATAAGCTGCGTAGCGCACGCAGACAGAACCTTGAGCTAATACTTTCAAACCACAACAGGGAGTGTACCTCCTGTATAAGGAGCGCAAACTGCGAGCTACAAGCGCTCTGTAATGAGCTTGGTGTAGCGGAATATCCATATGACGGAAGCAAGACCGAGAGTATAATTGACGAGCTCAGCCCCTCTATAGTCAGGGACAACAGCAAGTGTATACTTTGCCGCCGCTGTGTGGCTGCGTGTAATACGATACAAAAAATAGGTGCTATCGGCGTTTCCCGTCGTGGCTTTAAAACAACCGTTGGCTGTATATACGGCAAGAGCCTTATCGATTCACCGTGTGTAAACTGCGGACAGTGCATACTTGTCTGCCCTGTCGGCGCCTTACACGAAAAGGAAAATATCAACGATGTCTGGGCGGCGCTTAATGATCCGACCAAGCATGTGGTTGTTCAACCCGCACCTGCGGTAAGAGCGACACTCGGCGAGGAGTTCGGTCTGCCTATGGGTACTTCGGTAACCGGCAAGCTCGTTTCGGCATTAAAAAGATTAGGCTTTGACAAGGTGTTCGATACCGATTTCGCAGCCGACCTTACCATAGTCGAGGAGGGTACGGAGCTTATCGGACGACTTACAAACGGCGGCGTTCTTCCGATGATAACCTCCTGCTCACCGGGCTGGATAAAATACTGCGAGACCTTTTATCCCGAATTTATTCCCAATCTGTCCTCATGCAAATCACCTCACGAAATGCTGGGTGCGCTTATAAAGAGCTATTATGCGGAGAAAGCAGGTATCGCTCCGAGGAACATTTATACCGTATCTATAATGCCCTGCACGGCGAAGAAGTACGAGGCGCAAAGGGACGAGCTTGGTAATAACGGATTACAGGATGTAGACGCTGTTCTGACCGTCAGAGAGCTTGCGAAAATGATTAAATCAGCGGGAATTGATTTTAAACGCCTGCCTGACGAGGATTTTGACAACCTGCTCGGAGAATCCACCGGAGCCGCCGCAATATTCGGCGCAACCGGCGGTGTTATGGAGGCTGCTCTGCGTACCGTTTACGAGATTGTAACAGGAAAAACGCTTGATAATGTAGACTTTACCGCAGTCAGAGGTCTTAAAGGGGTAAGAGAAGCCGAGGTTGATCTTGACGGCAAGAAGGTGCGTGTTGCGGTAGCTCACGGAACGGGAAACGCTTCCAAGCTGCTTGAAATGGTTAAGAGCGGTGAGAAGAGCTACGAATTCATCGAGGTAATGGGATGCCCCGGCGGTTGTGTAACGGGCGGCGGTACACCTATACTCAGTGCAAATTTACACGCTTATATCGATCCCAAGACAGAACGGGCAAAGGCTCTTTACGGCGAGGACAAGGGCAAGGCAAAGAGAAAATCGCATGAGAACACCGAGCTTAAAAAGCTCTATGATGAGTATCTCGGCGAAGCCGGCGGACATAAATCTCATCACCTGCTTCACACTCACTATCAAAAACGCTCGAAGTATTAATATATAAAACGGCAATACGGCAGCCCTTAACAGGCTGTCGTTTCTGTAAGGAAAACAATTGCCTGTATTGATTTATCTAAATTATAATGGTATAGTTAGGCTTATACCGAAAGGAAGAAATAAATATGGATGCCTTGTACGAAAATATTCTGTTGATAGATTATAAGCACATAATAATGTGGATTATCGGCGGAACACTTATTTTCCTTGCCATAAAAAAGGATATGGAGCCCTCGCTGCTCTTGCCAATGGGCTTTGGAGCCATTCTTGTCAATATTCCGCTGTCGGGAGCTGTTACGCATGGCGAGGAAATAGGAGCGTTGTCGACGCTGTTTGACGCAGGTATTGCAAACGAGCTCTTTCCGCTTATACTCTTTATAGGTATAGGAGCGATGATCGATTTTGCTCCCCTTCTGTCCAATCCAAAGCTGATGGTCTTCGGTGCCGCAGCGCAGTTCGGTATATTTTTTACACTTGGAATGGCGTCGCTCTTTGGTTTTGCACCGAACGATGCCGCCTCAATCGCTATAATCGGAGCCGCAGACGGACCAACCTCCATATTTGTTTCAAACTTCTTAGGCTCAAAATATACGGGCGCAATAGTTATCGCCGCATATTCATATATGGCGCTTGTACCTATTATACAGCCTCCTATTATCAAGCTGCTCACCTCTAAGAAGGAGCGCCTTATTAGAATGCCTTATGTACAGAAGGAAATAAGCAAATCGACAAAAATATTGTTCCCTATAGTAATCACAATTGTCGCAGGTCTTGTTTCTCCAAAATCGGTTGCGCTTATCGGTTTTCTTATGTTCGGCAACCTCATCCGTGAGTGCGGAGTATTGAACTCGCTCTCGGATACGGCACAGAAGGTGCTTGCCAATCTCGTGACGATTTTTTTGGGTATCACAATCGCCACAAAAATGCAGGCGGATGCTTTTTTGGAATGGAACACAATGCTCATATTAGGGCTTGGTTTAATTGCTTTTATATTCGATACCGCAGGCGGTGTTGTTTTTGCGAAGGTTTTGAACCTTTTCCTAAAGAACAAGGTCAACCCCATGATAGGTGCGGC
>PGZT01000017.1 GCA_002841455.1 Firmicutes bacterium HGW-Firmicutes-21 | reverse complement strand
CGAATGTATCATTTTCGACGAGGCAACCGCCATGCTTGACCCGACGGGGCGTAAGGACATCGCATCCGCTATGAAAAAGCTGAATGACGAAAAGGGTATTACCGTTATAGCTATCACTCATTATATGAACGAAGCGGTTGAAGCCGACAGGGTTATTGTGCTAAGCAAAGGCGAGGTGTTCCTTGACGGAACGCCTAAGGAGATTTTTTCGGAGGTGGAAAAGCTGCAAAGCGTTTCCCTCTCGGTTCCGCAGGTTACGGAGCTTTTATATCTGCTGGAAAAGGACGGCTATGCTTTCCCGAAGGGAATTCTCCACACCATGGATGCGGCGGATATTATTGAGAAAAATGTTGCGTCAGCAAGCGTGGGAGGTGACGGCCGATGAACTCCTTATCCTTTAAAAATGTTTCGGTCGTTTACGGAGAGGGTACTCCCTTCCGCAAGGTTGCGCTTGACAACATAAGCCTTGACCTACCGTCGGGTGAAATAATAGGTGTTATCGGACATACGGGTAGCGGAAAAAGCACACTCGCAATGCTCTCAAACGGACTTTTAAAGCCTACAAGCGGAAATATACTGCTGGAGGACAAGGACATATGGGAAAAGCCTAAGGAGATAGGAAAGGTACGCAGCAAGGTCGGTATTGCCTTTCAGTATCCGGAATATCAGCTCTTTGAGGAGACCGTTTACAGGGATATTGCCTTTGGTCCTAAAAACATGGGGTTAAGCGAGGAAGATATAGATGCCAGAGTTAAAAACGCCGCAGCCTTTTGCGGTATAGATGACGAGCTGCTTAAAAGGTCTCCGTTCGAGCTTTCTGGCGGACAAAAACGCCGTGCGGCAATAGCCGGAGTCGTTGCAATGGAGCCTCAGGTTTTGGTGCTTGACGAGCCGGCGGCAGGGCTTGACCCTCTCGGACGGGAGGAAATACTCGGCGGTCTTATCAGCTATCACAAGCAGCGAAGCTCGACTATGGTAGTGATTTCGCACAGCATGGAGGATATCGCAAAATATTGCGACCGCATACTTGTGCTAAAGGACGGTACCGTTTATATGTACGGCACTGTGGATGAGATTTTTCTGCAAGCGGAGCTTCTGTTCGGAGCGTCCCTCGACCTTCCCCAGATAACCAAGCTATTCATCGAGCTGAAAAAAAGACTCCTGACCGATAATACGAATGTTTATACCGTTAAATATGCAAAAAAAGAGATAGAAAAGCTGTTGCAGAAGAAATAATCAAGTATAACGACAGACACCGCAGCCATTTGTACGGCGGCAAATGGTCATATGCTCCTTCTTGATTTTTATGTCGCCGGAGAAATGGAACTCAGGTTTATAGTATTTTAAACCTTGGAGGTTTACAGAGTAAACCTCGTTGTTCAAAATGCTGTTTTTAACTGCATTTTGCAAGGTGTCCGCAGACACCGCAGCCATTTGTACGGCGACAAATGGTCATATGCTCCTTCTTGATTTTTGTCGCCGGAGAAATGGAACTTATAATGCTCAAGGATATTACCCTCGGTCAGTTCTTTCCGGGCAAATCGTTGCTCCACAGAACCGACGCGAGAATAAAACTGATAATATTGGTCGTATACCTTGTGATGGTTCTGTCGGCGAACCACCTGACCTCGATAGCCGCCGTCGCAATCATCACGCTGGTATTGATTTTAATTTCCCAAATACAGTTTAGAATTATAATCCGTTCGCTAAAACCTCTTATTTTTATTCTCGCCTTTACCGCGGTTATCAACCTGTTTTTTATAAAGGGAGAGGCTCCGCTTGTCGAATGGTTGTTTATAAAAATATACAAGGAGGGACTTATTAACGCCGCCCTCATGATGATACGGTTAATATCGTTGATTACCGGTACGAGCGTACTGTTGACATACACAACCTCACCGCTGGAGCTTACCGATGCTATCGAAAGGCTGTTTTCGCCGCTTAAAAGAATTAAGGTTCCGGTTCATGAGTTTGCAATGATGATGACCATCGCACTGCGGTTTATACCCACGCTTATAGAGGAAACGGATAAAATAATATCGGCGCAAAAGGCAAGAGGTGCGGATTTTGAGAGCGGCGGACTGTTTAAGCGGGCAAAGGCTCTTATACCTATACTTATTCCCCTTTTTGTTTCGGCATTCAGGCGTGCCGACGAGCTTGCGGAGGCTATGGAATGCCGCTGCTACAGAGGCGGCGAGGGTAGAACCAAGATGAAGCAGATGAAATCCCGCCCCGCAGATTATGTTTTTCTGTTTGTTATGATAGGTTTTTGCGTTTTAATATATATAATCAACTCTGCGAGCATGATTTAGTATGAAGAAGAATTATGCATTAACGCTAAAATTCAAGGGCACGGCATATTGCGGCTGGCAGGTGCAGAAGAACGCTCTAAGCATACAGACCGTCGTTCAGGATGCGCTTGAGCGTATTTTCGGTTCAAGACTCGGGGTTACAGGTTGCAGCCGTACCGATTCGGGTGTTCACGCCAACGAATATGTATGCAATATACGCAATGCTCCAGAGCTTAACCCGGCTAAAATACCTCTTGCGGTCAACACTCATTTGCCCGCCGATATTGCGGTAACCTCCGCAAGAGAGGTTGACGATAGCTTCCACGCCCGTTATTCCGCAAAGGGCAAGGAATATGTTTACCATATCTGGAATAATCGCATTCACAACCCGTTTCTGACCGAAACCGCCCTGCATTTTTCCGGACGGCTGAATACCGACAAGGCGGAAGCTTTTACCGCCGGTATTGTCGGCAGACAGGATTTTGCCTCGTTTATGGCCGCACACAGTAAGATTGAGGATACCGTGCGTGGTGTTTGGTATTTTAAGGTGGAGCGGGAGGGCGACCTTATAAGCTTTATCGTCGCCGCAGACGGTTTCCTCTACAATATGGCAAGAATAATGAGCGGTACGCTGCTCCAATATATGACAGGTCGTATAACCGAGCCTATAGAATCGATAATAGCGGCAAAGGACAGGAATAAAGCGGGAATAACCCTTCCCCCGCACGGACTTTTCCTAAACAAGATTTTTTATTAGATTTGGTTGATTATAAAAAAGGAGGTTTATCTGCCGATGAGTGCTTTTTCGATATTTACAAATAAAAGAACCAAAAAGAAGCAGGCAAGCCTGCCTACGGTCGAGGAATATTATCTGCGTTTGGCACGGCGTACCACGCTTGCAAAATTCATCTGTATTATGCTTACAGTCGGCTTTGCTTTATTCGCCTTTTCTAATTTCAAGGACGATTTAACCACCGAGAATTTTAGGTATATGTTAAAGTTTATAAACCTCGGTGCCGATACCATGGAGGAAGCCGCATCAGCCGTTTATTTTGACAGCGATGCGACAAATAAAGGCGAAATTATAAAGGGCGACCTCGCCGTACTTAATACAAACGGTCTTTCGGTTTATGATTTTAAGGGCAGCCGCCTTCAAAAATCCGATTTCAAGTACGCAAATCCAAAAATTGTTTCCAATACAAAGAATATTATCGCATACGATTTAGGGGGATACGGCTTAAAAATATTCAGCTCCTATTCTGCTGTTTATACTCAGAACTTTTCTTATCCCATATATGGTCTTTCCGTATCGGACAACGGAGGTTTTGTTGTTGTTTCCTCCGCAAAGGGTTACAGAAGTGCGTTTTTTGTATATGATGAGTATTACAGAGTAATATATAACTACTATTTCGGGGATAAATATATAGATTGCGCCTCTATTTCGGAGGACGGAAAAGAGGTTGTTACACTGCTTCATTACTCAAAGGACGGTGAGCTGATAACGCTTTTGATGAAGTTTTCGGTTTCTGATGAGGAGGCTGTTTTCCAGACCGAGTTCACAGACGAGCTGCCTTTAAAAGTCAGCTTTATGTCGGACGGCTCCTATACCGTTTTGACGAGCGAAGCTCTGCGTTTTTTCTCATCCGATAACCGATTAACAAGTGAAATATTTTTTAAGGAAAAATCAATTTTAGGCTATGAATTTGGTAAGAATTATGCTATAATAGCCTACAATACCGTCGGGCTTTCCTCGGGAACCGAGCTGGATATATATTCAAAGGACGGAACGCTTGTCGCCGTAAGAGCCTTTGAGGGTGCGGTGCTGGATAAAAAGGTGTCCTCCGATACTCTTTATGTGCTGTCACACGGAGCGCTCACAACGATTGACCTCAAAGGTACAAATGAGGATAAAACAACCGAAACGGACAGTGAGTTCAGGCAGCTTATCCTGGACGGCACGAGCCTTATTCTGTTTTCGGTGAATAAGGCAGAGTATTACAGGGAGAGCGGCGTACAAAGCGATTTATCGGAATAAACATGAACACAATATATTTCTGAATAATTTAGGGGGACATTATGAACGCAATACTTGACATTATCATTGTAATAATTGCTGTTGTTACCATATATTTTGCGGTGAAAAACGGCTTTGTAAAAACCCTGTTATCCGCTTCATCCTTTCTGCTTGCGGTTATTATAACCGTGGTGCTTTTATCTCCCGTCAAAACCGCTTTTATGAACACCTCCGCCGCAGATAACCTGAGAACAAGGGTGGAAAGCTCGATAGATGAAATACTTGTAAAAAACGGTATCGAGGATGTGGAGCAGCTTGTCGAAAAAGACTCTCCGAGTGATTTTACACAACTGTTAAACAAGGTTGGTATAGGAGAGAACGAGCTAAGCACTCAATTCAAGCAATGGAAGACCGAGGCAGGCGTTGATCTAAGGGAAAGACTGATAGATTACCTTGCGGAGCCGGAGGTAAACACCGTTGTTACCGTAGCCGCTGTTGCTCTGCTGTTCTTCGGCTCTCTCATATTGTTGAAAATTGCCACATATGTGCTTGATAAGGTGTTCACACTGCCCGTTCTCAAGACCGCCAACAAGCTCTTAGGGGTGCTCTTGGGTGTTCTGCTGGCTATTGTGCGTATATATTTGTTCTGTATTATTATAAAGCTTTTATTGCCATACGGTCAGACGCTGGATATAGGAATGCTATCAGCTATCAATCCCGAGGGTACCTTGCTGTTCAGGTTGTTCTACGACTTCAATATCTTCAGCTTCCTGTTATAAAACAGCCTCACGGAAGGAAAAAATGAATGAAAAAGCAAATTCCGAATATCCTGTCGGCTATCAGACTCGCAATGATACCTATATTTATATATGTTTTCTTTTTGGGTACGGATAAAAGATTGTTGGCTCTGCTTGTATTTGCGTTGGCAAGCTCGACCGACATATTGGACG
This sequence comes from Firmicutes bacterium HGW-Firmicutes-21, assembly GCA_002841455.1. Classification (GTDB taxonomy): domain Bacteria; phylum Bacillota; class Clostridia; order Oscillospirales; family CAG-382; genus UBA1049. Next base: position 17,912 of record PGZT01000017.1, on the reverse strand, counting down.
GATACCTTGCAAGGAGATATAATTGGGTAACTCCGTTGGGAAAGCTGCTGGACCCAATTGCCGACAAGCTTATGCAAGCGGCGGTTATATTGTGTCTTACCATTGAGAACAGTAACAACATATTATTTATATGGATAGCGATACTCTTTATTATTAAGGAAACCGCCATGGCGGTCGGTTCGCTTATCGTTATCCGCAAAAAGCACGACATAGCCGTTTCCAATTGGTACGGCAAAGCCGCAACCGTTGCTTTTTTTTGTATCACAGCAGTATTAATCAACAGTCAGAATACAACATTGAATTTATTTCTGGGAGTGTTGCTGGCACTCGTTCTGGTGACGGCACTTCTCCTGTATTATTTTAGAGTGTTCCGTGGTGTTTACGGAATAAAATGGCGTAAATAAGGAGACAACAAATTATGCTTATAAAAAAATGCTCCCGCTGTAAGACACGGGTGGCAGTCATCTATGTAACCAAAAACGAGAACGGCAAAACGGCGAGCGAAGGCTACTGCCTTAAATGTGCAAAAGAACTCGGTATAAAACCGGTTGACGATATAATCAAAAGAATGGGTATAAGCGAGGATGAGTTCGACGCAATGAGCGACGAGATAACCGACCTTATGCCCCAGCTTGACGATAACGATGACGATAACGATGAGGGCAGAGCACCTGCTATTGACCTCAACGCTATGCTGTCCGGCAACCCCGAGCAAAGACCTGTTCCCTTTAAGGAGACAAAACAGCAGGAAAACTCTCCGAAGGAAGAAAAAAAGCAAAAACGGAAGTTCTTAGATCAATTCTGCATTAATCTGACAGAACAGGCTAAAGAGGATAAGCTCGACCGTATTATCGGAAGAGAGAACGAGCTTGAACGGGTGGTTCAAATCCTGACACGCCGTCAAAAAAACAATCCCTGCCTTATCGGCGAGCCGGGTGTGGGCAAAACCGCCGTCGCAGAGGCGCTTGCTCAAAAGATAGTAAGCGGCGAGGTTCCGTATAAGCTCCTTGATAAAGAAGTTCTGTTAGTAGATATGACCGCCATTGTTGCGGGAACCCAATTCAGAGGGCAGTTTGAGAACCGTATGAAGGGGCTTATTGAGGACGCAAAAAAGAGCGGAAATGTTATTCTTGTGATTGACGAGGTGCATTCTATCGTTGGTGCGGGCAACGCCGAGGGCGGAATGAACGCAGCCAACATACTAAAGCCTGCCCTGAGCAGGGGTGAGATTCAGTTGATTGGCGCAACCACATTGGTGGAGTACCGAAAGCATATTGAGCACGATGCCGCTCTCGAGAGGCGTTTTCAGCCTGTAATGATTAACGAGCCCTCCATTGACGACAGCATAAAAATACTGCTCGGAATCAAATCATACTACGAAAAATTCCACGGTATAAAGATACCCGATTATATTATAAAAAGGATGGTTGTACTGTCCGAGCGGTATATAACCGACCGTTTCCTGCCGGATAAAGCGATTGATATTATGGACGAGGCAAGCGCCTATATGGCGATGCACTCGCCTGTAATCAACGAGCTTAACCGCACCATCGACGAGCTTAGTGCGCTTGAGGGCGAAAAAGCGGATATCGAGGGCAAGGAGGTTATGGAGGATAAGGATTATCAGCGGATTGCGGATATAAAAACAAAGCTGCTGCAAAAGAACAAACGGTTTGATGAACTCTCCGCGGAAAGAGATCGGCTTGAGCTTAACGAGTTCCATCTCGCAAAGGTTATAGAGGTCTGGACGGGTATCCCCGCAACCAATGTCAGCGAGAACGAGTTCCAAAAGATAGAACGGCTTGAGGATGAGATAAAAAAACGCATTATAGGACAGGACGAGGCTGTCGCCAAGGTTGCCAAGGCGATAAAGCGCAGCAGAGCGGGTATCTCCTATAAAAAAAAGCCGGTTTCCTTTATATTCGCAGGCTCTACCGGAGTCGGCAAGACCGAGCTTGTCAAGGTGCTTGCGCAGTATCTATTCGACACGCCCGAATCGCTTATAAGACTGGATATGAGCGAATTTATGGAGAAGCATTCGGTATCCCGAATAATCGGCTCTCCCCCGGGATATGTCGGGTATGACGACGCTGGACAGCTTACCGAGAAAATACGCCGCAAGCCCTATTCGGTTGTGTTGTTTGACGAGATAGAAAAGGCACATCCCGATGTGCTCAATATACTTTTGCAAATCCTCGACGACGGACGAATCACCGATTCGCACGGCAAGGAGGTAAACTTTGAGAATACGGTTATTATAATGACCACAAATGCGGGCAGTAAGGATTTCTCGTCCTCCGCAGGGTTTACCGCAACCTCCAAGAGCAACGATTTTGAGAAGATAAAAAAGGCGCTTGAGGATTTCCTCCGTCCCGAATTTATTAACCGTGTTGACGAAATCGTAGTGTTCAACCGTCTCACAAAGGAGAACTTCTCGTTTATCTGCCGTATAATGTTAGGCGATTTACGGAGCGTACTCTCCGACAAGGGAATTAATCTTGTTTATGACGATAAAGCGGTGGAATATCTTGTCAACAAGGGCTTCTCCGAGAAATACGGAGCCCGTAACCTTCGCCGATTGATACAGACCGACATTGAGGATCCCGTTGCGGCAAAAATTATCGATTGTTTCTCGTCGCCCTTTAAAACCGTCTCAATAACGACAGACGGGGAAAATATATCGGTAACCTGCGAATAACCATGACTGCGAGGTGATAACTTGCCGCATAAAAGGACTGATAATTTGCATCGCAACAGGTCGTATAACGATAAATCGGATATGAGCGGAATACGCACCATAACCTCAGCTTCGAGTGATAATCAAGATACAGAGGTGTTCTTCCCCGCAGGAATGCAGCCCTTTGAGGTTGCGGAATACTTGGATACCGATTTGGTTATCGGTCTATCACGCAAGCAGATAAAGCGTCGTGCCGCAAAGCAGGGTGCAAATATAATACACAGCGAGTTCAAGCTCTCGTTTATGCAGAGCATCAGGAGCCAAATTAAAGGACTTTTAGGTATAATGTTAATCGCAAGCTCCCTCATTATGTATGCCTTCGACAGACAGTATTCCTACCTTGCTATGGCGGGTGCAATTATCCTATTGATTCTGTTAAACGCCATATTGGAATCCCGTGCCTCAAGCGCCTTGAATGTTCCGAGAAAATATACCGCTATCAAAGCAACCGTAACCCGTGAGGGTGTTACGGATGTTGCCGACAGCAGACGGCTTGTTACGGGTGATATTATATCGTTCAGCGAGGGTATGGTTATTCCCTGCGACGCAAGACTGATAGAGGATAACCTGCTAACCGTTTTGGAGACACCCATTAGCGGCGCAAGGGGCAGTGCGGTTAAGGACTCCCGTTTTATTGCGACGGAGGACAACGAGCTTGTTTATGCCAACATGGTTTATGCAGGTTCCATAGTTACCGGCGGACAGGGCAGCGGTATTGTCTGCTCTACCGGGAAGGATACGCTGTTACGGCGTATAACCGGCGAAAAAGCGGATTATTTACCGGCAATGCTTAAATATATACAGAGCTCAGGCAAATATATTTCAATAGTAACGATAATCGCCTGCTTTGCCCTGCTGTTTGCGGGCTTAATAGCGGGAAGAGATGTGGCGAATCTGTTTATAATTTCCCTCTCCGTCGGAGCGGTTTCGTTATGCGACAGCATGGCGTCCCTTGCCGCCGGCTCCTTAGGCTACGGCGCAAAAAAAATGTCAAACCATGGCGCCGTGGTAAAGAATCTGAACTGTATACCTAAAATATGTGAAATTAACACTATAATGTGTTGCAAAAACACCGCTTTTCCGCCTAAGAAAATGACGCTTAACGGTGTTTATACCGAGAATACTTACCTGCCTGCCGACCGAAAGCTCACCGATAAGGCAAAGGAGCTGTTATACCTCTCCCTTGCCTGCTCGGATTTGAAGATAAATAAATCCTACGGGAAAAAGCGCAGAGGCTGCTCCGCCTTTTCCGGAAGGGTATACGATGAAGCCGTTGCCGAGTATCTGTCCGAAAAGGGCTATGATGTATCGTCGGATATAGGGGAATACTTCAGAATCCATACCGAGCATTCGCTCTCTGGCGAGGTGAACAGAGTGCTGATATTGCACGGCGGACGAAATGTTGTTGTCCTAAAGGGCGCACCCGAATTTATTCTGTCCCGATGCTCAGGATATGAGCTGAACGGTACGGGATATAAGATGAGTCAGGTAACCCGTAAGCGTATCCTTACCGCTTTGGAAGAATATTCGCAGGAATCCGGTTTTATCATTGCGATTGCGGCGGGCGAGACGGCGGCGGACAACCTTCGTGATATTACCGCAGAGCGGAGACTGATGTTCAAGGGTTTTATAACCCTGTACTGCTCAATGGATGTAGATAATGCGTCGGCTGTATATAAATGCAGTCAAGCGGGTATTGAAACGGTGGTTTCCTCATCCGACAGCTATTATACAGCGTATAATATCGCAAAGAATACGGGAATTGTAACAAGTGAAAAACAGGTGGTTACCGCCGAACAGATGCACTCTACCGATCATGGGCTCTTTATTGCAAACTGCCCGGATTACAAGCTCTTTCTTAACCTTTCGGATAACGAGTGGCGGCACATTTTAAAATACCGCAAGCAGGATAAACGCATTGTTGGCGTCACGGCGGAACGGCTTGAGGAGCTTGCTTTAATGAACGAGGCTGATGTTTCCTTTGTTCCCGACAGCGCACCCGACACGCTAAAGCAGTCTGCGGATGTACTTATGCTCTGCAGCGGAATGGATGCCCTAACCGACTGCCTGCAGAATGCACGGCTGATTTTTATTCGTATCCATTCGGTCGCCGAATACCTTACGGTAGGTGCTGCAACCATATTTTTTTCAACCTTGTTTTCGCTTCTATTTGGGCTTGTACTGCCTTTTCGTGTACAGGATATTTTGTTCGGAGGAATATTATTCAACCTGTTTTTCGCAATAAGCCTTGCTTTCACCCCAACGAACAGGAAGCTCTTATTGGAAAAGCTGCCAAGATATAAAGTCCGCCCGTTGTTTAGGGATTTCTTCCATCCGTTAATGTATTCGTTCGGTGCTTCTGTATGTATACCTTTGATTTATGGTATAACGGGCAGCTTCTCGGCAACTATCTGCGGATTAACCCTACTGCTGTTCTTTTACGCACTTACAAATATCTCAAGAACAAGTATATTCCAAAAAAAGGCTGTCGCCAACCTTCCTTTATTAATATCGTTGGTTATATCCGCGGGAATAATGGGTGGTCTGTTTTTCTTCGAACCTGTAAGGAATATATTCGAATACACAGAGGTAACTCCTACACAAATCGGTATAAGCATCGCTGTTTCCGGGGGATACTTTATATTATTACAGCTTATTAAGCTCTGGCTTGATATAAAAAAAGCAAAAGGTGAAAAATTAAAAGAGTCTTTTTTACCAACGGAAGTCGTTGACTCGAAAAACATTACACAATCGGAGGAATGAGAATATTATGGAGAAAATAACAAAGGATTCACTTATCGGCGAGGTGCTTGAAAAGGATGTAGACCTTGCGAAATACTTTTTTGAGATAGGTATGCACTGTCTCGGCTGCCCCTCTGCGAGGAGCGAGACTATTGAGGAAGCCTGTCAGGTTCACGGTGTTGACTGTAACGAGCTGTTAAAGAAGTTAAACGACGCAATTAAAGCGTAAAAAAGGGAGTATAATTTATGATTTACACTGCAATATGGGCGCACAGAGGAGCATCCGCTTATGCTCCGGAGAATACACTACCCGCTTTTCTGTTGGCGGAAAGGCTGGGTAGCGACGGAATTGAGCTTGATGTTCAAATTACCAAGGATAAGCAGGTTGTTGTCTGCCATGACCACAACATCGACCGCACAAGCAACGGAACCGGAAATATATGCGATATGACACTTGAGGAGCTGAAGCAATACGATTTCGGGTATCCCACTGCTTTCGGGCATCGCTTCGCAGGTACAAAGATTTCGACGCTCGGAGAGTTATATGAAGCGGTTAAGGCATCGGATATGATAGTAAATGTTGAGCTTAAGTATACCGCCGCACAGCCCGACACGGTCGCACTTACCCTCGCCGTTACCGAGCAGCACGGGATGAAGGACAGAGTCATATACTCCTCCTTTGCTCATTACGGACTCGAGGCGGTTATGAAGCTGGACAGCACCGCTGTCGTAGCACCCTTATACGGAGATATGGAGAACGCCTGCGAGGCTGCTCTCGCATATGGTGCATTGGCGCTCCACCCCGCTCATTCCGCAGCGGTAAAGCCCGGATACATAAACGAAGCTCATTTAAAGGGCTTGCGGGTGCATCCCTATACAATTGACAACCCTGCCATAATGCAGGAATTATTAAATCTCGGAGCGGATGCCTTAATCACCAATTACCCCGATATAGCAAAGGGGTTGCGTGATAAGCATCTGAAAAAGTTTATATGAAAACCCCAAATAGCAATCTAATGACAAACGGAGCGACAAAGACCAAAGGATTCTTAAACGAGTTCAAGACCTTTGTATCGCAGGGTAATATACTCGACCTCGCCGTAGGTGTTGTTATCGGTACAGCTTTCAGAGCAATTATCTCTTCTTTCGTAGCGGATATTATTATGCCTGCCGTAGGTATCCTTGTCGGAGGAACCGATTTTTCCGACCTAAAGCATGTCCTGAGTGAGGCCGTTATAACGGACGGCGTAACAATAACCCCCGAGGTTGCGATCAGATACGGTATATTCTTAAAATACATAATCGATTTTATTATTATCGCCTTCTGTATGTTTGTTGTCGTTAAGGTCGCCATGGGTTTCCGTAAAAGGTTGGAGAGCATCAAAAAAAAGGAAGAGGAAGCCGTTGCCGCAGCTCCCCCGGCACCGTCTACAGAGGAAAAAATGCTTGCGGCGCTTAACGATATCCGCGACTCTTTACAAAGCAATAAAGGAAATTGAAAGTTAAATCCTCCAATTGAAGGATGGTTATAGGTTTGATGAAATATTTATTAGGTGTTGACGGCGGCGGCACAAAAACCGCTTTTATGCTTACAGACCTCGACGGTAATTCTGTCGCGAGCATAACATTATCCCGTTCCAATCCAAACGATATCGGGATAGATAATACAATAGCCTTGCTCTTAGAGGGGTTTTCCTCACTCTGCGAACAAACGGGGATAACAAACGACTGCATTTCGGCTATATTTGCCGGTATTGCGGGTGTTACCGCAAACGACTTTATAAGCCGTATTAAAGCTGCGGTTTCGGTAGCTTATCCCGATTCTTTAATCGGGGTAAACCACGACGGAGTAAATATTTTATACGCAGCTTTTCCCGAGAGCGACGGGGCGGGGGTTATATGCGGAACCGGAACCTCCTGTTTTGTAAAAAAAGGTGATGTATTGCATCGTATCGGCGGATATGGGCTTTTCGACCTGTATGGCGGAGGTTATGAGATAGGCAGAGCCGCAATTTCACACGCTTTACGAACTGTTGACGGTAGAGACAGCAGCGGTTTTTTGTCGGAGGCTGTTAAGAAAAAGGCAGGTTGCGATCTTATAAAGGGTTTAGGTACACTTATCGCAAGCGGAAAAAGCAACATAGCGTCCTATGCAACGCTTGTATATGACGCATATCTGCAATCGGACAGCTATGCCGAGGGTATACTTGACGCACATATCGGGTATCTTGCCGAGCTTATAAATACCGCACAGCGTCATTTTGAGGGGACATATAATGTTTCCCTCGCAGGCGGAATAGGGAAAGACCCCATTACAATGCGGATACTGAAACCAAAGCTGACTCCCGCCGCTGTTGTAACCCCGCTCGAATGCGAGCCTATACACGGTGCAATTGCCCGTACCAAAGTGCTTTTACATAAAGGAATATAACTAAATTGTTGACATATACCTTTTTTGGGTGTATTATGCTTTATTATATTCATAACCTTTTAAGGAAAGGATTTTTTATATGGAAAACGCCGAATATAATGAGCTTCACGCTCTTAGACATACCGCATCGCATATACTGGCGCAGGCGGTTAAGCGACTGTATCCGTCCGCAAAGCTCGCTATCGGCCCTGCGATAGAGAACGGGTTTTATTATGACTTTGACTGCGAGACCAGTTTTACTCCCGAGGTACTGGACAAGATTGAAAAGGAAATGAAGAAAATTGCGGGAGAGAACCTAAAGGTAGAGCGGTTTGTGCTGCCCAAAAACGAGGCTCTTGAATTGGTTAAGGACGAGCCGTATAAAATCGAGCTTATCAACGCTCTACCCGAGGATGAGGAGATCTCGTTTTACAAGCAGGGTGAATTTACCGATTTATGTGCAGGTCCTCATGTAAGCTACACAAAAAAGGTCAAGGCTTTTAAGCTGACGCAGTCAACGGGAGCATATTGGAGGGGCGACTCGAAAAATAAAATGCTTCAACGCATATACGGGACTGCCTTTAAATCACAGGATGAGCTTGAGAAGCATCTTGCAGAGGTAGAGGAAGCGAAAAAGCGAGATCATAATAAATTAGGCAGGCAGCTGGGATACTTCACCACCGCCGATTTAATCGGTCAGGGACTGCCCGTAATTCTCCCAAAGGGAGCTATAGTAATGCGTACATTACAGAGGTTTGTGGAGGATGAGGAGGAGCGCAGGGGCTATTTGCAAACCATGACACCGATGTTTGCAAAACGGGAGCTTTATAAGATAAGCGGACATTGGGACCATTACCGTGACGGTATGTTTATTATAGGCGACAGTAATGAGCAGGATAACCCCGAGGCGGATATTTTTGCGCTTCGCCCGATGACCTGCCCGTTCCAATTTCAGGCATATCTTGCACAATTGCGTTCCTACAGGGACCTTCCGCTAAGATATAACGAGACCTCAACCCTTTTCCGCAACGAATCGAGCGGAGAGATGCACGGGCTTATCAGAGTGCGTCAGTTTACCCTATCCGAGGGACATATAGCCTGTACACCCGATCAGCTTGAGAGCGAATTTGCGGGAGCTGTTGAGCTTGCTCAGTTTATGCTCAAAACACTGGGGCTTGATGAGGATGTTTATTACCGTTTCTCTAAATGGGACGAGAACGACAAACAAAAATATATCGGTGATGCCGCACAATGGGAATCGGTTCAGAGCGTCATGCGCGGCATACTCGACCATTTAAAAATAAACTATTACGAGGCGGACGGCGAGGCTGCGTTCTACGGACCAAAGCTTGATATTCAAATAAAAAATGTACACGGTAAGGAAGACACGCTTATTACAATCCAAATCGATTTTCAGCTTGCGGAACGGTTCGGAATGGAATATGTGGACAAGGACGATACCAGGAAGTTCCCCTTTGTTATCCACCGTTCCTCTGTCGGCTGTTACGAGCGAACCCTCGCTCTGCTTATCGAGAAATACGCCGGTGCAATGCCCGTATGGCTGGCTCCGGAACAGGTCAGGCTTATCGTTATTTCCGATTTTCAAAAGGAATATGCGGAGGGTGTTCTCAAACGGTTCAGAGCCGCAGGTATCCGTGCCGGAATTGATGTCCGTAATGAGAAGCTGGGCTATAAGATACGGGAGGCACAGCTTGAGAAGCTACCTTATATGCTTATCATCGGCGAAAAGGAAAGGGAAAACGGTACTCTCGGAATCAGAAGCCGCAAAAACGGTGATTTAGGTGAGATGAGTATAAACGACTTCGAGTCGTTAATCCTAAAAGAAATAACGACAAAGGAAATATAGCCGCTTTTACTCCAAAAAAAGGCTCTCGCAGATAATGCGGGAGCCTTTATTCAATTCTTATAAGTGTTGCTTATTGCTTACTGTTTCTTTTTCTTTACTATGACATAGCTGATAACTGCTATGGCAAGTACACCGGCAACTATTATAGCAATAAGAACGGGAGTATCAAGTCCGCCTTCATCCTCGCTTGTGTCACCAACTGCAGAAACTGCGGGAGACACATCGGGGGATTCCGCCGGAGACTCGTCTGGAGATTCCGCCGGAGACTCGTCTGGGGACTCGTCAGGAGATTCCGCAGGAGACTCATCGGGGGATTCCGCTGGAGATTCAGTCTCGGAAACAGCTGCCGCGGTTCCGCCAACTGTAATTTGTGCGCTTGCGCTAATCGTACCTGCCGTAATGTCAATACCTGTGATTGTTATTAACTGACCTACGGTTAATTCTCCGGTTTTTCTGGTGTTTTCACCTGAGGATTCCCAAACGCCAGACGCTTTTGCAGCCTCGCTGTCGTCTGTATGAGCGGTATAAATGAATCCGTTGGCGGGTATGGTAACCGCTACATCGGCAGTACCGTCGTCACCCTTTGTTAGGTTTTTACCGGTATATGTAACCCTGTATACGCCCGCTGTGCTAGTCGGTTCTGCCGCAATAACCGCAACCCAACGGAAATTACCCTGGCTTGATTTTATGGTGGTTGTGTTATTGTAGGCTTTGGTAAACACAGTGCCACTGGCAGCGCCGACAAGCTTGTTTATTTGAGTAACATAAAGGGTGTCGCCCTCATTCACAGCTCCTGCGGTAAGGATAAATATACCTGCGGTGAGCATCGAGCATACGATAATCATTGCAAGCAGTCTAAATGCATTCTTTTTCATATTAAATTCCTTTCAAATGATATTTCTCCCAAAGAGATTATTGTGTGAATGTATTATAACTTTTTTTTTCGTAAATGTCAATATTTTCTTTTGCGATTTGCTAAATAAAGGGAGCAGAGTAATAAAACCCTGCCCCCAAAATGTTATTCCGCTAACAATTAAAAACTGTTAGTTTATGACCACCAGCCGGCAGGAGCGGTAAACTCGTTATCGCCAGCTCTCTCGGCAATAACGCCGGACTCTGTGATTATATCCTCAACTTCAAACCTTATGAGTTCGAGCTCAGGAGATGTATATGTTTTTTTCATTATTATATTTCCTCCCTTACCCTACTATTGGATCAGCAGCAATTAATACCGCACTGTAGTTACGAACCAGCGGAGCACCGTAAACGATTGATCCGTCGGCGTACTCAATGAAGGGTACTGCTGTTACATCTGTTGCAAGACTAGCATCGGGAATACTGAGAAGTGTTACGAAATAGGTAAACTTGTCGTATAAGCCAAACGCTCTACCGGGTACAAAGTCTGCCGCTGCGATACCAACCGCTCTTACCTTAACAACGCCTGTCTGGTTTGCTGCGCTGTACGGATTTGCGAGGTAGTAGTTCATATCAAGAGTGTCTGCACCGAGTTTTGCTGTCGGGTACAAAAGCATACCGATCTGCTCAACTTCGAGATTCTTCTTATTGAACTCTGCGCCGAATCTAAGTCCCTTTTGTGCCTGATTAACCTTAGCACCAAGAGAAACTATAGGCTCTACAACGGGTGCGCCACCGTTAAGCGGAATCATAAGGTTGTTGTTGTTTGTTTGAAGAACGTCAGAGCCAACTGCTTTAGCACTGTTTGCATCTGTACTGTTAAATGTAAATGTGAAGTTTGTAGGCTCATCAGTTATAACCTTAAACCTGAATATTGCTACCGCTGCCACTGTCAGCAACTCATCTTCCAAATCGTCATTCTCAAAAACCCAGTTTGTAGCTGCTGCTTTATTGGCGATTAACTGTCCAGTAGCTGCATTGAGGTTGTTAAGCACTCCGGTTGTTCCTACGGGTATTTTACCGGGGTAACGATTTCCAGGGTTAGTAGTGATAGATCCTGTTTCGTATACAACTTTTGATGCGTCCCAACTCATATCAAAACGAGTAAAACATACACCTGTTGAGCCTGAATTGTACTCAACTGCTATCCAGAATTGGGTTCCATTAGTCAATCCAGTTTGCGCATTAAAACCTAACGGAACGAAGTTGAACTGCACAGTGTCATAAGCGGCAGAAGCTGTGGTCATCAAAAATGAACTCAGTATCATTACTACCACTAAAAGCATTGACAGTTTTCTAATTGCTTTTGTCTTCATAAAATCTCCTTTTATTTTTATTGATAATCTTTATACGATGTTAGCGGGCCATACTGTAATGATGCCAGCGTTCATCTGAAGCATTAGTATAATATCATTCGCTTCTGCAAGTCCGTTACCATCAACATCAAAAGCGGCCATTTGCTCTGATGCTAAGGTTATAAGTCCTGCATTTGATTGAAGAGAAAGTATTATATCATTTGCTGTAAATTCGCCGTCGCCATCAAGATCGCCGAGTATAACACTCAGTTCAAGGTTGCCCTTAGCAACGATTATGTCGAGAGCTGCGTCTTCAAGTATAGTCTGCTGCTCTGCGTTGAAACCGTTTTCGCCGATAAGATCAACGAGCTTCTGAATTGTCATCGGTTCAACTACAACAACCTCAGCTACAGCTACCTCGGTAAGGCTCATCCACTCCCAGACTACCTTTCCATCTGGATGAGGAGGTCCGAACGGGCTTGGTCCGAAGTCAAACTCAACACCTATGTACCTTGCGTCAACTACGCCTATGTCGAATGTTGCCTCGATAACTCCGAATGTACCTGCCGCCGGTGCTCCTACGAATGTGAAGGTTCCGAGATCTGTATAGGTTATACCGTCAACAGAATAGCTCAGTCTTACTTCGTTGTTCTTAGGAAGTCCTACCATAACATTATAGCAATGATAGAAATCAAGTATAACCTTATCTATGGTGCGAACTTGGTCAAGGGTAAGTACAAGACTAACTGTGGGGTTAAGTGTCTCATCTGTGCATACCTTGTTTCCTAGCAGAACCGCACCGGTGAAGGTTCCCCAGTCTCCTGCGTTAGATACCTTGTTGCCATTATAAAGAAGTGTAAGGTCTCCTACTGTTACTTCGTCAGGATCCGAGTTGTTTGCAACGCCGGTTACAAATTCTCCGGGTCCGCCGCTTACGGCAAATGTTCCGCCGAGTGCGATATAATACGCCTCAAGCGCTGCCATAAAGTCAGCCCAAGATTCTTCCGTATAATCAGATGCTACAAGACCGCTGATCTGATTTATAGCGTTGTTGATTGCTGTCATGTTTGCCGGTGGTACATAATACCTCTCGGTTGCGGTATACTTGCCAACTGTGAAGGATGTGTTTGCTAGTGTATCTCTTGCACCGGAGTCAATGATTGCGAAATCGGTTTCATCGGTGTAGAGGTAAACCGCAGTTCCTACAGTCATGGTAGCATTCAAAGCGGATGCATTGGGTGCTACGCCGTTTATAGCTATAACAAAGCCGTTTGCGGGAACGACAACATCTGTCTTGTCTCCTGCGGGTCTGCCAAGTATATCGTACTTTGCTGTTATCTCATAGCGTACATTTGTGCTGCTCCACTCGACAACCGCAAGGTAGAAGTAGTTGTAATCCTCGGGAGAGCCCTCATAGATAGCTGAAATCTCACCGATTGTTGTGGCTGCATTTCCTTCTACTCTTGTCATAAGGGTAATAATGCCTGCCAAGAATGCGTTATTGTGGGTAATATCCACTTTTGCCGCAGGTGTTACCGGTACTGCACCGTCAATAGGAGCAGGGAAGGTAAAGTATGCGTCTGTGAAGGTATCGCCCGGTTGTGCAAACAAGGGGTCTACATTATAGAGATAAACCTTGTAGCCCTGCTGAAGCAGAGCGAATGCTGCGAAGCTGGAATCCGCGGAATGTACCGCAAGAACGAATCCGCCTACGGGGATTGCTACATTAGAATGATTAGCAAATGTGCTGTATTTTGTTGTTACAATATATGCGTTTTGTGCCTCACTCCATTCGCAAACCGCGAGATTCCAGTAATAGTAATCTTTTCCGGTAAGCTCGCCGAGTGTCATTGATTGACCTATAACACTGTTGGTGAGTATTGCTGTACCGACTGCCCAGGTGGTTGTGAAGTCAATGTCGATTTGTGTGAAGTTATTAACCTCATATGCGAATACCTCGGAAGCAAAAACGAATACCTCGTCATTACAATCAACCGAGTATTTTATATACTGAGCGGTTATTGTTTTGGGAAGCGCCATCGTGGCATAGGTTAAGCCCTCTGCTTTAGTGTGCTGCATTGCGCCGAGGTATGTCCAGTTTACACCGTCGTTGGAAACTTCAACTGTGATTCCGTTAGGTCCAGCTATACCATAGCCGGTCTGTTGCCAGAAAGCCACCTTGAATCCGGACAGTGTGCCAGCCTCTGCGAGATCAACCTGTATTATACCGGTTTTGGATCTGTAGAAACCGACTGTGTCAACATTATATGCCGACGAAACAGTTCCGCTTGTGAGCTTAACGCCGTCGTCAAGATAGTTGCCGCCGTAACCGACCTGCTTAAGAACATTAGTTCCTAAAACAGAGGTTGTATAGCTCTTGCCCTGAGCAAGATTAGTTCCGCTGAACGCTGTGTTATCACCTACAACACCGTCAAACTTAGGAGCGAGCGGGTTGTATGCGTTGGGAACCTTTGTCTGCAGTGACAGGGTCATCTTGCCGATAAGGTTAGTATGCGGAGCGATTGTCGCTAAATTCTGTCCGTGAGTAGCGGGGCCGTGCAGATATGCATAGATACCGACAGACTGCGCCGTGAACAGGGTATGACCGGCATTAATCGCGTTCATTCCGCCGTTTGTGGCGAGTATGAAGCCGTTTGCGGGAACTACAAGTAGTCCCTTTGCAAGACCGCTTCCGTCTGCGGCGCCATATTTTGCCGTGAGCTTATATGCGCCGAAGGCAGCATCCCACTCAAATACACCGACTGTCCACCAGTTAAGCCAGTTATTGTATCCCGGCATAATGGAAGCTACCGTAACATTGGGTACTGTGTAGATATTAGCGAGCTGTCCTACTGCATAGGTGCCGCCGATACCGTTATCGGTTGCAGCCATCTCAGCTGAAAGCCAGTATGCGTTAGGGTTACCGATCGGAACGGGACGAGGTTGTGCATCGATATTCTTTATCGCTGCAATTTCGCCGATTGGTGTAATAACGTAATCAACTTCCGGAGGAGTGATAACAGCCTTTATGTAACGGGCTGTAACGCCTGTTGCAAGAGTAACGACATAGTCCTGTGTCTCTTTAGTCTGTCCGCCGTTAAGTCCGCTTACATAATTCTGTATCGCACCGGAGCCGAGCAATTGATAATGAACTCCGTTTGTGGATGCGTAGAAGGTTACATCCTCAGGGAAGATGATTCCAAAAATTGCGACCTGTGCGGAGGAAGCGACGAACTTGTGCATTCCGCTTACAGCCGAGCCGAGGTCGATAATCTTGACGATTTTACCGTCAGCTTCGACATTGGGGGTGAGTGTGCCGGCATTTGCGCCGATACCGCCGCCCTGCCAGCCTGCGAATACGGTTCCGCTGATTGTTTCAAATGTTCCATATACGCCGTTGGTAAGAATAGTGCCCGGATCAATCCAGCCTGCTCTTGTGCCGGCTGTTCCGGTATAGGTCTTGCCTAATGCCATATTTGTCTCTTCAAAATCCACTGTTTGAACAGCAGTGGTAACAAGTGCCTTAGGTGTTACAACGGGAAGAACCGCGGTACCTGTTGCGAAGTGCATGGTAAGGTACTCAACATTGTTTTGCCACGGTGCGTTAGTAGTACCCCATTCATATGCATTGTCTGCATAGAGCGAAGTTACGCTTGTTGTTGTAAGAACACCGGTGTTAAATTTAATCGTCGCGTTATCTTGGGGAGTGAACGCCTCGCCCATGCCTGCCCAAGGAATAGAAGCCTCGAGGTAGGTGATTCCGGCGACTTCCGCCGAATTAACGCCAACCGATGCTTTAAATTCTGCATTGGTTGTGGCATTACCGCCAAACTTGTCTGCTCTCTTACAGATCATTTTCCCCGCAGTTGCATCGTAACCGAAGTCGACAAGTCCTGTACGGGCTATTGTCGCCGGAGTGATGTCAATAAACAAACGAGGGGCTGTTGCTGTTTCGAGAGCTGTCATCGGTGCATCAATCTCTATGTAGTAATAGAGGTTGGTTGCGTCCCAGGCGAGTGCGTAACGGAACTTAATCTCTCCGACGCGTGTTGCTGGGTTCTGCCAGTTCTCTGGATGTGCTAACGAGTCAACCTCGATAAGATCCTGTCCCGCCCAGTCGGCGAAAGAAGAATCTGTTACAGAGATTGTTTTTGCTCCGCCTGCGTAGTAGTCGTTCGGTGTGCCGTAATAGGTTTGCTCCCATACTTCACCCTCAGCCGAAGCTACTATGGCTACTGTCCAAAGAGTGGTGAACAGCAGGCAGAACACAATTAAGAATGAAAGTGCTCTTTTAAAATTGCTTTTCATAGGGTCATCCTTTCAATTTTTTATATCCGTGTAAAACGCCGATGTCCTTTCCCATTTAAACGACCGAAAAGACGGTGAATACTCTCCTTCGCAAAAAGCATCCTCGTCCGAGCTGTCGATAAGTGGTACGGAACCATTGTTTTGTAACTTATTATACAATTCTATATTACCGTTGTCAATAGGTTTTGGTCTTTTTTTCCGAATATTTTTAATAACTTTAACACAAAAAATGAATTAAACTGTAGAGTTTTAAGTTATTTTGACATATTTGTCGAAAAAACAGTAGCTGACCACTACATTTAGTATATAAACCAAAACCAAACATTTTGTAAAATAAATATTTTACGAATTGTATGCCAGAAACCTGTTTGATATAAGATTTTCCGTATTGTACACAATCAGTACATAATCGCAGCCGTATTCCGACGCTAATCCGCTGACCGAATGCATATTTGCGACATTAACAATCTCAAGGTCGAAGTGCAAAGCAAGGAAGGGCGCAAGGCTCAATCCGAAGGAATCCTTGACAAGTAGCAGCTTTGGTCTTTCCCCTGCATCGGCTCCGCTCGTTTTGGTGATGCTTGTGCGGAAGCTGTTGCCCCCGATGAAGGACGAATATTTGTCCTTTGTGCCTAATAACGAACGGTCGTAAAAGCCCGTGAACGCCGAGCCGTCCTTTACCGTTGTATATTCGTTTTCGTCGCCGTTATTATAATGATAGAAATAAATGCTGTCGGGGGCAACAAACTTGAACCCGGACTTCGACCATGTGGTTCCGTAATAATTATCGCTGACCTTCTCGGCGGTAAAATCCCCGAGCGGTATAATATCCCGCTCAAGATCGAACTGCTTCATTACCTCACAATATGAATAATATGCGCCGAGTGTGGTAAAATGATGGTCGGTTTTGTAATAGACATATTCGCCGTCCTCCAGCTTCGTTTTTAATATAGGAAGAATATCGATATAATTAGCATCCTTAAGTCCTTCCTTTATATATGCCTGCAGCTTATCGCTGTTTTCCGCCGGGTAGTTAAACTTACTTGCGGCAACATCAATGGTGCGGGGCGGAATCATAATCGCAAATTCCGTTCCTCCCTCCTCAAGTCTGCTCCGCAGCTTTTTGACGGACGAAAAATGTGCATTCAGTACCTTTTTAAAATAATAATCCGTGGGACCTATTTGATTCTTTCCGTCATATACCGAAAAGCTGCGTACCGCAAGGAAGCCGTCCTTGCCCAAAAGCACCTCGTTGTTCTCACCCTTAAGCAGGGCGCGCTCGCTTATTCCTTTAATACCTACAAAGGTGTCCCTAAAGGGAAATTGGTCGGAAAAATAGCTGTTTATTTTTTTTGAATAGCTGCCGTCAATGAGTGCCTCGATGGTAAACTCGGGCAGAGTCTGCAAATCCCGATTCTCCTGCTCGGAAAAGCTATCGTCCTTTTTTAATACAAATAGGACGGATAGAATAGCCATGATTCCGACAAACACTATAACGGTTATTAGATTTGATGTTTTTTTCATTCTTATGACCATACCTTTCATCGGCATTTATGCCAAAAAGAGGGAATTGTGCCGTTTTGTATGTATTACAAATGGATGCACCTTTTGCATCCAAGGCACAAAACCGTATTTGAA
>PGZT01000071.1 GCA_002841455.1 Firmicutes bacterium HGW-Firmicutes-21 | reverse complement strand
TATTACTTTTTTAAAGAATTAACGAGATCTTAGTACTTTTATTTAACATATCCGTATACTCTCATATACGCCTATATCTCCTCGGCTCACCTTTCGGCTCACCAAGCTTTGTACTCTCGTTGTTGTTCAATTTTCAATGTCCGCGGTCACTTTATCTTACCGTGTTCAACCTCGGTTTCTTAAGCGACTTGCATATTGTAACACGCGCATCAGCAATTGTCAACACTTTTCGACAAATAAATATAGCGCAAAATATGGAATTTTTTGCGGTTATTTTGTGCATTTTGTATAAAGCTCGAGCGTTCTACAAAATATAATAAAAAAGGGGTGTTGTTATGGTAGTAATGCTGATAAGAACCTTTGTATTTTATATAATGCTTACGGTTTTAATGCGACTAATGGGCAAAAGACAGATTGGGGAGGTGCAGCTGTCCGAATTTGTTGCGGTAATTCTTTTAAGCGAGCTTGCGGCACTTCCGATAACAGACAGAGATATTCCACTCTCGCACGGGCTTGTCCCGCTGGTTGTTATTGCATCTATAGAAATTATTATTGCGTTTACTTGCAGAAAAAGCGCTTTTATACGAAAAATTATTGACGGAAAACCCGTTGTTTTGGTTAAAAACGGTAATGTAATAAGCAAGAACCTTACTAAAACCCGTGTGACTCCCGATGAAATAGAAGCCGAAATTCGTATTAACGGTTACAGACAGATTAAGGAGATAGATACCATAATACTCGAACAAACCGGCAAGATGAGTGTTTTACCAAAAAAAGGAAGCGGGAATAACTGATTTGAAGAACGCAATTACAGCGATAATTT
This sequence comes from Firmicutes bacterium HGW-Firmicutes-21, assembly GCA_002841455.1. Taxonomy (GTDB): domain Bacteria; phylum Bacillota; class Clostridia; order Oscillospirales; family CAG-382; genus UBA1049. Next base: position 2,939 of record PGZT01000071.1, on the reverse strand, counting down.
TACTGATTATTGTAATAGGACTTGTCATTGCCAATTCAATAATTGTATCAAACATTACAGATAGGCTGCTTGAGCTTACCGATAATCCAGATATAAATGAGTTGTATTATTATTGGAAGGAAAAGTATTATTTTTTATCTTTATCCGCAAATGCCAAGATACTTGAGGAGACGGAAAAAGCACTCAGCGATATGAAATCATATAAGGAATCCGGCAGTGAGGACGAGTTCCTTGCGGCAAAGGAAAGGTTCCTTAATTATATAGACGAAATAGCAATGGGTGAAAAAGTTGTCTTTCATAACATTTTTTGACTTGACAGTAGCAAATACTAAGTATAATATAAGATATAGTAAAATATATCAGGCAGGAACACTGCAACTTTTTGTTAGGCTCCTTGTTTTTAAACAGCCCGCTGCAGCGTTGCCTGCCGTATATTACTATTATATTATGTAGAATATTGCCGAAAGGGGATACTGAATGAGCAACCCGCAAAAAAAAATAATACTCGCTCCGTCACTTTTGGCGTGTGACTTTTCGAATATAAGAAGCCAGCTATCTGTTTTACACGAGGCGGGAGCCGAATATCTGCATCTTGATATTATGGACGGAATTTTTGTGCCGAATATATCCTTCGGTCAACCGCTTGTTAAATCACTAAGAAACAGCTGCGACATGATTTTTGATGTGCATTTGATGATAACAAAGCCGGAGAGATACATAGACGATTTTATTACCGCAGGTGCGGATATAATAACAATTCATGCGGAAGCTACCGATAAATGCTTGTCGGTGCTTAAATATATAAGAAGCAAAGGGATAAAAAGCGCGGTTTCGGTCAAGCCAAAAACACCGATAACGGAGATTTATTCCTTATTGGATTACTGCGATATGGTTCTTATAATGTCGGTTGAGCCCGGCTTCGGCGGTCAGAGCTTTATGCCCGAGATGCTTGAAAAGGTTAAAGAGCTAAAAAAGCAAATTGATAATCGCAACCTTGATATTGACATCGAAATTGACGGCGGTATTGACATCACCAACGCCGCTTTATGCGTTAGCGCCGGAGTAAATGTGCTTGTGGCGGGCAGCTCTATATTCGGTAAACCCGATATTGCCGTAGCAGCCCGTGATATACTCGAAAGTGCAAAAGGAGTTCTTTAATGGCAAATAATAATTCTAAAAGAAAAAACAGAACCAATTATCCTTTGATATTGGCAACCGTGCTGACAACGGCGGCGGTCGCAGGTGCAATATTCCTTGTGCTTACGGCACTGGGACATAACGACACGCATATAAGCGACGAATATTCAAACACCCCGAATCAATCCGCAGTTTCCGAGTCAACAGAATCAAAAAACAACGGAAGCTCGTTAAGCGAACCGGATAATAGCGGTATAGACGAGACAAGCCAGAGCTATGAGGAATACATAGGGGTCGAGTATGCAATAGATATTACCGAATGGGAGCAATATATAGAACCAGAGAATGCGGACGCATACCTTATTCTTGTAAATAAAACGCATCCCTTGGCAAGCGATTATGTTCCTGCAAATATGGTTGATGTTGTATACACCCGCAAGGACGGCAGAGCGACTCAAAAAATGGTATATACCGCAGAAAAAGCGTTGCAGGCGTTCCTACTCGAAGCGGCCGAATACGGTGTTACAGATGTTACGGTTACAAGCGCATACCGCTCGTATTCCAAACAAAGCGAAATTTTTAATGACAATGTAAATAAGAACCTTTCTAAGTTCGCTACCCTCGAGGAATGCGAGGAATATGTCTCAACCTTTTCCGCAAGACCGGGCACCAGCGAGCATCAGACCGGTCTTGTGTGCGATATGCACAACCTTTCCTCCGCTGGTGCGGCGTTCGGCAACACTCCCGAGGCTAAATGGTTGGCACAGAACGCACATCGTTTCGGTTTTATAATGAGATACGCCGAGGATAAGACCGATATAACCAGAATTATATACGAGCCGTGGCATTTCAGATATGTGGGAAGAAAAGCGGCTACGGAGATGTACCTTAGTAACCTTTGTCTTGAGGAATATCTTGAGAACCGTTAAAAACACCGACACAATAAAATAAATGTTGACAAATTAATTATTATGGTATAAAATAATATCAACCTATAATATATAAACCGTTGATTAAGAGTAGTAAGCATTGACACCCGTTTTACAGAGAGTGCTGTTTCGGTAACACCGAAGCTGCGAGCAGCGCAAACGAGCCTTTGCCGAATGGACTTATGAGGGTAGACGAAAGGAAGAAATATAGATATTTCTTCTAAGTAGCAACTAACGGGTTTCGCCCGTAACAGCGACAGCGCATATTTGTGCGTAAAGTGGTCTTGCGGAGCTTTTCCGCAGACAAATTGGGTGGTACCGCAGAAGTTTTTTAGACTTTTGTCCCAATATGACATTCCGTTACGGAATGCTTTGGGATAAGAGTCTTTTTTGTATTCAAATTTATAAAGGAGTGTATTAGCGTGTCAAAGAAAATTCCCTACAGAACCTATTTATCAGAGGATCAAATACCGAGATACTGGTACAATTTAAGAGCCGATATGAAGGAGCAGCCCGATCCGCTGCTTAATCCGGGAACCCTTCAGCCGATTACGGCGGAGGAGCTTTATCCTGTATTCAGCAAGGCGTCTGTTCAGCAGGAGCTGGACAGCACAACCCGTTATATCGAGATACCCGAGAGAGTTCTTGAGCTCTACAAGGTGTACCGCCCGTCTCCGCTTATTCGTGCGTATAACCTTGAGAAGCATCTCGGTACACCCGCAAAAATCTTCTACAAATTCGAGGGCAACAATACCTCGGGCAGCCACAAGCTGAACTCTGCCATTGCACAGGCGTATTATGCTAAGGCGGAGAATCTGGACGGCTTGACCACCGAGACCGGTGCGGGACAATGGGGTACTGCGCTCTCCGAGG
>PGZT01000016.1 GCA_002841455.1 Firmicutes bacterium HGW-Firmicutes-21 | reverse complement strand
GTTGAGTTGTACAGCGTCTCTATACATACCATATTTATTCCCGCATTATAGAGCTGCTGCACATAGTTTTCTACCGCCGCAGTTGTCTTTTGAGTAGGGCGTATCCAAACGCCTCTTATCTCAACGCTGCTGCTCTCGTTGCAAAGTCGGACAATGCTCTTTATCTCCGCAAACAACGAAGCGCTGTTCGCCTCGACATCATACGAGTTGTCGGCGTTATATGCCGCTTTTAATGCATTATAGCTTGCACGAGCCGCCGTAATACGACCGGAAAGACTGCTGTAATCTATAATTCGGTAGGTTGCCGACGCACTGTCATAAGCCGCCTGCATATTGTTAATGTTTATCTCAAGATTCATCAAAACTGTGCTGTTGTCGTATGTAAATGTAACCTTTGAGGAAGTATGGGACGCTCTCATACCGATAACAACATTTTCCTTAAGCCAATCAACCGAGCTTCCGTGACCCGATACCACAAAGGAGTTTGTCGCGGTCGGTATGTAGCTGTTGTTTCCGCCGAGTGAGGTAACGATACCTGCGGTAACAACCACCTCATAGCCGTAAACATTCGTGTTTGTGTAGCTCCCCTTGTTGTTATAGATAACCATATAATCGGTTAACCGTGGTATATTTGTGCCGTTAATATTTACCGAAACGCTGTAGGAAACGGCTCCGACAGTTATAACACTGCCCGAAAAAACACCGATAAGTAATGTAATAACCAAAAACAGCCATACAGCTCTTGTTCTTTTTTTCATAATTAACCCTTTTTCTATAAAAAACGGTAATTAAACAACCCTAATTGCCGCCGTTTAATTACCGTTTTAATATTATTTTTACGAATTCTTCTTGCGGATAAACAGAACCGCTCCGGTAGCCACAAATACTATTGCCAATATTACAATAACCGGTAAAAGCATATTATTCTTTTCGGGCTCAGGCGAAGGAGCATCGGACGAAGCGGTGCTTGTATCGCTCTCGTTGCTAGGTTGTTTTATCACATCAATTCTGTCGGGAACCCTGCTGCCTACAACAGCTATCTTCCTTGCATATGCAAGGTCGGCTGCTATTGCCGCTTTGGCGTTTTCGTTAGTAAGCGTATTTATTGCTTCCGCAGCCGAACCGAACAGTCCTATAACCTCATTTTCAGCTTCAAACGCATTAATGATATCGTTTATTGTGTTCCTGATGCTATCCGCTTCGGCAGCTGTCATTCCCTCAAGCGGAAGTATAATATCATCGATTCTGCCTATCGCATATTCAAGAGATGCTATAAGCGCCGCTCCTTTATTAAGGGTGGGTGTAATAGCTCTGTTTCTGTAAATGCTGTTTGTCAGCACACTTCCCGTTCCTTTTTTGAGGAACGACGACGCTTCAAAGTAAACCGAACCATCCGCACCGGCATCATTTGCTTCCCTTGCCAATCTCAATATATCCCAGGCAAGGAATTCCGGCATTTGCGTGCTGCGACCAACGGCGAGGAAGGTTTGGTCTCCGCATTCTACCGCCTGTCTGGCAATATGCCCGCTGTAGCCGTCGCCGTATGACATGGGGTTGAGAATATCAATATATCCTTCCTTAAGCCAATTCATATAATCCTGATAAACATTATTATATGCCTCCTCAATATCCGCCGCTACGGACGCACTCAATAGAATTGAAGGTCTGACCTCATCGATAAGCTCTCTGACTTTTATTACAATGTCGGTTACATACTGGGCTCTGAAAGCGACCCAGTTGTCCCAATAGGATGCACTCGGGTCATATTTTGGAGTCACTCCGTATTTATCCTTGAAAGCGTTAACCGATATATCATCGTAGCCGTAATCATATATCGCATTTCTTCTGAAATAACGGATGTAATCAAGCTGGAAGCCGTCAATATTATAGTTCTCGAATATATACTTGTAGGTGTCCAAGAGATAATCGACAGCCTCCTCATTTGCGGGGTTAATGAATTGGTATGTAGAGCTGTCCTCGGCTTCTGTATAATTTCCGCCCTTATTATGTACCGCTAACCATTCCGGCTTTTTTGTTCCCAAGCTCAACGCAGAATCGGGATGTCCCACATAAAGAACGGTCATCCATATATGCAGCTCCATATCCCTTTTATGGCAGGCGTCTATATACGCCTGAAGCATATCAAAACCTCTCCAGCTTGGATTCTGCACAAAAAGGCTATCCTTTGGCATGGGCATTATCATAGTACCGCCGTAAAGCGTCTCTATGAATATATGGTTTATACCGCTGTCATACAGCTCCTGAACATAGTCGTCAACCGCTTTTTCGGTTGTTTGTGTCGGGCGAATCCATACTCCTCTGTATTCCACAGTACGGCTCTCCGCAAAGAGGAGCTTAATCTCCTCTATCAGGATTTCTGTCGCACGACAGGCTGATTCGTATTCGACTGCATCTCCGCCGTTTATAAAATCGTCATAAGCGGTGTTTATTGTATTTGTCGCAAGGTCAAACTTGCTTTTTATAGCAGAAAAATCAATATAGCTGAACCTTTCGAGCGCTCGCTCATAATCAGCCTCGATTGTCTCGAGTGATTTTCTTATACCGAATGCGGCGGCCTCCTCATCATAACCCAATGATAATATCTTTGTTTCGGCATCAAAACTTGCGGTCATGCCGAGCTTTACATTTAATTTGAGCCATCCGGTCATAGTGCCGTGTCCGGAAATAACAAAGCTGTCCGCCGAGGAGGGTATCAAGCTGTCGTTTCCGCCGAGTGAAACGATTCTGCCGCCCTCACAGATTACCTCATAACCCCATTCATTTGTACCGGTTCTGCTTCCCTTTGCCGTATAAACAACCAAAAAGTCTGTATTACGCATTCCGTTAATCGCATCGAGCTGCTTGGTTATTGTATAATAACTGCTTCCCGCTATCGGCTTGTCCGATATAGTGATTATAAGCGAGGAAATGTTGTAGACTATATAATCGCCGACCTTAACATTCTCCATAAGATAGGTCTTCATTTTTTCCCCGTCATCAGCGTCATGCCCCGATAAAACAAAACCGCCGGACGGTATTGCATTATTATTACCGCCTATCTTGGTAACAACATTGTCGCTGCTGACGACTACCTCATATCCCCACTCATTGGTTCCGGTTGACGCACCGTATTCCGAATTAAAGATAATGAGCTGTCCCGTGCCTCTCGCCGTATTAAAGCCGTTGGCGATAACCGTAACCTCCTCCGCCCGTACCGGAAATACAGCTGCGGGTATAGTGATACCCACAAGCATTACAACCGTTAGAAGCAGAGTTAGAGCTCTCTTTGTTTTTTTTGCTGTGTTCATTGTTTTCTCCTCTTTAACCTGTTAAAAAGCCTTTTATTTTTTTATTTTAAACATTAAATCGGAACAGCACCACATCGCCGTCCTTCATAACATAATCCTTACCCTCGCTGCGTACCATGCCCGCTTCTTTTGCGTTGGCTATCGAGCCTTTTTCCATCAAATCGTTATAGGCGACAACCTCCGCACGAATAAAGCCCCGTTCAAAGTCGCTGTGTATTTTCCCTGCCGCACCCGGTGCTTTTGTTCCTTTTTTAATGGTCCAGGCACGCACCTCGGGTTGTCCGGCTGTAAGGAAGCTTATAAGCCCCAGCAGTCTGTAGGACGAACGAATCAACTTGTCCAATCCCGATTCGTTGACTCCCAAATCCTGCATAAACAGCCTTTGCTCCTCCTCGTCAAGCTCTGCAATCTGCGCTTCTATATCCGCACTTATGCTTATTATTTCGGCGTTCTCGCCGCTTACCGCATCAACAAGAGCCTTGAAATACTCGTTCTCCTCATCCGGCTTTGCGAGGTCGGACTCGGCTACATTTGCGCAGTATATGACCGGCTTGCCGGACAAAAGAGGAACACTCGCAAAAATCTCCCTCTCGTTTTCGTCAAGCTGTATCAGACGGGCGGGAATTCCCTCTCCGAGCAATTTTACAATCCGCTCCAGCAATTCAAGCTCCGCAGCCGCTTTAGAGTCCCCTTTTAGCTGCTTTTTTAAGCGGTCAATACGCCTCTCTACCATTTCTATATCAGACAGTATAAGCTCGGTGTTGATTGTATCAACATCCCTCCGTGGATCGGTGCTCTCCTCCACATGTATAATCTCACTGCCGCCGAAGCAGCGGACAACATGAACTATAGCGTCTACTTCTCTTATATGTGACAGAAATTTGTTCCCCAGTCCCTCACCTTGTGACGCTCCCCGTACAAGTCCGGCTATATCTACAAATTCAATAACCGCGGGAATCACTTTGTTAGGCTTATATATTTCAGCAAGCCTGTTCAGCCTTTCGTCAGGTACGGCAACTACCCCAACATTAGGATCGATGGTGCAGAATGCATAATTCGCACTTTCCGCTCCCGCTTTTGTCAAAGCGTTAAAAAGTGTGCTTTTCCCGACATTCGGTAAACCGACAATACCAAGTTTCATATTTTTAAGTACCATGCCTTTCCGCATTCAAGTATGATTTTTTGTCATATAATCATATACCATTACATTATATACTTTTTTGCGATTATAATCAATATATAATTTTCGTACATATTGTTATATATTTAAATGTGTACATAAGTTTTATTTTTTTAAATAAATATGCAAAATGGTATTGACAAATGGATTTTTTTGTGATATTATATGCACAGTAATAACAATTCGAGTTAATATTCATATGTAAACAACACTAAATAACGGAGGTATTAATTGCTATGACTAAAATCCTTGTTGTCGATGACGACCTTAACATTTGCGAGTTGCTTCGCATGTATCTGGAAAAAGAGGGTTATGAGGTAAAGACCGCAAATGACGGTCAGGAGGGCGTAACCGCATTCAGAATGTACGAGCCTGATCTGGTTTTACTTGACATTATGATGCCGAAAAAAGACGGCTGGCAGGTATGCAGAGAGATTAGGGAGCATTCTTCAAAGCCTATTATCATGATTACCGCAAAGGGTGAGACTATTGATAAGGTGCTCGGACTTGAGCTCGGTGCAGACGACTTTATCGTTAAGCCGCTTGATATGAAGGAAGTGTTTGCACGCATTAAGGCTGTTCTTCGCCGTTATGCAAAGCATGACACAGCCGACGGCGAGCTTATCAAATTCGAAAATATCGAGATTTCGCTTCAGAAGTACGAGCTTAAAATCTTAGGAAAGCCGGTAGACCTTCCTCCCAAAGAATTGGAGCTTATCTATTTCCTTGCATCAAATTACAACAGAGTGTTCACCCGTGACCAGCTGCTTGATAAGGTCTGGGGGTTTGATTATCTCGGAGACTCGAGAACGGTTGATGTACACATCAAGCGTCTGCGTGAGAAGCTGGAGGGAGCGTCCGACAAATGGATACTCAAAACAGTTTGGGGCGTAGGCTACAAGTTTGAGGTCCTCAGCGACTAAACAGCTTGCTTTATCCAAAAATTCATAGGGTTATAAATAAAAAAGAGGGCATTTGCACAGAGGTGTGTAAATGTTCTCTTTCTGTTTTTTATATTCATTAAAAATGCCTAAATTTAATTTGATTTTTTGGGTAAAACGGTTTATAATGGTAATAATGATAGTAACGGAAAAGTATTATTGTTATTATAATGCACAGGGGAGTGAAAAGCGGATGTTTAAAAGCGTATTTACAAAATATCTTACTACCTTTACGCTTATAATTCTGTTCAGCTTTATAATACTTATCCTTGTTATATCCTCTATGATAACCAATTACTCAATAGAATCCAAGCAGATTATGATGGATAAAAGCGCAGAGATAACCGCCAACAGCCTTAATGCGTTTATAAAAATATCCGAGGATAAAAATATACATTCCGTCGCCAGGAACTATGCCGACGATATACAAAACAACCTTTTAACCGTGGCTACCCTTGCGCAATCCAATATATATATCATTGATACCGAGGGAAAGCTCATAACTTCCTCCGTATCCGCAAAACCAAAAGCGGGTTTTGTTTCAAAAACGGTGGTTGATAACATACTCAATAACAAGGAAGTATACACAATAAGCAGAGTTGACGGTCTTTATGACAGCCTTATGCTTAATTATTTCTACATACTCCAATCGGACGACGGTCCCTTTGCCATTGTTATGGTCAGCTCGTCGGATATAGGAGATCCCGTGCTGACAAGCCAGATGATAAAAACTATCGTATCGGTTTCGCTCTGGATATTTTTAGCCGCTCTAATTTCGGTCTACTTTATTTCTGAACGCATTATAGAGCCACTTAAGCAGATAAGCACAGTGGCAAAGAATTTCGCCAAAGGTAACTTTGCCGAGCGTGTTAAGGTGAGCGGTCGGGACGAGGTTGCGGCACTCGCAGAGGCATTTAATAACATGGCGGACTCTCTCGCACGGCTGGAGGAGATGCGTTCCTCCTTCCTCGCCAATGTTTCGCACGATCTCAGAACACCGATGACCACTATTTCCGGATTTGTGGACGGTATTCTGGACGGAACCATTCCGGAGGATAAGCATTCCTATTATCTGGGTATAATTTCCGCAGAAGTACGCAGGCTATCAAGGCTTGTAAGCTCGCTCCTGCAGCTCAGCCGCTCTGAGGCTGGGGACACCAAGCTGAAAATGACGGACTTCAACCTAAGCGAGAAAACACGACAGGTGTTAATCTCCTTTGAAAAGAAAATAGATGCAAAGCGGCTCGAGATTGAGTTCAATAACGAGCAGGACCTTTTCGTCAGAGCTGATACCGATGCTATGCATCAGGTAATATATAATCTTATAGATAATGCGGTTAAGTTTACACCTAAGAACGGACAGGTATCCATTACTATTTTACCGCTTACAATAGATAAGAAAAAGAAAAAAGCGTTTCTTTCCATTAAAAACACCGGTCAGGGGATTCCTGCAGATGAGATTCCCTATTTGTTCGAGCGATTTTACAAGAGCGACCGTTCCCGAGGATTAGACAAAACCGGAACGGGGCTTGGGCTGTACATTGTGAAAACGACGCTAATTAACCACGGAGAGGATATAAAGGTGGTTTCCGAACCGGGTAAAATTACCGAATTCAGCTTTACCCTACCTATTCCGGAAAAGCCGGTTGCCGAGAAAAATAAATAATTTTTATATGTTTCAGCATGCTTTAAGGTTATTCATTTATAATAAAGCATGGAAAACAAAGGAAGGATGGAGTTATAATGACAGAAAACAACAACGATTTTAACAATAACCTTACTAACGGTACACAGCCGGACGAAGCATCTCCGAGCATTAATGAGGTGAACAATGTACCTGTTGAAAACACCGTTCCTGGTCAATCCTCACAGCAACCGCCGCAGCCGCAGGATGAATCCTATTATATGTATAATTGGGACGGAGCTAAGCAATTGAAGCCAAAAAAGAAAAAAAGGGCGAAAATATTTGCCGCCACGGTTATTATCTGCCTGTTTTTGACCATTTCGTTAATCGGATGGTCGGTGTCTATGGGCTATATACCGAACCCGCTTGTTGATAACAGTTCTGATATATCCGCCGTATCCGAAGAGGACACCTCAAAGGATATACCGGAAGTGATAAAGATAAACGATGAAAACTTGGAATACACCTCAGACCTCACCGAGCTGTATGAAAGGGTAAAGAACAGCTGTGTAACAGTTCTTACAAACACCTCGCTGGGAAGCGGTTTCGTAGCCGATGAAAACGGCTATATAATAACAAATCATCATGTAATAAACAACGCAAAAACAATAACCGTAACCTTCTACGATGATACTAAGTATACCGCAGAATTGATCGGAAGCGATTCTATCAGCGACATTGCTGTTTTAAAAATCGAGGGCAGCGGCTTTACTCCAATAGATATAGGCAACTCTGATAATCTTAAAATAGGCGAGCAGGTCGTAGCAATCGGGACTCCCTACAGCATAGAGCTTGCCGGAACGATGAATATGGGTATAATCAGCGGTATAGCAAGGAATATAAAGGTAACCAACGACGCCGGAACCGTGGTAAAGACAATGACACTCATCCAAACCGACACCTCCATAAACCCCGGCAACAGCGGCGGACCGCTTATAAATATGGCAGGTCAGATAATTGGTATAAATACGCTCAAGCTGATGAACGAATATGAGGGGCTGGGCTTTGCTATTCCGATTAAAAACGCCGTGACTATCATCAACACTCTTATCGAATACGGAAAAGTAGAGGAACGACCGGATGACGATTTTGTAACCGCTTCACCAAGATTAAATATAATCGTTAAGACAGTTGAGGACGCTATTAGCTCTAATATGTTGGACTTAAGCTTTGACCCGCCGTCGGGTGCATTTGTTATCGAGGTCTCCAGAAGGTCTGCTATATATAAGGCGGGGCTTGAGACATACGATATAATCACAATGTTTAACGGCGTGGAGATAGATTCAACGGATGCGCTCATTACGGAGCTTGCGAAATATCAAGCGGGTAAAATTGTTTCAATAAAAATATTCAGAATAAACCGCAACGGAAGCGGCGGTGAGTACCACGAGTTTAGCTTTAGATTAGATTCAGCGGAGTAGATTAGATGCTTCACATAGAACCCCCCTTGAAGATTTTTCTTCAAGGGGGGTCTGGTATTTTATATCTCTATTGAATTGGAAGTGTGTCACAAAACATAATTGTGTTAAGTCCGTGCTTTTGTTTCTCGGTAGGTTGCTTGAGCATTCCGCTTGCAAGCAGCTGTTCAAGCACTCTCGTTCTTACGGAATTGGAAGAAAGGCAGTTATTCGTCCTTGCTTTACACAGCTTCTGCATATGGGCGGGAAACATAACCTTCTTTAGACGGTACATCTCGTCATCGAATTCTTTGCCGATTTCAATCAGCTCATCTGTAACAGCGGGTAGAATATTTGCTAATTTATTGTTTGTCATCCAATTCTTGCCACCATCCTTAATTATTACAACATTTACTTCATCTTTATTTATATTATTAAGGAGGTAACCCTTTTTATAAAGCCTCTGGAACTTTTCGATCTGGCATTCTTCCTTTTTTAGAGCACCAGTTATAAATTCGTAGAGAAATTCGTAATCGGAAGTCAGGCTGTCCCGCCAACCACCGCTACGACTATCATAATAAGTGTCAAGCTGCCAAGCATTCATCGGATATTTTTCCGAGACCCTTGTCATATCCCCGCAAGCACCGTATAAGAACCAGTCAAAGCTAACCTTAAAATCCATTTCCATATCCGCAATTGCTATATAATCACCGCCGTCCTTTCGTTTTATTGAAAAGCTATCATAATCTACATGCCGTACAAGCTTATATCCTATAGCATAGGTTATAACCGACCACATCAAATAATTAAAGTCATTATCCGGAATATATATTTCCTTTTCTTTGTAATCTCTCATCGTTTCAAAGAGAAGTGGCACATATTTTTCGCACACAATTTTAGCATATTTGTTATTCAGGACATGCTCCTGCTCGCAAATTTCCTTTGTCGACTCTATAATGAGAATATTAGTAAGGAACTTACCTCCGGAGACCTTGTCCATAAACCCGTATTCCTCAAGCACCGCAACCTCGTCCTCGATAAATAAGGGTGAAACACCTAATTCCTCCGCTATCTCATTGATTGTCTTCGCTTCGTGATACGCTGCATAAGCTATATTCTGCGTCAGCCTTTTCTTCAAAAAGTCGCTTGTATCCCCCATGCTTCCCGGGCTGCCGCTGTGTCCCATGCTGCAGAATTCTATCGGTTTTACACCTAAATTTCCTTTTGTTCTCATGCAATTCAACCTTTCCTTTAAGCTGTTTTTTGCCTCATACAGATGCCATTTGACCGTGCCGAGCGGAATGGAGAGCCTTTTGGAAATTTCGTCGAGCTTTAATTTGTCGTAATAATGCAGAACCACTATTTCCCGCTGTGTCCTTGAGAGATAGGTAATCTCGCTGCGTAATAACCTGTATGTTTCGCCTTGGATAATATCATCCGCAAAATCGTTTTCTGCCGGAATAGTCACTTCGTCAAGTGAAAGGTGCATGCTCCTTTTTGCTTCATCAATGAACCGTGCATAAACATTCTGAGATATACGGTAAATGTACCCGTTGATATTCGCAATGTTTTCTCTATTTAAAAGCGTGGTGTAGACCTCCAGTATTATCAACGAGGCTAATTCCTCCGCTTGTGAAATGTTTCCGGTTTTTGACAACGCAAATCCAAACAGCTTTTTTGTGTATTCGGTTATAATTCTGTCAGCTTCCTGCTTCTTCACTTCTCAAATTGTCCTCTCGTATCGGTCGCCCAGATGCTTTTTGCCGCAGAGGTTCTGCAGGACGGCATTGGGAATTCGTCCGTAGCCGACCTGAATGGTGTCGCCGTCTTCAATCAGGCGTGAAACATAGTTGCCGATTCTGATGGCGATATCCGTTTCGGCTTCCGGGCTGTATTCCAGAAGCGTTTCGTCGCGGGGAACGATGTAGTCGATATTCATATTATAGTTGCCGAGGAAGTGCCTTTTTGCCATAAGATACCTAACCGCTTTAATCTTACCGTCAAGATTATTGTCGCCGGCAGCTAAGAGCTTTGCGTTGCCTGTGATTGTGAAGGTGCCGAGATAATGCCTTTTGACCGATAGATAGTCAGTTTGATTAATAACACCGTTGCCGTCAACATCGCCCATTACAACAGCTATGTACGAATTGCCGTTAAGCGTAATGGTAAAGCCTGTGCCGATATTTGTTGTACTGCCTGCGGATACGGTTCCCCCGGTTGCGTTTTTAACGCCTAAAATAGTTTTTGGGGGCAGTGCTGCCACAAGCTGATTAAATGTCGTCTTCTCGGGTATACCGAAAATATAATCGCCCTCAATTGTAGGTTGGAATGTCATCTCTACCGCCGCTGTGGAAGGAATGACCAAGAAAACGCTTGCCGTGATCACCACCGCAATTATGACCGCAACAATTCTTTTTGAACCTTTCATGTTTTACCTCCGTTATTATTTTTTTATTTATTATTAATTGAAGTCTCAATCCCTACACCGCAACCCATTCACCGGGGGTTAACAGTGCTTTATTTCCCGCTTCTATGATTCCCATAATCGCAACTGTCTCGTCATGCTTTGCTTTAATATCGCCTGTACTGAAGAAATCACATAGTGCTCGCATAAAGCTCGGGAAATAGTCACTCATTTTCGGAAGGAGTGTTGTTTTTCCATCGGCGTAGTTTACCGTCATATTAAAATCTACACCTGTCCAGCCGTAATGGCTCATAATCGCACGACGACCGCCCTCGAACTCAATAACCATAGATTCGTACATTCCGCTGCCGACCGACATTATCCTCCTAACCGCACTGCCCATCATAATTACAATCGGCTCGATTTGGTGTATCGAATATGTGTCGAAGCTGCCCGGTCCTCTTGAATTGACAAAAACGATATTATCCTTTTCCACTTCAACCAACTCTGTCGAAAAGCGAAGTGCCGAGGAGGAAAAGAAAGGAGTATCGCTTTCCTCAGCTATTTCGACCAGCTTGACGGCAATGTCCTTCTGTAATGCGAAGGTCTTGTCTACATAAACTCTTTTACCGCTTCTAAGCGGTTTCTGGCATAAATCCCAATGTCTCTCGGGATGATCGGGGGACAGAACGATTATACAGTCGCTCTTCTCTATAACCTCATCAATTGTGTTAAGCCTTGTAACACCGAACTTCTCGCACCATTGGTCTGTGGTAAGCCCGTCCGGTTTATCTATCTCCGCATATGCATATGCAACAGTAAATTCGTCGCCCGCTATTTCGGAAATGAATTTCGGATAATTGTTAGCGTGCCATTCGTCCAAAAAATAATCTATAAAACCAATCTTTTTCATAATCCGCCCCAAACTATATTTTTGATTTAAGAAAATCGACCGCTTTTTTGATATCCGCATACGGATTATCTCCGCATTCTCTCTCGATTGTCAAAAAACCGTTAAAACCAATTTCCGTAAGTGCGTTCAGGTACTCGTCAAACGCAACCTTGCCCTCTCCGAGCGGAAGCTCAAGAAAATAATCGGACATCCTGAGATCCTCAATTCCGCCCTCTGCGAAAAAGTTATAAATCCTCTTAGGCTCGGTCTTTTTTATCAATATACCGTCCTTGGCATGAGTATGAACTATGAAATCCTTCAATGTATAAACCGCTTGAACAGGGTCGTCGTCGGTAACCATAATCAGGTTCGCCGGGTCGAGGTTTACACCTATCCCCTTACTGCCGACATCCTCTATAAAGCTGCGAAGCGTAACCGCTTTTTCCGGTCCTGTCTCAATTGCAAAGGTAACTCCGACGGATGCGGCATAATCGCCCATCTCTTTACACGCCGATAACATTATTTTATATGTATCGCAGCTCTTGTCCTCGGGAACAACGCCGATATGTGTTGTAACAACCGCCGAACCGAGCTTAACCGCCAAATCCGCAACAGCCTTGCTGGCTGGGACCTTCCATTCGTTCTCCTCGATTGTCTCAAAGCCGTGTCCGCCGAAATCTCCGCAGACAGCCGAAACAACAAGCCCTCTATCTTTAAGTAAGGCGTTTACCCGTGCTACCTTTTCCTCATCAAAAGACGAATATATCATCTCGCCGTTTACGACATAGAGCTGTATGCCCTGCGCTCCGACCTCAACTGCTTTGTCTAATGCCTGCTCAAACGGCAGCTTGAAGGAGTCGGTAATTACTCCTATTTTAAACCTCTCGCTCATAGAAAATCCTCTCAAAATTTGCTTTAACTGTTAAATAATAAATCTGTTATGTGAATCTAAGCACTCCCAAAGAAATCAAGGTTACCGCTCCCGCGGCTATAAGAACACCGATTACAATCGGAAGTATTGCCTTTTTTAAGGGTAGGTTGAGTGTTATCGCCGCTAAAGCGCCCGTCCATGCACCTGTTCCCGGCAACGGTATTGCCACAAAGGCAAGAAGCCCCCAGAACAGAACCTTGTGCATTTTAGCGACCTTCCGTTCGCCGAGAGAAAGTATCCATTTAAACGGCTTACCTATCTTCTCGAAGCCGGCAAGGTATCTTAGAATCCTGCCTCCGAATATGATTAAAAAAGGAATAGGTATAAGATTCCCAATAATAGCGGCGGCTACGCAGACCCATGTATCCACCCCTATACCCAAACCAATCGGTATTGCGCCTCTAAGCTCTATAACCGGAAGCATACTGATTAAAACTACATATAGTATATTTAACATTATAACCTCCACGCTCTGCGGGTACAAACAGTAATGAAATATTCGTGGAGGTGCGTATCTATATACATCCGTTTTATTATATATCTCACGCTTTATCCTTTACAAAACTGTCCTATATGAGCATTATAATACATTCTTTTGTAATAATCAATAGTTTTTTTGTCTAAATGCCGTTCTCTTTCATATATTTTTTTATTTTTTCAAGCGCACCCTTCTCCAATCTTGACACATATGAGCGGGAAATGCCCAGAAGTACGGCAACTTCACGCTGTGCAAAGGTTCTGCCGCTTCCGCACAATCCGTAACGCAGTAATATAATGGAACGCTCTCTTTCCGATAAAGAATTCTGTATTGCTTTGTAAATAAGGGTGCTTTTTATTTTAACATCCAGAATTTCCACAATATCGTCGTCGCTGGCGATAATATCCATATATGTAAGCGGATTGCCGTCCTTGTCAATGTCCACCGCATCGTTTATAGAGGTTTCGTTAGAGTGCTTCTTTTGAGAACGGAAGTACATTAGTATTTCGTTTTGCAAGCATTTACCGGCATATGTAGCAAACCTTGCTCCGTTCAAGACATCGAAGGAATCGATTGCTTTAATCAAACCTATCGTGCCTATTGAAATTAAATCCTCCTGCTCCTTGTGTGTGGTATAGTATTTTTTTACGATATGAGCTACAAGCCGCAGATTATGCTCTATAAGCTTGTTGCGTGCGTCCATATCACCCTGGTTACACAGACGAAAAAGCCGCTGCTCCTCATCTTTGGGTAACGGCGGCGGGAATGCGTAGGTGTTTGAAGTTTTTAGGAACATGTATATGAAGCGGGATAAAAAAGATACAATAAATGATAGCATAAAAAAGCACCTCAATGCTATTTTATGCCAAGAGGGTTAAAAAAATCACGATAACATATAATCTTATCCAAATATATCAGGATTTTTTTCGTTCCATATAATTATAAGTGTACCCTGCTCCACCGCAACCCTGCTCTCGACACCGATGAATTCGTTGCTGACACCGAGCGGCATATCGCTTGTCAGACAAGCGTCTGTTAACGGATACTTCAGACCGGTCAGATACACACCGGAGGCTGTTCCTCCGTTGCAAAAAACCGATATAACTCCTTTTTTATCTGCGGTAAAATTTATTCCGCTATCCTTTACGGCAGTAATTACCAATCCTTCTCCTACCAAAAATCCCTTGCATTTTCGTTCCGTTAAAAATGCAAGCGTCTGTATATTTGCAATAGTATGATCCAGCCTTCCGCCGATGCCGCCGTAGATAATAAAATTCCTGTAACCCTTCTCCATACCGAGCTTGACCGCATAAAGCGTATCGGTATCGTTTTTTTCCTTTGGCAGGCGGATTATATTTTCTCCCTCGGGAATAACGCCGAGCGAATCAAAATCACCCACCAAAAGGTCGGGCTTGTATCCCATTTTATGCAGGTGCATATAACCGCCGTCCGCCGCAATGACAAAATCTCCGACCTTTGGAGAAAACCCCTTTTCGTCAACGCTCATAGCGCCGATTATATAGCAAACCGATTTTTCTGTAATATTATTTATTCTCATATACAGCCTCAATTAATTCATTAAATTCTTTTTTGCTTCTTCAACTATCGCCAGGGAATTATTTTGATTTGCGACTTGTATGAAGAGCTCCTGTGCTAAATGTAGATTTCCAATTGCTTTTTCACAAAGAGCGGTATAAAAATCAGTGTAAATCTTATATACAGGCATATTCTTCGGAGGATTTGTAAATTTCTTGCAAGCTTTGTAAGCGTTCTCAAAGTCCTTTATAAGGTAATAATAAGTAAAATCGGATATTAAATATGTATGAGTCATAATTATTTTTGCCGACTGAGTAAACCTTTTATTCTTATATTTCTCCAATACTTCTCTGCCTTTTATTATACCGTTTAAATCACCCTTAAAAAATTGCGACTGTATATAATAGGACATTAATAAATGTTGTTGGGGTCTTAACAGCTTACTATCGTTTTCCATTATATATATAACTCTTTCATAATCACCCAAATAATAGTACGCTGTTATCTCTGCAATTGTATTTGCTTCATCATTAAAAGGTTCGGTCTTTTTAGTTAAATCATGTACCCTTTTATATAACACGGGGTCACCATACTTATATATGATATCCTGCTTGATTAAAACGGTATTTAAATCGAAAATGCCAAATATAATTATCGGCGGTATATTGCTTAATAATATTATTAATATATGTATATCAAATACCATATGCAGTACAAGATCGGCGATACATATTAAAGCAAACCAAACAATATCCAGTTTTTCTCTACTTTTAATTCTTGCGGCTATTTGTTCAGCATTCATATAATAAACCTCCAGATATACGGATTATACCATAAAAAAAGAAAAAAGTCGCCCGGCAGATCGACTTTTTTCTTAATATGATGCGTCAGGCAACATAATGCGAAGGGAGATATCACAATTGCTCGACGGTGTATGTAATTTTAGAAAGGTTTTCCTTTAATGATTGTATATTTAACAGTTGAATTTTACGAACACTCTCGTATTGCGCCTTTATTTTTTCCGTCTCTATTTTTAATACCCTTTCCGCTTGTGCATTTTGCTTGCATTGCTCGGAGATAACCTCGTCCTTTTCTTTTATTGTTTCCAAAAGGCTCTGCCGCTCGGCTTCCGCATATTCGCACCTTGTCTTTAATCCAATCATCTCGTTAAGCAGCAGTTCGTTTTTACTCTCGTATTCCTCGAGAGCTTGAATCCGCTCCTTTAAAGCATTATTTTCCGCAACAAGCAGGCTTTTATGCTGATCAACATCAACACTGAGTATTTTCACCTGCTTATCAAGCTCTGCGGCTTTTTCCGCAAGTGTTTCTTTTTCTCTGAGAGCCATGGTAAGAGCGTTTGCCTGCTCGGATAATTTCTTCTCGTAGTTATAGATTGAATTTCTAAAATTATTCTCCAGAGCATCTATATGTTCAAATATTTCCTTTTTATCAAAGCCGAAAATGCTCTTCTTGAACTTTTTTTCCTCGGATTCATTTATCAAACCTCTTATCTGTTCCATTTTAAGTTCCTTTCGCGCATTTAGCGGGATTTTAATTACTATACCGACAATAAAGGTATCACTTTACAAACATACCAATCTCTAAAGCATCACCGACCGTAAGAGCGTATTTTTCCGCTGTTCCTCCTTTAATTTCGAGGACACTCCTGGCTTTTTTTAGATACTTTGTAGTCCTGTTTGGAACAAGGTTATGTTCAATGTGAATAATTGTATTGTTTTCTGCCAAAAAAACTGCATCTATTGAATATTTCATATGAAAGGTGTGGATTTGTCGGCAGGGTACAAGAATAATTCCGTTATTTTCGTCCAACGCTTTTGTCGGAAGCAAACCGAACAGTCTATTGAAGAATGTATCGGCAAGTACAGCTTCTTCTACAATTAACTGATTTCCTTTATAAACCGAAACTGTTTTACTCATATATAACCATTTCTTTCCTCGGCGGTTCCTACCGCCGAAATTTATATGTTCTAATCAACTCTTAAATTGAGTAATGAGCTGGATTATTATCGGACCTATCAAAATTATAAAAATTACCGGGAAAATAAACGCAACCATCGGCAGCATCATTTTAATGGGTGATTTCATTCCTTTTTCCTGGGCTGCTTGTCTTCTTGTTGTCCTTAACTGCTCTGCTTGAATTTTCAACATATTTTTTATCGGTATACCCAGCTTGTCTGCTTGAATAACGGCTGAAGCGAAATTTCTTACCTCGGGAACCATGCTGCACTCGCCGAACGCTTTTAAGGCATCCCTTCTTGCTTTACCCATCTGTATCTCCCTATATAACAGGAGCATCTCGTCAATAAGAGGTCCCTCCATCTTCTCGGAGATTTTTAACAATGCGGAGTCAAAGCCCAGCCCTGCCTCAATGCTGACACATAACAAGTCAAGTACCTCGGGAAGCTGATATTTTATATTGTTCTGCCTTGATTTTACCTTGGCTGCCAGAAAATAACGGGGAATAAGTACCCAAACAACCACTCCGCATATAAGAATCAACATTTTTATTGCCGGATCGGTCTTTAACGCAAGTGCGGTAAAAAAGGATACCAAAAGGATAGGAGCAAGCACAACATTTTTTACAAATGAATATTCATCCGCTGTCATTCTTATTCCCGCATACCGTAAATCCCGCTCCAAAACAGTGCTTTTTACTCTCTTGTTTTTATTTACTTTCTTCCTTTTTGAAAGAAAGTCTGTCATTTTATTTATCTTTGGAGCGATAAACCTTTTATATATGGACAAATCAAGCTCGCTGAAAACTTCCTTCTTTTTGTGTACCACGAGATTCAACCGTTGTGCTTTTATATCAATTCGCCTTCCCACCGCCGAAAACATAATAGAAAAAACGCAAAAAGCAAGTGTAGAGACAGACAATACTAAGATAACCATCAGTTCACCTCTCAATATTTAATGGTTATTATCTTTTTTACCATTAAAAATCCTATGGTCTCCATTACAGCACCTACCATAAGGAGAATTCGTCCGATGCTGTTTTCAAAAAACGCTATCATATAATCGGGGTTGAGTAAAAATATTATCAAGCCGAGTCCGATGGGCAAAAGCCCGATTACAATGCCGGAAGCTCTGCCGGTGGCGGTAAGCACCTTTATCTCACCCTTAAGCTTTATTCTTGATTTTATTGTTTCGGATATATTTGAAAGTATCTCCGATAGGTTTCCACCCACCTGCCGTTGAATGTTTATTGCCGATACAGCCATCATAAGGTCATAGCTCCCGATTCTGTCCGACATCGAATTCAATGCTTTCTCAAGTGAGGTTCCGTATTTAATTTCGGTACAAACCCGTGTAAATTCCTTTGAAATAGGCTCACTCATCTCGCTGCTGATGTTTTCAATCGCTTGTCCGAGGGTAAGCCCGGAGCGCAGGCAGTTGCACATGATAACAAGAGCATCCCCGAGCTGATTCTCAAAAGCAGCTATCCGCTTCTTCTTCTGTTTTTTTATGTACATTGGCGGTATCATTATTCCGACAATGGCAAGAATTATAGAAACTATCGCATTACCTGTTATTAACGCTACGATTCCCGAGGGCACAAAGCTTATAATAAGCCAAATGGTAGCGAACTCCTCTACCCTGATTAAAATACCCGCTGTCTGAAGCTCGGTTAAAACCGCCTGACTCAGCTTAAGCTTTTCTTTTTGCCCTCTCCTGTTTTTTTTACCTTTTGGGTTTACGGATATTTTTTGGGCTTCCTTAGTAAAAAAGCTTGTCAGTCGTTTTTGTACGGTCATTTTATCCTTTAGCATACTCTGTGATACCGCAATTGTGAGTATAAAGGATAGGACGACAAACAGTATGCTTATTATTATAATATAAACAGTACTAACGAAACCATTCATTGCTTACCGATACCCCGTTTCCGATAATTTTATCGAGACATTTCGGCTTTATTCCGGTTGCACGGAACTCACCTTTAAACCTGCCGACATTATCCCGTTCCCCTCTTGTTTCGTAAACAAAAATATCCTGCATACTGACCATATCCGATTCCATGCCCGTTATTTCGGTTATATTTATTATCTTACGGCTTCCGTCCTGAAGCCTTGACTGCTGAACTATTATATCAACCGCCGAGCATACCTGCTCCCTTATCGCTTTAAGCGGAAGCTCCATTCCCGCCATCATAACCATGGTTTCGAGTCTGGCGAGTGTGTCCCTTGGGCTGTTTGCGTGGGTTGTGGTGAGCGAGCCGTCATGTCCCGTATTCATAGCCTGGAGCATATCAAGTGCCTCACCTGAACGAACCTCGCCGACGATAATCCTGTCCGGTCTCATTCTGAGTGCGTTTTTTACTAAATTTCTTATACTTATCTGTCCGCTGCCCTCTAAGTTTGCGGGGCGACTCTCAAGTGTAATCAAATGCTCCTGATGAAGCTGCAGCTCTGCGGCATCCTCAATCGTTACTATTCTTTCATCTGACGGGATAAAGGATGAGAGTACATTTAAAAGTGTTGTCTTACCGCTACCCGTTCCGCCTGCGACGATGATATTCAGCTTTCCTCTAACGCAAGCTTCTAAAAACGAAAGCATTTTCGGTGTAGCGGAGCCCCAGTCAACAAGCTGATTATGAGTAATTCGTTTTTTCGAGAATTTTCTTATGGTCAGAATCGGTCCTACCAGGGAAATCGGAGGAATTATTGCGTTAACCCGCGAGCCGTCCTTAAGTCTTGCGTCCACCATCGGGCTTGCTTCGTCTATATGCCTTCCGACCTGAGAAACGATACGGTCTATTACATTCAATACATGCTCGTCGTTTCTGAAGCGCATCGGTGATAGAAATATTTTACCGCTTTTTTCTATGAATATTTTATTGGGACCATTGACCATAATTTCCGATACATCGGGATCCTTTAACAGCTCCTCGATCGGACCGTAGCCCATAATATCGTTATAAATATCCTCGGTTATTTTTGCTCTCTCTGTTTTACCCGCGTCGCTGCCGTCCTCCTCAACCGCTTTGGTTATAATTTTTCTTACATATGTATCATTAATATCCTTTTGTTCTTTTTTATTAATCTCATCGATAACACGGGAGTGTATCTTGCGTTTTATCTCTAAGAATTCATCGACAACAGGCTTGTTATCATTAGTCTGTTCACCGTCTATATTTTTGTTCTTTTCGATTCTGTCGAGTAATCCCATATCAACCTTCCGTATCTGTGCTGTTATAATGTTTTAACATATGCTTGAATCAGCTTTGATATTGTTGATTTCGGCATACCCATAATAAAAGGTATTCCCTTATTAAGACTTGCAAGCACTGTTTTAGTGTCATCGGGCAAACAAATCCTTGTTTCAAGGTTAAGAATGGTCTCAAAATCCTTCTTTTCGATAATACCGTCTGCGGATTTGTTAAGTATCAGCGCTATCTTATCCCTCTGCCTTAGAGCTTCCAGAATGCCAAAACATATTTTTGCGTTCCGTAAAGCGACTATATCCACACTGGCGACTAAATTAACAATATCGCTGTTTTCTATGACAGCTATGGTTGTGTCGTTAAAGCCGGGGGGCAAATCCACTATTATATACTCATAATATGGTCGTATAGTATTAATAATCATTTCAAGCGTCTTTTCGTTTATATACTCGCTCAGCTCCGGACTTTTTGGTGCGGCAAGTACATCCAGTCCGCTGCTGTGAAGGGAGAGCATACTCTTTACCACATCAATGCTCATGTCGCCTTTTTCTCTGGAAAGCTCGTATATGGTATCCTTGGGGTCGAGGTCTAATAAAACCGTAACATCACCGAATTGTAAATCGGCATCTATTATAACGGTTTTCTTTCCTGAAAGAGCAAGTTGAACCGCGGTATTTACCGCTATGGTTGTTTTACCCGTTCCGCCCTTTCCTCCAAAAAAGCATATAACTTTTGATCTTGTATTCTTGCAAGCGGCATTGTCGCTTAATCTCTTTTTTTCGAGATTATACGACTTATAAACCGCCTCTTTTAATTCCTGTGAGGTGGTTTTTAAGGGCAATACCTGTTTTACGCCATGCTGCATTGCTTTTTTTAGTATGTCTATATCAATATCCTCAGACAGTAATATAACGCTTGTACCCTGCAGCTGTTCATAAACCTGAGCGGCGATTTCATATATCTGCCCCTCCCTGCGGTCATAAATCAGAATAGCTACATCAGGGTTGTAACCGAAAATCTTAAGATTAGTCATACTGTCATATTCCAGGAAACCGGATATGGCAATACTCTCGTCATTAAGTAGATTTTTTATATTTATTTTTGCATCTATATCGTTTGAGACAACAACAACCTTTAATTTTTCCATTATTGTAACCATACCTCTATCTGTTAGCGGAAATTCTACCGTTTTTTACTGGATTACTGGCGTGGTTATTACTTCGTCATCGCCAAAGCCTCTTAAAACAACTCTAATAATACCGTTCAATAAATCATGCTGCAGAATAAGACAGTCCACCGCTGGGATCTCAAGGGTTATGTTTCCATAATCAATAGGTGGAGTTAAAATGCCCTTTGCGATTGTTGCATTACCGACTGCGATGATCGTAATATCCTGTAAGCAATATGTTGTCGTTGAGACTTCGTCTATTTGTTTGGTAACAATAATATCAATTTTATCTCCGACTCTCAGATACCCGGAAATACCGTTGTCATTACTG
This sequence comes from Firmicutes bacterium HGW-Firmicutes-21, assembly GCA_002841455.1. GTDB lineage: Bacteria > Bacillota > Clostridia > Oscillospirales > CAG-382 > UBA1049. Next base: position 12,619 of record PGZT01000016.1, on the reverse strand, counting down.
ACAGATAGCGTAAAAGCACGGTAGCCCTCTTTAATTCTTTCGGCGAGTTCATCGTTTTTCTCGTCTCCGATAACCATTACCTTGCCCGACAGAAACTGCTCTCCCTTACTGACGGGATATCTTGCAATTTTACCAACAAGAGAAGCTGTATTGGTTATTACCGTTTTAGGAATCGTATTATCGGGGAAAAACACCGTTGTGAGCATATCTGCGGTTATTGTTGTGTTTTGAGGAATATCCGTTGCCGCTACAACAACCTCAATCATACTCTCCTGTCCGGCTCGGTTCTTCTCGTTTTGCAATTCGGTTGCAAAAAGAAACACAGCCAATCCGGTTATTATTGCAACAATTGTAGCGATCAAATAAATCTTTTTCATAACGCCGTGTCCTTATCCCGTCAATCGGTATGTATATGTTCCAAAATCCTTGTCGGAAATTTTATCGGTATACCCTGTATTAACTCCTAAAAAAGTACCCTGTATTTCATCGTCTGCGCTTGTATATTCCAATAAAAATGCCGCAAAGCCGATAACCTCGACTGTCCTGCTATCTACCATGCGGTAAATCAAAACACGAATTATTTTAGGACATTCTTCTTCATAATGCTCGGGTGTGCAGCCACCCTGTCCCGCATAATGAGTGCATTGCGATAATCGGTAAGTTGAACCGTTTTTTGCGACACTTGTTTTATTACCTGTCGCAACGGGTAGAATTTCCCCGACACTGTTTGCTCCGGGATAACCAAATTTAAACCACTGCTCTAATACATTCGCGTTACCATTAGAATCGTCTAAAACCAAGAACCCGTAAAAACCGGTATCTCCCGAACCGCCGCCAACCTTTAGCCTTATATGCTCGTTTTCCCCTGTTTCCATTACGTGGTTATATGCAGCTTCGTTTATTCCCATGGGTACGGCACCGTTGATTTCACCGGTGGGAACCGCTGCCACGGTTGCTGTTTTTACTATATTTATACTATCAACACCAACAATACCCGCAAGCCTTGTTATGCTTATTTTAGAAACACTGAGGGTTACCGAAGTGTATTTTCCGTTTTTCAAATCACCGAAGGTGACATCGCTTGCTTTAAAACCGTCGACCTTGTTTTTTATTGAGTATTCAATCGCCTTATTAATTATCAGCGTCTTTTTTTGCTCGTCATCCTGCTTAACAGGCAGATACATACCTACGGACATAGCGATTGCATCGGCTGCATTTTGTGCGTTCGATACTTCGACATAAGCAGCTCCGATATCTATAGCTAAAGCGGAAACCGTTAGTATTAATGTCATTGCAAATGCAATTATTATAGCGCTTGCGCCCTGCTCTTCCCTAAATAATCTTTTCATATGGATACCCTGCCTATCCGACCTTCATTGTAACGCTTGAGGTTAGGTTCATTGTACTGCCGCCAAAAACGGTATTTGCTACAATTGTAAGCGTTTTTACCTCGCTTGTTACATTTACGGTTACATCACCGTTTCTGGGAGCTTGTGTATTAGTAAACCTCACTTCTGTTGAAAGGTTTTGCTTTATCAAGTCATTAGCAACGCTTTTTACCTTTAACGAGGTGTTGTACGATGCGTTAGCGTAATCCGTGCTTGTGGAAGCGAACCTTGCTCCCTCTCTCGCGCAGTTGTTTGTTGCTATCTGTGCGGAGAATATCCAGCCGAAATCAATTATTGCACAAAGAATCAGCAACAAAATCGGAGCTATTATCGCAAACTCGACTACTGCCTGACCATCTTCGCTTTTTATAAAATCCTTCAATTTTGCCACCCTTTCTTGTTTGAGTAAGTGTTGAGCTTTTTGGGGGTGTTTTTTACGCACCCCCGCATCGCTTGCGAATGGTTATTCCATCGTCGGAAGAGTACTTTCCACACCGTCGAATAGCTCCTTGATCTTCGGTCCGAGGAGCACAAGTGCGCCTACAACAACAATAGCTATAAGCCCGATAATCAAGCCGTACTCTACCATTCCCTGTCCGTCTTCGTCCTTCATAAAGTTAATCATGTTTGTCATTTTTTCTTCCTCCATAATATTTTTTTGTCTATTTTATTTAAACGCAAGGTGTCTTGCTATACGCAAGGTATCTTACGATTATTTTATATAACGGGAAAAAGCATAGAGCAGAACATACCGAATACAAGATACGGTCCCATCGCCGTTTTTGACCTTAGGTTCCCAATCCTTCTTATCATTAGGTAAAATCCGTATATGGTAATTGTTACCGCCATTATAATCATAGCCTGTAAAAAGCCGTTTACACCAAGGTAAAAACCGGTTATCGCAGCGAGCTTAATATCGCCTGCGCCTACATTAATTTTTAATAACGAAGGGAGCATAAAAATTACAACAGCTGCACCAAAGCCCCATAGGCTGAGTTTTAATTCATCTTTTGAAAAATTCAGAGCAAGAAACAAAGTTCTGTTTGCGATTAGTGCTAAAAGAAGTGAATTCGGTATTTTTCTTATTGTAAAATCTACCGCACCTATACAAAGGCAAATCAGATATACAACCGCATATTCGGCATTCCTAAGTAATCCTGCATCGAATAATTGTATCAGTCCAAAACCGGCGGAACCGAGAGTTACCCAGAACAGCGGAGCATATTTCCCTGTTACAAGCCCCTTTTGTGGTATTTCTCCTTTTCTTGCTATAATGAGCTTTTTACTGAGCAACAGACTTAGGTACCCTGCCAAGGCTCCGCATAAAATCATAAGAATCCACATTTTTCTCGCCTCCCCCGATTTGAAATATTGAAAATGCAAAAAGACCGTATTCCAACGATAATGGAATACGGTCAATGTATAGTACATATTAACATCGGCGGCAACGAGTCTTATCCCTTGAGGGAAAAGCCGGCTGCGTTAGTTGTTAACGCTGTAAAATAACAAACCTTATCTTCATTCGGTGGCCAGGCTGCCATAGATAATTTCTTATCCTTAGGCCCTATAGCTTTGTGCCCTTATTTTTCAATAAGTTTACCATTATCGGGAAGTTATTATATTAAATCTATTGTTCTATTGTCTTTATTTTAATCCTATTTGAAAACCTTCCAGCCAACTGAGTAGCTTTAGTGTATTGTTGTACAGTCCGGTTGCAACATTCTCTTCGATAAATCGATCCGAGAACTTTTTATAGGAAAAAGGATAATCGCTCATGTAATAAAACATCAGGTCTACCATGAAATCGTCGTAAACTTCCTTTTCCTTTATAAAACGCTTACCCGCTTCGGTTGAAATAAACGCTGTATTTTCCGCCAGCTTATTTGCCAAGTACGGAATGTTGTGTGTTTTAGATGCTTCTTTTCCCGTATGACAGACGAACATTCCCTTCAGCATACGCTCCAAAGACTGCTGGCATAAAACAGGAATATATGAATATCTTTTTGCGTCTAAAAGAATTTTTGCCGTTTCTATGTCATACCGAGATAGCGTCAGCCAGTACTCATACTTCTCATAACCCGTCATTCGTAACCTCATTTAACATCCGAATAAGCTCTCCACTGTCCACTAATTCCTTCAAAGCCGTTGTAACGGTAATGTCATACTTATCACAGAGTGAAAAAAGTTCATTTGCTGCTTCTGCAAAGGTCTTCGGTGTATTGTACGGACGCTTGGTTGTCATAGCATCAAAGCTGTCGGCTACCGCTATAATCCTCGCAGAAAGCGATATTTGTTCGCCCTTGAGTCCGCACGGGTAACCCGAACCGTCCAGTCTTTCATGATGCTCGTAAGCGATGGCTGTAACATCATCCGAAAACTTACCCGAGAGCAATTTCTTTGTATGCGTAGGGTGTTTATAAATTTCCTTGAACTCTTCCTTTGTGAGACGACCGTTTTTCTGTAGAATTTCATCTGCTATAAAGCATTTACCTACATCATGGAACAAGCTCGCCACCACTATATTATCAAGAATTGTTTCCGTACATTTTAATTTTTGAGAGATAAACAAGCAATAATCGGCAACTCTTTTACAGTGATTCTTTGTGTACTCGTCCTTCTCGGTAATTTTATCAAGTAAATAATTAAGCTCTTCGTAAAAATTATCCAAATAGCGAAAGACCGGATCGGTTGCAACATACAGAATCTTTAGGTCGGTATTGCTCTTTAAAAGCACCTTCCCCTTAAGGTCGCTTGTATAAAAACAGTCGTTCTCGTTAAGGGTGATTGTCTCGTCATCAAATTCCAAGGAAAGACTTCCGTTAATTATGTAAAAAAACTCGGTCATCTCTTTTTCGGCAGTCGGTGTTATCCATATCAAGGAATCCTTATGAACTGTCTGGAGCATTATTTCCAAATCATTACGCTCCAGCAGTAGGAAAAGATCGCTTTTACTGTCCTCGGTCAGAAAATCAACCTTTTCTTTTTTTATAAAAATCCCATCCATATACTACTTACTCCGTATTCCGCTCAATAATTATCTCTCCGCCGTTTTCAAGTATTTCTCCGACTATACCGATATTGTCCTCTAATTCGCATTTGCAAAAAATCTGCGGTTGAATATCAATCGGATATTTGCTGGTAATTTTAATAATTCTTCTGTGAGCATCCAATAAGCTTTCATTATCGTTTAGGAAGAAAGCAATATCAAGATCGCTGTCCTTTGTATTTGTTCCGTTGTAATAAGAGCCGTAAAGGTATACCTTGTAAACGGATACACAACTCGAAACCTTATTTATTACCGAATAGAGCATTTTATTAATATTTTCCGGCAACGGATGCTTTTCCATTTATCTCTTTATAACTATCAGCGGATCAATAAGTACGATTTCACCGTTTATCTCATAAGCAATATACTCACAGATAACCTCGTATCCCATGTCAGCGGCCTTTTCGATAGTCTTGCGAGCCATTTCATCGGTCTTTTCGACAAGCTTGTCTATATCGACTTTTTTAGCTTCCATCTCGTTATAAACCATCTGTAGAATCTTCTCGTTGGTCTTAAGAACCATTTCCTCTACCTTGGCTAGATCTTTTTCCTCTTTTACCTCATAGTAAGCTTTTTCTGTTTTGTTTGCTTTTTCAATAAACTCGTTGACATATTCGATCTTCTGTACATCAATTTGTTCGGCTAATACAGATACGGAGAGAACAGATAACAAAGTAATTGCTATCAGCGTAAACGCAATAAGTTTTTTCATAATTTAACCCCTTTCAATCTTCACGCTTTTAAACATATAAAAAACGACCGATAACGCAATCAGTCGCCGAAATAAACTAATACGAATAAACGCATTGGTCTAAGATTTTTGTATCGGCAACTGGCAACCATAGAGATGTACTCCTTAGGCCCTTTAGCTTCGCGTCGCTGCCTTTCGACAGGTTTGCCTATGCGTGGGAGCTTTTTAGCTCATCCATATAATAGCACGCAATTTTTTATCTGTCAATAGTTTTTTTAAAATATTTCCGATAAATTGGTACATATTGTGAAAAATTATATAAAAATATCGATAATGCGACACATTTGCATGAATTTACATGTGCTATTTTAAATATTCTCTAATGCTTGGGCGTTGTAAAAATGCTATATTTTTTTATTTTGCAAGAAAACCTTTTTTCTATTTACAATAATTAGGGAATATGATATACTATAATGTACGAAAATATAAACATTATTTTTAAGGAGTTTATATGAAAAAGCATATTGCCGTTCTCTTCGGAGGGATGTCCTCGGAGCATGAAGTGTCCTGTGTTTCGGCGGCCTGTGTTATTGACAACATGGATAAAAGCAAATATGATGTTTCAAAAATAGGAATTTCAAAGGACGGTATCTGGTTCCTTTTTGAAGGAGATACCGACAGTATGCGTTCGCTTGCTTGGTCGGGCGAGACCGACAAGCTGCGGCCTGCGGTTATCTCTCCCTGTTCGGTTCATCACGGTTTTATGGTGCTTGATAAGCCTAACAAAAAATACGATATTGTGCGAGTCGATGCGGTGTTCCCGGTTCTGCATGGAAGGAACGGCGAGGACGGAACTATGCAGGGCTTATTACAAATTGCCGGTATTCCTTATGTCGGCTGTGAAACCTATTCATCCGCCGTTTGTATGGATAAAATAAGCACCAAGCTGCTCTGCGAACGGGAAAACATACCTACCGTACCGTTTACATATGCTCGGAACACATCCGATTTTGATATTAACGCTCTTGTCTGCGAGGTTGAGGAGCTGTTTCCGTATCCGGTGTTTGTAAAGCCCGCCAACGCAGGTTCGTCTGTGGGGATAACAAAGGCGACCGACCGTGCCTCCTTGATAAAGGGTATTGTTGCCGCATTCGCTTTCGACAGAAAGGTTTTGATAGAAAAAGCGGTAAAGGGCAGAGAAATCGAGGTCGCCGTTCTCGGAGGCGATAACCCTATCGTTTCCGTATGCGGTGAAATCGACCCTAACAGCGAGTTCTACGATTACGACACCAAATATGTAACAGATACAGCAGAATATTTTATTCCGGCAAGAATAAGTCCGAGCCAGAACGGGAGAATCCGTCAGACCGCACTGAAGGTTTTTAAGACACTCGATTGCAGCGGTCTTGCGAGGATTGACTTTTTCGCCTGCGAGGATGGCGGCTTTTATCTTAACGAAATCAACACCATACCGGGCTTTACGCCGATAAGCATGTACTCCCGACTTATGGAAAATGCAGGTTACTCCTACTCGGCGCTTATCGACAAGCTGATTATGCTTGCTATTGAAAAATAAGAGGAAAATTAAATCAACAGTAAAAGCTTTTTCCATCCGGCATGGAAAAGCGTATGATATAAACCTTTCGCCGGAGAAAAGGCTCTGTTTATGCAAAATCAACCGATAGGAATTTTCGACTCCGGTTTAGGCGGATTAACCGCCGTCAACGAGATACGGCGGCTGATGCCTGATGAGGATTTTATCTACTTCGGTGATACCGCACGAATTCCGTACGGAACCCGCTCGCTCGAGGTTATAAAAAAATATTCGTTGCAGGACTGCCGTTTCCTTGTCTCCAAGGGTGTAAAAGCGATTCTTGTAGCCTGCGGAACCGTCAGCTCAAACGCTCTCGAGCTGTTGAAAAGCAGCTTTTCGCTGCCTATTATAGGAGTTGTGGAGGGAGCGGCAAAGCGTGCCGCGGAAGTCGCTGAACAAAGCAACGGAATAATCGCAGTGCTGGGAACCGACGCAACCATAAAAAGCGGCGCTTTTACAAAGCAAATCGAAAAAATAAACCCCTCGCTAAGGGTTGTTTCAAAGAGCTGCCCCATGTTTGTTCCCTTAGTCGAGAACGGTCATACCGCAACCGATGATATTGCCGCCAATGCCATAGCAAACGAATATTTGAGCGAGATAGCTCCGCAGGAGCCGTCCGCAGTAATACTCGGTTGTACGCATTACCCTCTGTTATCGGACATAATAGGCTCAATACTCCCCTATTCCACGCTAATCAGCTCTGGCAGCGAGGCAGCGTCGACGCTAAAAGAAAGGTTGTACGCAACAGGAATGCTTAACGGTACCGGTAACGGGCATACTGTTTATTATACAAGTGACGATACTATGCTTTTTGCAAAAAACGCAAGGCGTTTTTTAGGAAGTGATATAAGCGACAGCATTTACATAACCGATATTGAAAATTATTAGGAGATAAAAATTTGAAAATACCAATTAATATACAGATAGAATCGGAGCGGATTTACAGTAATTTAGGGCAAAACGCAGGATATGTTCCCGAGCCCGAAACAAGCAGTGTAAATATAACCGGTTTTATGAAGAAGACAAAGCAGGGACTTCAGGTCGAATACAAGGAGAACGAGGACAGCGGTATGGGCGATACGGTAACTACCATAAGCACCTTAGGTGACAGAGTGGTTTCTGTTAATCGTGTCGGCGCGCTTAACTCTCATATGGTTTTTGAGCAGGGAAAATGCCATACCTGCATTTATGATACGGGGTTTTTCCCTATGCAGCTCCGAGTATGCACCAAGGAGCTGGTCAATAATCTATCCCTTCAGGGCGGTAAATTGAATATTGATTATTCTGTGGAGATTGTGGGCAACCTTGCCGAGAAAAATAAGCTCACTGTGTCGGTTTACCCCGATAAAAGCATAATTATATCTTAATGGAATTTAAAACAAACAGGAGGTGGCGGTATGTCCGATACGGTTTCGGCAAGAAAGAAAATAAATGTACCGAACAATGATTTTATAATACTGCCCCGAGCTGTGGAAAAGCTCTTGAAAAACGCAGGTGCGGCGGAGCTTAAGGTGCTGTTGCATCTTTTTGCGAGCGGCGAATATACCACAGGGGAGGCTGCCCGTGAACTCGGTTTAAGTGTCAGCGAGGTTGAATCCGCTGTCGCTTTTTGGCGTGGTGCGGGGATTCTTGAGCTATCCTCGGTTAAGGACACAAAAAAAAGCAATACGGCGGTCAGCCTGTATCAAACCTATGATTCCGACATTCTGTCTGCGGCGGTGGAAAAGGACAGCGACTTTAAAAGCGTGTGCGATATGGTCGGGGACCTTTTAAACAGACTGCTCAATAAAAATGATTACAACTCGTTATATTACCTTTACGATTATGTCAGGCTGCCTGCCGATTTTATATGCGGCGTCGCCGAGTTATGCACACAGGGTAAAAAGTTCAGTATGCAATATATGATGAAAACCGCTCTCGGGTTATGCGACGACGGAATCGACAGCTATGAGAAGCTGGAGGAATATCTTGCACGCAGGGAGAAATCCGCTACAAGCACAGGGATGCTCCGCAAGCTCTGCGGTATGGGAGACCGGGAGCTGTCACCCAAGGAAAGCGAATTTGTTAACAGATGGTTCTTGCAATGGAATATACCCTTTGAGCTTGTCAAGCTCGCATACGAAAAGACGGTTGATGCTACGGGCAAGGTGCAATTCTCATATATGAACAGCATCCTAAAGAGCTGGTATGAAAGCGGTTTTAAAACAGCCGAGGATGTAAGAGCAGGCGATAAAAAGGAGGCTGTCGAGAGCAGCTTTGATACGGACGAGTTCTTTGAAGCTGCGGTAAAACGCAGTATGAATACATAAAAAACCATATAAAAGTAGGTGAGCCGCTTTGACAATAAACGAAATACTAAGCCATAAGCTTGAGAGCCGCATTGCCGCAGTCAAGGCGGCGGATTTGCGCAGTATACAGCTTAAAAAAGAGATACCGCAAATAGAGGAAATCGACGCATCACTCCGCTCCGTTTCCATAAAAATAATGGATGCCGCTCTCGGGGACAGGTCAACACTTAATGAACGGCTTGAAGCGATAAAAAAAGAGAACGATACCCTGTTGTTGAAACGGGCGTCACTTTTAGAGCAGCACGGCTACTCGGCAGATTATGACAGCCCGCAGTTTGAATGTACGCTCTGCTCGGACAGCGGTTACATAGGGCTATATTTCTGCGAATGTGTAAAAAAGCGCTTTAACAAAGAACGGTATACAGGCTCGGGGCTTGGAAGCGCTCTGTATGACAAGACCTTCGATAACTTTTCCTTAAAATATTACAGCGGTAAAAGCGAGAGCGATTTATCGCACCGGGAGAATATGACGTTGATCTACAATCAATGTAAACGGTATGCGCAGCGTTTTACTCCTTCCGGCGACAGCATCCTAATGATAGGCGGTACAGGGCTGGGCAAAACGCATCTTTCCTCCGCTGTCGCTCAAGAGGTGTTGAGTAACGGATATTTTGTACTCTATGACAGTGCGCAGAGCATTTTTGACGGCTATGAAGCGGTTCGGTTCGGTAAGGATAACCGTGAAAACATAAAAAAGTATGAGAATTGCGACCTGCTTATAATCGACGACCTCGGAGCAGAGTGTATGACGCAATATACGGTTGCGGTCTTTTCATCCCTGTTAAACTGGCGGATTGCCAACTCAAAACCCACGATAATAAGTACGAATTTTACTCCGCAGCAGATAAAAAAGAGCTACGGGGAACGGGTCTATTCAAGGCTTATGGGTGAATTTTTGATAATGCGTTTTACAGGGCAGGATATACGCCTGCTTAAGCTTAGCGGCAAGAATTGAAAGAGATGTTAGAAATATGAAAAAGGTTAACATATACACGGACGGTGCGTGCAGAGGGAACCCGGGTGCGGGCGGCTACGGCACTATTCTCGAATATGACGGAAACGAAAAAGAGCTCTCGGCGGGCTTCCCAAGCACAACCAATAACCGTATGGAGCTGACCGCAGCCATTGTCGGGCTTGAGGCTCTTAAACAGCCCTGCGAGGTAACCCTTTACAGCGATTCCAAATACCTTGTTGACGCAATCCAAAAAGGCTGGCTGAAGAGCTGGCAGGCAAAGAGCTGGAGAAAGAGCGACAGCAAGCCGGTATTGAACATTGACCTTTGGGAGCGGATAATCCCATTATTAGAAAAGCACAGGGTAAACTTTGTCTGGATAAAGGGTCATGACGGACATCCGTATAACGAACGCTGTGATATCCTCGCAACAGAAGCCGCGGACAGTGTGGTTATAAAAAATTAATCAGCGGAATATATTGACATTAATCATTCTATCTGTTAAGATAAAAACATATTTTTAACAAAAAGGAGCGAACCTAATGAATAACGGATACAATCCACAGCAGCAACCACCCGTTCAACCTAAATATCCTCCCCAGTATACTCCTCAGTATCATAAGCAACCGTCACTCATAGACAGGATTTACGGACAGAGAACGGATACTCTTCAAACACTTTTAATGGTCGCATCCATGATAATGCTAATACTTGCACCCGTTTATTTCCTGTATCGGTTTATTGACGGAATTGTCAGAGCCTCTGAATGGACCGGAACCTTCGGTGTTTTTATTTCTTACTTTGCGTCCGGTGCATTAAGCGCAGCTCAATTAATTACATATGGCCTTTTACTCGCAGGGCTGAAAAGACTCATAAGCAAATAACCAAGTAATATATATTAAATAAAAATCCCGCCTTTATAAGACGGGTTTTTTTGCTTTAATTATCGGTTTGTTTTTTATAGTACTTTCTTTTTAATGTAAACGCTATCATCGCTGTCGCTAATAGCGGCATAATAACCATAACTATATAAAACGGTTTCTTGTTTTTGGTATCTGTATCGGCCGAAACATCCGAGAGCTCCTCCTCCGAGGAATCGCTCTCTTCCCTTATAACCGAAACAGTATAAACCTTGATATCACCGTTTTCTGCCGTACAGGTTATTGTAACAATGTTTATGCCAACCTCAAGGGTTGTGTCTGATACCTCGATATGGCTTAAATCGCACTCCGGTATAAAGCTCAGAGAGAGTATATCCACCGGGAACGGCACGGTAACGGAATAGTTTATTATATCTCTGTCAAACAAAGGAGAAAGCTCGTATCCCACGACTGTAAGGCTTTTTAGGAAGCAGTTTGAGGATGGAATATACTCCTTTTCTCTGGTTACATTTATATAATAATTATAACTTTTACTGTCGGTATCAATATAAATGATTCTAATGCTGAGCTTATCGTTCTCGGGAATGATTGTGTCGCTGATAACAACGCTTGCACCGTTTGGATATTCTACCTCTATATCGACAACAGCCACATTATGTTCAACCGTAATTTTATAATCATAAATGTCTTTGGAGAAAACAAAGTCCTTTGTATTATTTATCTTAATATTAAAATCGCCCTCGATTCGTTGCTGCACTGTGCGCAATGTCTGTGTTTTGGATAGCGAGTTGCTCACTCCGCCGTTGACCGCAATTATATCGGCAACCTCAAAGAGCAGTTGCTGTCCGAGCGCGCCTTCTTTTAGAGCAAACTCTAACACAAGCAGAGTTTTTGAGCTGCGGTCACTTCCGTTCCTTCCGGTGTCATATGATAAAAACGAAATAAAGCCGTCGCCCATATGTACCGTGTCGTTCCAGTTTTGACCGATAAATCTCACATATTCAAGCAGCTCTTTATTGAAATAAAGCCTTCCATTTACTGCGTAAACACCTCGTGCGCCATCAAGCTGGAGGGTAACAACCACCTTTTCACCGTTGAAAATCCTTGTGTTCAGCAGAGCATTAATATTGGTCGTGTTGATAACAGGCGGTGTCCTCTTTATCTGCACATTGTCGCTAAAGTACATCAACTGGGCTCTTAATGCGGTCATATCTCCGTTTGCAACCCTGCCGTTTCCGTTTATATCGGCGGCTTTCATATATGCTGTGTCGTAGCTTCCGATATTTTCTAAAATCTCAATCAAGCAATATAAATCCTCGGCACTTAAATATCCGTCTCCGTTAATATCACCCTTGACAGAGAACAAGAGTCTGTCGATTTCGTCATCGTTGTTGTTTTTCAGTACCAGAACCATCCCCGTTCCGACAACACCGTCTGCCTTGTTGCCGTTTTGATCCAATATCTCTGCGCTGCCGTCTACATTTAAGGCAGAAATAATCTCGGTGGCAAAAGTACCTACACCAACTCCTATTACCAACCTATTATCCCTGTCCACCTTATAAGGGGTGGAGGAATCGAATCTTATCAGAAACTCGCTTACTGTTATAATACATTCGTCATAAAAAGCTCCGTGTAAAGTTAACGCTCGAACGGTTGCCACACCTGTCTTTAACGCCGTAACCGTTCCATGCTGATCAACCATTATTATGTCGGTGTCCT
>PGZT01000015.1 GCA_002841455.1 Firmicutes bacterium HGW-Firmicutes-21 | reverse complement strand
CCGCCATAATAGACGATGCAAGCCCCAGCATTGTAACCGTATTAGCTAAATTGAAATATCCGATAAACATAAACATTCTCTCCCTATTCTTTGCCGTAATCTCGTTAATCAATACTGTGGTATCTTTTTGGTTTCGTCATAGAGCCGTATGTAGCTCTCGTGTCGGGATTCCGCAATCAAACCGTTTTTTACCGCTTGTATAACGGCACAGCCCTCTTCCTTGGTATGAGTGCATTTTTTATATCTGCATTCCTCCGTAAAAGGAACAATGTCGGGGAAGCAGATAACTATCTCTTTTAACTCAACCTCACTGCAACGGTCAAAATCCAGCATACCGAATCCGGGGGTATCCGCAATATATGTCTGCATTCCGAGTGAGAACAGCTCGGTAACCCTTGTTGTGTTCCGTCCTCTTTTTATCTTTTCCGACAGGTTGCCCACCTCGGTATCAAGCTCCGGATACAATAGATTAATCAAGCTCGACTTCCCTACACCGGATGCACCGGTTAATACGGTAATCCTACCCTTCAGCCTTTCCCTGACCTCATTAACGCAGTCCTTGTCCAAAATATTCGTTACCGAGAGCAAAAACGGTGTTTTTCGATATATATCGAGCAAAACCTCAGGCTGAGCTATATCTGATTTCGTGATTATTATATATACATCAACGCCCGCGTTTACCGCAATAACGCTCAGCTTATCGATTGTATACGGAACAGGCTTCGGCTCGTCCGCCGATACTATTATCGCGAGCATATCTATATTTGCCACAGCGGGGCGTATAAAGGCGTTTTTGCGTTCCCGCACCTCGGATATAAAACCGCTGCCGTCTCCGTTATCGGTAAAAAACACATTATCGCCCGCCGAGAGCTTTATATCAGCCGTTTTCCGGATTTTACTCGACGCATGGCATTGAAATAAACCGTCTGTGGCTTCCACAGTATATAAACCGTTCTGCCCCTTTAAAATTTTTCCGGTTTTAGAATCATCACTCATCAATATCCACACCGTAAATCAATGAAATCTCGTCGTTTCTGTTAACAATCGTTCCCTCCGGAATACTCTGGTAAACAACATACGCATCAATGCTGTCGGGCGCGTTTTTATAACCGAGCCATTGCAAAACATATACTGCGTCATAATAATTAAGCCCAACGGTCTCCATCCTCGGTGTGGTGTCGCCGTAAAGAACATAAAACATGCTGTAATCGCCGACTTTTATACCTATATCCAAAATCCCTTGTATTGCCTCGGAGTAGGTCATTCCTATGAGGTTTGGCATCTCTATTCCATCCAGCTTAATCGAAACGGTTATGGTAACCAATGTCGAGCTGGGGTTTTTCTCACCGGGTGAAATGCTCTGGGAAACAACCCTGTTTGTTCCGTTTATACTCTGCTCCATCACAAACTCATAATTGTAGAGCGTATACTTTATAAGATTTTCCGCTTGCTTTTTTGTAAGACCCACAAGGTCGGGCATAAAATCCGTATCGGCGGACGGAGTGCGTTCGCAGATAAAAAGAGTAACCGTTTCACCGGGCGTGGCTATGCTTCCGATTGGCGGCTCCGTTCTGATAACCTGACCGTCGTAATAACCATAATTGCTCTCTTTTACCGTATCAACCTTTAATTGGTAATCCTTGCTTTGCAGAATAATCCTCGCTTGTGTTGCCGTGTAATACGAAACATTCGGAATAACAACATCCGTGAGGTTACTGCAGACGGTAATAAATTCAAAACGATAAAATCCGCTGTTATCCTTCTCTTTTTTCTCCTGTCCGGGTTCGGGATATTGTGAGATTATCTGTCCCGCTTTAAAATTATCGTTCTCTGCGAGAACAACCTTATCCACCTTGAACTTCTGCCCATAGGAGCCGTTTGCAAGATTGGATTCAAACTGGCTGTTCCAAAACTCTCCGACAATATTCGGGAAAACAGCTCCCTCGTCACCTGTATTTGCCGGGTTTATAATACCACCGATAAAATTGACAACTAAAATCGAACCCATAATAACAGTTACGATAATAAAGGAAAGCGCAACCGCCGTTATTATCGGAAAAAGGGTGCGGTTAGGTTTACTTGTGTTATCCTGTTTATCTTTGTTTTTCTTGTTAGATTTCTTCTTCTTGCCGTTGCTTACAACATCGGCTATTTCACTCTCCGCATAATCGTTAATTTCACCCGTGTCAATCATATCTATCGAAACGGCGGCGGGGTTGTTTTTTGCTTCTCCGTCTGTACCGGCACCAAGTAAAAACACCACATCGGGGTTTCTAAGCACCCACTCAATCGCCTTGCTCATTGAATGAGCTGAAGCGAAACGGGAATCGGTCTCCTTTTCCATCGCTTTTAAAATAATCTGGCATACTCCCTCGGGAAGCGTGTCGACCAGCTCCTTAGGATGCTGCGGAGACTGACCCACCTGCATCATAGCTATGGAAAGAGGGCTGTCCGCCATAAAGGGCAAGCTGCCTGTTACAGCCTCGTAAAGCATAATTCCGACAGAATAAATGTCAGAGAAATAATCGGTCTCTCTGCCGCTTGCCTGCTCCGGACTGATATAATAAACAGTTCCGATCGCCTTTTCCGTGAGGGTAAGTGAGGGTGTGTTCGGCAGCTTTGCAATACCGAAATCGGTAACCTTAATCTCGCCGTTCTTTTGTAATATTACATTCTGTGGCTTAATATCCCTGTGAATAACTCCCTTGCTGTGCGCATGCTCAAGCGCACGAAGAATCTGAAGAATATAAACGCAGGCTTCCTTCCAGGGAAGCGCACCCTTATTGTCCAGATACTCCCGAAGGGTTATCCCGTCGAGGAACTCCATAACAATATACTTCATATCCGGGTATATGGCGACATCGTAAATGCTAACTATATTTTTATTCGACAGCATAGCGACCGCCTTGGACTCGTTTATGAAGCGTGCCTCCGCCTGCTCGTTGCCGTTATATTCGTCGTTTAAAATTTTAATGGCAACAATACGGTTCATGACAAGGTCCTCAGCTTTAAGCACAAACGCCATTCCGCCGAGACCGACAAGCTCAAGTATCTTGTATCTGCCGTCAAGCACCTTACCTATAAAATTTTCATACTTATACATACAAAGTCCCATTTCTCCGGCAACATAAAACAAAATATAATTTTCTCAGCTCATTTACGCCGGATAAATGGCTGCGGTCTCTAAAAAACCTTGTAATCTAATCACTTTTCTAAAAGGACGGCGGTGATATTATCGACTCCGCCCTTTTCGTTAGCCTGTTCTATAAGTGTATCCGCCTTCTTCTTCAAGGATGTCTTCTTACCTTGTACTCCCTCTATAACCACGGAAATCTCCTCATCGGAAAGATGCGTTGTAAGCCCGTCGCTGCATAAAAGTAAAATATCGTAATCCTCGTCGTTAAAATTAAACAGCTCGGGTTCCACACTCTCATTGACTCCCAGGGCACGAAGAATTATGTTCCTGTTAGGATGATTTTTTGCATCCTCTTTAGTTATACTGCCCTTATCAAGCAGATATTGTACAAAGGAATGGTCGTTGGTTATTTGTTTTACGCAACCGTCCTTATAAGTATATAATCGGCTGTCTCCTACATTTGCGACAAAAACTCTGCCGCCGCATATCAACACCGAAACCAATGTTGTACCCATTCCCTCAAGCTCGATGTCGTAGTTTGCGGCTTCAAAAACAACCGAATTTGCTTTCTTTACGGCACTTTTTAAAATCCGCTCCGCCTCCGCCGCCGGGATTGTGTCCGGGTCCGCCTTCGCTATTTCCGTTTTAATGCACTGGGTGTAAACCTTGACAGCAAGACTGCTGGCTACATTCCCGCCCTTTGCTCCGCCCATACCGTCACATACGACCGCACTTACAAAGCCGCCTCGCGAAATTACCGTGAAGCTGTCCTGATTATTTTTCCTCTTAAGTCCGATATCGGTTTTTCCGCTGTATTTCAAGTATCCACTCCCCTTGCAAGTCAAATTAATTGCTGTGACCGGCTCTGAGCTGACCGCAGGAAGCATTTATATCGCTTCCAAGCCTACGGCGTACCGTTACGCTTATTTTATATGTTTCTATGGTCCGTGTAAATACCTCTATGGCTCTTTTTTCGCTTTTTTTATGATTTTTCTCCAAAATTGGGTTAATCGGGATAAGATTAAGGTGACACAGCATACCGGCAAGCATCCGTCCCAGCTTATTGGCGTCCTCAACACTATCGTTTACACCCGCTATTAACGCATATTCAAAGGATATCCGACGGGATGTCTTTTTTATATAACGCTCGCAGGAGGCGAGCAGCTTATCAATCGACCAACGGTTGGCAACCGGCATTAACGCTCTTCGTTTTATGTCGTCTGTCGCATGGAGCGAGACCGATAGTGTAAGAGGCAGGTTCTCCTCTGATAAACGGTCGATTTTATCGACAAGCCCGCATGTGGATAACGAGATATGTCTCATTCCTATATTAAGTCCGTCCTTGTTGTTAACCAACCGCAGAAAACGAATCACATTATCATAGTTATCGAGAGGCTCGCCTATACCCATCAGAACTATATTGGATATTTTCTCACCCAAATCCCGTTCCGCCATAATTATTTGCAGCAGCATCTCGCTCGGGAGCAGGTTGCGCTTTAATCCGTTCAATGCGGATGCGCAAAACGAGCAGCCCATCCTGCAACCCGCTTGTGTTGACAGGCAGATGGTGTTTCCGTGCTTGTATCGCATAAAAACGCTCTCTATTTTTTCGCCGTCATCCAGTGCGAACAAATACTTGACGGTTCCGTCTATGACCGAGACTAATTTTTGTTCGATAACGATATTTTTAATAACAGCTTGCTCTTCTAACCTTGATATAAGGCTCCTCGGCAGGTTGGTCATTCCGGAAAAGCTGTCAGAACCCTTGTATAGCCAGGCGAATAGCTGCGAAGCACGGAAGCTCTTCTCGCCGAGCGAAACAATAAAATCCTCAATTTCGTGTGGGTAAAGGCTCAAAATATCTATCATAGTTTATTATCTACCAATTTACCAAGCCATTCCTCTGCCGCTTTTACTATGGTTTTAAGGCTGCCCTGCTCAAAAGGAGGAACAACTCCACCCGCCTCACAAAGCGCCACAAAGGTCTTTTTACCGCCCAGCGAAACAAAATCCATATACTTTTTAAAAGCCTCGTCGTATTTATCCTGTGACAACGCCCAGTATTGCAGCGCCACGGTCTGCGCAAGACAATAATCTATATAATAAAACGGATAGTGATAAATATGGAGCTGCCGCTGCCATAATCTGCCCTCATTGTAGAAGGGAATCTCGGAAAAATCCATATACGGTCTGTAAATTTTTTCAAGCGCCTGCCACTGCTCATGTCTTTGCGCCGGGGTCAGGTACGGCTTATCATATATAATATGCTGAAAGTGGTCAACCATTGTTCCGTAGGGTATAAAGGTAAGGCTGCTCTCAAGGTGAGCGAACTTTGCTCTGTCCGCATCCTCTCCATAAAACAGCTCCAGCCATCTCCATGCAAAGAACTCCATTGACATTGAATGCACCTCACAGGCCTCAAAGGTCGGGCTCATCTGCTCGGCGAGGTCAAAATCCTTTGCCAGATAAGATGCGAAGGCGTGTCCCGCTTCGTGTGTGAGAACATCGACATCGCCTGCCGTACCGTTGAAATTGCTGAAGATAAAGGGTGATTTGTATTCATGAATATAGGTGCAGTAGCCCCCGTTTGCTTTGCCCTTTTTTGCTAAGCAATCGAGCAGCTCGTTCTCATACATAAAGGCGATGAATTCGCTCGTTTTTTCGCTCATCTCGGTATACATCTGTTTTCCGGCGGCAAAAATATCCTCCGGTGTACCCTTAGGCTTAGGGTTGCCCTCCTTATAGGTGAAGCCGTCGTCATAAAACTTCATATCGGGAATGCCGATTCGCTCCGCCTGCTTCGCCTTTAGGTTTTTTACAATCGGAACAATATCCTCGGCGACCTGCTTGCGGTAGACGGCAACATCCTCGGGTGTATAACAGTTTCTTGTCATTCGCATATAACCAAGCTCGGTGAAGCTTGCGTATCCCAGTGTCTGCGCAATCCTTGTTCTGACCGCAACCAATTTGTCAAACAGCTCGTCAAGGGGTTCTCCGACAGATTTATAGAATGCAGCAAGTGCCTCGTATGCGGCTTTTCTGACGCTCCTGTCCTTATGAATCGCATATGGCGCCATCTGTGAGGTGGTCAGTGTTTTTCCGTCAAACTCAATCTGTGCAGAAGCAGTCAGCTTTTGATACTCCGAGACAAGCATATTCTCCTCTTGGAGCAGCGGAACTATTGCCGGAGAAAAGCATTTTAGCTCCAGCTCGATATTTGTAAAAACAAGGCTGCCATATTTCTCCTCAAGGACAGGTCTGAAGGGAGAATTAAAGAGCGCATGGATAAAGCCTAAGAGCGACTCCTGAAGGAGCGGCATGTTTTCGTCTCTGAATTTGTTCTCTTCCTCATAGAATTTATCGGTTGTATCTATTGTGTGTCTGATATGAGCGAGTGTGCCCATCGTCATAATATAGGAATATGCCTTTTCATGCTCGTCTATAAGCTTAATAATATCCTCAGCACTGTTTGCGTTCCTTGCATTCTCGGCAAGCCTTGTATAAAATGCCTTATATTCGTCTAAATCAAATCTCTCGTATTTCATATCGGAGAATTTCATAGCGTTGCTCCCTTGTTGTTTATTTTCTTACGATTTTTGCGATATAAAAGCCCTCTCCAACCTCATCAAACGGAAAATAGGTGCGTTCATATACAAGCTCAAAGCCGTTATTATCCGCAAGGAAGCCTGCGACAATTTCCTCGTTTTCGTGTCTGTTCAGGGTGCAGGTTGAATAAACCATTATACCGCCGCTTTTAAGATATTTGGAAGCTGAGGAAATTATTCGTCTCTGCGTTTGGTAAAGACCTCCGAAATCCTCCACGGATTTATACCGTATCTCGGGTTTTGCCGAAATAACTCCCAACCCCGAACAGGGAACATCACATATAACCCTATCGGCTTTTTCGACCAGCTCGGGGTAGACCTGACGGCTGTCAAACGCTCTTGTTGTAATAATATCTATTCCCAATAAATCGGAATACCTATCTATCAGAGGTAATTTTTTTTCGTGTATATCAAGGCTTATAACCAAGCCCTTGTTTTCCATATCAATTGCCGCGCCGAAGCTCTTTCCGCCCGGGCAGGCACAAACATCGACAACCGTCTGACCTTTAGCTGCGGCAAGTAAGGCAACCGCTTTCTGAGAGCCTAAGCCTTGAATAAAATATTCACCCTTTTTAAGTCTTTCGATAACATGGCTGCTGCCCTTACCGATTGTAACCGTGGTTTCCGAAAGGAATTCCGCTTCGACTCCCCGTCTAACCAGCTTTTCCACCAGGTCGATGGTGTTTATTTTTAATGTATTAACACGGAGCAGGAGCGGCTTCCTTCCGATAAATGCGGCAAGGATTTTTTCCGCCTTATCTCCGTATTGCTCGTTAAGGAGCTTATATATGCTCTCGTTTACCGAGTATTTTATGTGCGGGGGCGCCGATTCAAGCGCATCGGCCACTTTTTTTTCACTTCGTCCTATATTGCGTAGTACACCGTTGATAAAGCCCGCTCTGCTCCTGTCAAACACCGCCTTTGCCACCTTAACCGTTTCGTTACAGGCTGCACTCGGAGGAACCTCCATAAACAGCTGTTGATGAAGTCCGATTCTTAATAACAGTTGAATTTCGGCATCCGCTTTTTTGTTTATAAAAAAGGAAAGGATGTAATCAAGTAGCATCTGCCGTTCTAAAACGCCCAAGACCAACGACCTGACAAACCGCCGTTCCATTTGGTCTAAGCCGTAGCTCTCTTTTAGGTTGCTCATTATAAGGTTGGAATAAGCTTTGTTTTCTTGAATTTTACGAAGAATATCGTAACAAGCATACCTTGTTCCTATCTTCTTGTCAGACATTGAAGCAAGCACCAACTTCCGTTTTATTTCCCCTTATATATTCATCTGCGGTTACCCTGCATTTGCCCTCCGGACACAGCTCGGTTATAAAAACACTTCCCTCCGAGCAAGCAACCTCGATACCGGTCTTCCCCGCCGATAAAATACTTCCGGGCTTACCGGTACCGCTGCCGATACGAGCCGAAAAAATCTTGATTCTTTTTCCGCATAAAAAGCAATATGCACACGGACAAGGATTAAGAGCGCGAATATGGTTCACTGTCTGCTCCGCTGTTTGGTTAAACGATATATAGCAGTCGCTTTTCTCAATCTTTCTGGCGTAGGTTGCGATGCTGTTATCCTGCGCTGTTCGAGGTATATTCCCGCTCTCCGCAAGCCTCATAAAGCTGATAATCGCCTGACCGCCTAAAACCGCCATTTTGTCGTGATACTCTCCGGCGGTCATATCTGCGGGAATATCCAGAACCTTTTGTAGGATAATGTCCCCTGTATCTATACCCTCGTCCATAAACATAATGGTTATGCCGCCCCTACGGTGTCCCTCCATAACAGCTCTGTTGATGGGAGCCGCTCCCCGTAGCAACGGCAACAGAGAAGCGTGTATATTTATACAGCCAAGAGGCGGTATTTCCAGTACCGATTTCGGAAGGATTTTACCGTATGCGGCTACAATAAAAAGGTCTGCTCCTATATTTCTTAATCTCTCGATTACAGCGTCATCCTTAAGCGTCCGGGGTGTGATAACCTCTATTCCGTGGGCAAGTGCAACTCTCTTAACCTCCGACTGCTGACAATGATACCCTCTGCCCTTGGGCTTGTCCGATTGGGAGACAACAAGCGCTATATCCTGCCCGTCCGCAATCAGAGCTTCAAGCGCAACCGAAGCGAATTCGGGCGTACCCATAAAAACTATTTTCATTGCCCTGCTTCACTCCTTATCATTTATTAATAGCATTACATAAACACAAGAATATTAAAATTTGGGTTTTAGCAATATTGTTTTATGTTAACCTGACCAATAAAAATGTTAGGACAAGAACGATTAAATATGCTGAATAAAAAAATATCGTTTTAATCGGAGAAATCTCCCATGAACCAGAAAAATCACCGCCGGAAGATCCCTTCCTTCGTTTTGTTCCTATAATATCAAAAATTAAATAATTGAGCATCATTAAGGGCGCAATCCATGTTATTGCATTTGCAAAATAAGTAATAAGACTTGCATCTAATAATAATGAAACAGACACTGCCGCAGATATGGTTAAGAGCTCAAAAACATGTCCGCCAACGACAAAGAGAAATATTTTATTATCTGAATTAATGTATTGTTCTAAAATCCCTGTATATTCCTCCGTGTCCACCGACGAAACTCTTTTTCCGGTATCACTGATTAATAAAACCTGAGGAATCATTTTTTTAATTCGTATTTTCATTCTTTTTCTCGGAATTCCTAAAAACCAGCCGACTAAATAATGGCCTGCTTCATGGATTCCTATTAACATCAGAGCTACCGCCAATCCTGATAATACAGATAAAATTTTTTCAATCATTCTCCGTCACCGTGTTTGTTTCATTAATCGTCAACCTCGTCCTGATCGATTATCTCGCTCGCTATATCTATATACAGAACCCCGTTCAAGTGGTCAATCTCGTGGCAGAACGCTCTGGCTACCAACCCTTCTCCGTGGGTTATGAATTCGTTTCCGTTCCTGTCGGTCGCTTTGACGGTTACCTTCATCGGTCTTTTTACAATACCGTATTTGCCGGGCACCGAAAGACACGCCTCGATCCCCTCCTGCGTTTCTTCCTCTTTAATTATTTCGGGGTTTATAAGCTCGAGTATCTGCTCACTGTTATCAACCAATACAATCCGACGCATTACTCCGACCTGCGGAGCGGCAAGACCGATACCCTTTGCGAGACGCATGGTATCCCTCATATCGTCGAGCAGTGTGCAAATCCTTCTGTCGGGTTTTTCCACGGGACGGCACTTTTTACGAAGTATTTCGTCCCCTTCTTTTATAATGTTAAGTATTGCCATATTATCACCTTATATTAAATCATTGACGGATTTATATCTATATCAAGCTTTATTCCGTTTGGTAGCTTTACAAGTGAATCGGAGTATATCTCTCCGAGGAAGGCTCTTGCTCTCGAATTATCACCGTACTTAATAATAATCCGCTGTCTGAAGCGACCGCCCAGCTTGTAAATGCCGTCCTTAAACGGACCGAATTTAACTATTCTGACACCCGAATGAGCCTTCCTGTGTGTCTCGTCCAGAGCGGCTACAAACTGCTTTGCATATTCCCACACCGTGTTCTCGTTTTCACCCGATATACCGAAAACGGCAATTGCACAAAAGGGAGGAAACAGCACCGCTTTACGAAGTAATATCTCACTTTCATAGAACCTCTCATAATCCTGAGATGCGGCTAATTTAAGTATCTGGTTGTCGGGGTTATAAGTCTGAAGCACAGCTCTGCCCTGCTTTTTTGCTCTGCCGGCTCTGCCGACAAGCTGAGTTATCAGCGAGAAGGTGCGTTCTCCGGCACGGAAATCGTTCATATATAAAAGCGTATCCACCGATATAACACCGACTAAGCTCACCCTCGGGAAATCGAGTCCCTTGGCGACCATTTGAGTGCCGAAGAGTATGTCGGCGTCACCCTCGCCGAAGCTCCTTAATATTTTATCGTGCGAGTAACGAGCCGAGGTGGTGTCGGTATCCATGCGGATGTATTGTATATCGGGAAACCGCTCGCTAATCTCGTCCTGTAGCTTTTGTGTTCCGAACCCGAAAAAGCCGATATGCTTACCTCCGCATCCGTTACACATTTTCGGAGGCTCACATACATACCCGCAATAATGGCAGCTGAGTCGTTCCGCCCTCTTGCTCCTCTCCGAACCGTTATAGGCGTGATAGGTAAGCGAAACAGAGCAGTTCGGGCAGGTATAGACCGATCCGCAGCTGCGGCAGGAAAGGTAAGAATTATATCCTCTGCGGTTGGCAAACATTATGGTCTGCTCTTTATTCTCTATATTTGCTTTAATTTCCGCTTCAAGGTGCGTTCCTATAAGCTTATCGGGGAAAATGCTCTCGTCGTTGCGAAGATCCTCTATCAAAACCTTCGGGAGTTGTACCCCTCCGTACCGCTCGTTAAGCCTTATGAGTGTATAAACGCCGCTTTTAGCTTTATAAAAGCTCTCAATGGACGGTGTTGCCGAGGCTAAAACCATCAGACAGCTGTTATGCTTGCAACGGAAACGGACTATGTCGCGGGTGTGATATTTCGGAGTAATGTCGGATTTGTAGGTTGTCTCCTGCTCCTCATCCATTATTATAACGCCGATATTTTTAAGTGGTGCGAAAACCGCACTTCTCGTTCCTAAAACAACGCTGATGCCGCCCTCGTTGATTCTCCGGTATGTATCCACCCGTTCACCGACCGACAGCATGGAATGGACAACAGCAAGCTTATCACCAAAGACCGATTTATACCCCGACAATGCCTGTGCGGTAAGCCCGATTTCCGGAATAAGTACAATAGCCGTTTTGTTCTCCAACAGAGCTTTTTTTACCGTCTCTATAATAACCCTTGTTTTACCGCTGCCGGTTACCCCAAATAATAGAGCCGCTTTGGGTTCCCCGCTGATTATCAGGCCGTTCAGTGTATTAACCGCCGTGGTCTGCTCCTCGGATAACTCGTACTCGTCGTTCTCCTTGTTGACTGCATACGATTCGTTTTCATACGGGACTCTCTCAATACGGTCGTCATATCGCTCACAAATGCCTTTTTTTACCAATGCGGAAATGACCGATGACGATATTCCGCTTATCTCCTCAATTTCACTAACACTTATTTTTGGATATTCGAGCAAAAGCAGCACCAGCTCCTTCTGCTTTTCGGTCAGCCTTACGGAGTCCTCCAGCAGCTGTTCCGCTTGCTCGTCATCAACGGTAAGTCGCACTAATTTTATGCTTTTCTCGTTGATTCTCTCGGTAACTTCACTCTGTTTTTCAAGAATACCGTTTTTTACGAGAGTCCGCAGCAACTTCTCGCTTTCCTGTCCGTATTCGGCGAATATATCTTTTTGGTATGCCTTCTTTTTGCTCTTTATAAACCTAAAAAGCACCTCGGAGACCGTATTGTAGCCGTCGGGTAAAAAATCCACCGCATTAGTATAATATGTAACCGTTCCCAGATTTACTCCCGGAGGCAGCACCGTCTTCATCGCATTGCCGAAGGAACAGAAAAAGCGCTCCTTCATAAAAACGCAAAGGTCAACCAGCTCCTCGGGAATATCGATCGGGTATTCCATAACAGAGGTTACAGGCTTGATAGCGGCGTAATCGGTTGTATCCGAAAAACCAACTATAACAGCACTTTTCTGCTTATTTGCGTTTCCGAACGGTACTACGCACAATGTTCCCTTTTCGGTTGACGGACGCATATCGGGCGGAATAAAATAGACATACCGTCGGTCTATTCGGTATGAGATATCGAGTATATAGACGGCGGCATATATTTTTTCCATTTTGTGCTTAATCTTTTATAATTTTGTACTCACCGTTCGCTATTCGTCCGATGGCAACAGAAACCGCTTTATCATTTGCGGCATCAGCGGTAACTTCGATTTTTAAATCCTTACCGAAACGGTCATGATCCTTGCGTGAATCGGTAACTTCCTTGGCTTCGTTTGCCTTTTGTGTTACATGGCGTGCGCATTTTGCGGTAGCAATAACCAGTTTATAACGGTTTACACTGTCTGTCGTAAGATTTTCCAATGCTGGATAAAGCATTATAATTCCCATTTCTCCGGCGATAAAAATATAATAAATACGCACGACCATTTGTCGCCGGACAAATGGCTGCGGTGTCTGCTGGCACCTTGTAAAATGCAGTTATAAACTGCATTCCATAATAAAAAGTTTATGAAGTAAACCTTTTATTATCTTCTTTTAGCATGTGTCTTTAATTTATAAAGTCTTTTATTATTTGTCTCGCATCGGTATATTTATTATATTTTCCCTCTGAAATCAAGATTATATCCTCTGCGGCTTTAATCGCTTCGTTATCGTTGTTAACAATAATATAATCGTAATCCTTTACATGGTTTATTTCCTCAAGAGCGATTTTCAATCTCTTCTCTATAACTTCCGTGCTCTCTGTTCCCCTGTCGTACAGACGCTTTCGCAGTGCGGCGAAGCTCGGGGGTGTTACAAATATCAATGTTGCCTCCGGCATTTTTTCCTTTATCTGCATCGCTCCCTTAACCTCAATTTCGAGAAGAACGCTTATCCCCTTTTCGAGCTGCGAGTATACAAAGGACTTTGGTGTGCCGTACAGGTTGTCGCAGTACTCCGCATATTCAAGCATCTCACCGCTCTCAATCAGTGCTTCAAACCGCTCTCGTGATACAAAAAAGTAATTTACTCCGTCAACCTCACCCTCTCTAGGCTCCCTTGTGGTTGCCGACACGGAATAGCAGAATTTATCGCTTATATTAAGCAGCTCACCTATAACCGTACCCTTTCCGCTTCCGCTAGAACCGGATACTACAAAGAGCGTTCCTTTTTTCTTACCCATTTCTCATTCCTGTTTAAACCTTTCCTCAAGCGCTTGCGGTGTCTCTGCGGACAGAATAATATGCTCGCTGTCGGTGATAATAACCGCTTTTGTTTTTTTTCCGCAGCTGACATCAATAACTCTGCCTATATTTTTCGCATCCTGAACCAGCCTTCTTACAGGCAACGATTCCGGACTTGCCACCGCAACAACACGACCGGCGGAAACTAAATTACCGTAGCCGATATCGACCAGCTTCATATTACAACATCACCTCCGCTTTACTGCCGCTATTCTATATTCTGTATCTGTTCTCTAATGCGTTCGATTGCGCATTTAGCGTCGATAACAAGTCTTGCAATCTCGCTGTCGTTAGCCTTTGAGCCTATGGTGTTTATCTCTCTGTTAAGCTCCTGAACCAAGAAATCCAGCTTTCTGCCAACGGGAAGCTCCTCCGAGAACACAGCCTTAAACTGCGAAAAATGGCTGTCTAATCTTGCCAGTTCCTCGTTGATGTCTGTCTTATCCGCAAACACCGCACATTCCGTGAGCAGTCTTGCTTCGTCAACCGTCACACCGTTTAAAAGCTCCGTTATCCTCGCTTTTATCCGTTCGTTGCTCGTACGCACCGATTCGGGCGCACGCAATGCAATCAACTCGGATAGTCTCTCAAGCTCTGCAAGGTTGCTTTGGATATCCTTTTGCAGCTTTGTTCCCTCTCTTATTCTCATCTCAAGAAACTGTCGGAACGCTTCCTTGGCTACCCTTTCAATCGACTGCCAGACGGCTTCCAAATCCTCATCAACCTTACGAACTATAAAAACCTCGTTTTTTGCCGCTATCATCGGAAGAGTTATATCGCCTTCCAAACTGTAATCGTTTTTTATCTCTTGTAAGAGCTTGATATAGCTGTCAAGATACTCGTTGTTGAGTGAAAGATTGGTCTTTTCACCGCTAATGCTGTCAACCGAAATATATATGTCCAGCTTACCTCTTGAAATAAAACCCGAGGCGAGCTGCTTCACTCTGTCCTCAAACGGTGAAAAAAGCCTTGTGATTTTTATGTTCGCATCAAGATAACGGCTGTTAACCGATTTTACCTCGCACAGAATGTCTCTGCCGTCCAAAACCTCTTTATACCTGCCAAAGCCGGTCATACTTTTTATCATAACTATTCCCCAATTAAATATTTTATCAAATTTTGTAGCTTTTGTCAAATATTCTTTTTATCTTAACACTGTAGAATACAACAAGTCTATCGAGCGCTATATCGTAAACAATAAAAACGGCGTTGCCGAATAAATATATTGCGATTCCGAGTATATCGGTATTAAAACCATAGAAATCGTCTGTCAAACCGAAAAGATTCCTACCGATATAAATTATTCCCGTAAAAAACAAATTAAAGACAAGCAGTTTTGCGGTATATGCGAGTGTTTTGTTTTTTATTCTGTGCAAAATCTCTTTTAAGACAGGATATATTCCCGCAAAAAGCACAAAAATTACAGCGGGTGATTTATATGGCAATAAAACAAGAGCAAGGAGCGAGCTAACGGCATATACTAAAAGAGCGTATTTTTTACCAAGCTCTATCATCGCAAAAACCACGGTTAATCCGGCCGCCGCCGCGGCGGTAAGGTCCAGTATTTGTATAAATGAACCGATGAGCATAATAAGCACCGCAAGCGCACACATCATACCGGATAGAGCAATTTTTTTATATGCTTTCATTTTTATATCACTAACAGCACAGACGGTTGCCGCCTAAGCATCCGCAGCAGCAATCCGCACACAATAATCCGCTGCAAAGCTGACAGCTGTTGCAGCCTCCCGCATCACCCGTCTGGGTGTAAGGACTGTATGAGGAACCGTTATTCATACGGTCAAGCGCCGCGCGGTACTCTGCGTTATACGGATCAAGACGGCAGGCGGTCTCTATCTCGCTGCGGGCATCCTGAAGCCATCCCTTTTGATACAATACATGCCCCATCAAAAAATGCCATTCTGCATTGCGTTCGCTTGTCTCCATCCGCTGCAGGAGCACCTCCGCTTCGCCTATTCTGCGGTTGGTGATAAGCTCGCGTATTCGGCTGAATGTATCGTTCCCGCCGGTTCTGCCGCTGTGGAAGCCCGAGCTGCTTCTGCCATTTCTGCGTGATGAGGTACCCTCGGTACGCTGCTTCATTAATGTATCATATGCCTGATTAATCTCTTTCATTTTATCCAAGGCGAGGTCGGCAAGAGGGTTGTTTGCATAATTATCGGGATGATATTGCTTAGCAAGCTTCCTGTATGCCTTTTTTATCTCGTCATCCGTCGCACTGTGGGGTACTCCCAAAACCTTATAAGGATCTGTCACCTTCGTATATCTCCTTTATATCCAGCGAGTGAAAACAAAACCCTGTTAAGAGCGGCCTTCCCGCCTAAATCGCATATGTTGAAAATTATATTGTCGTAATCCTTTATTCTGTCCGGATTATCTCCGATTAAATTAAGCCCGTAAACGGAGGAAAATGCGTTCATACTGTCCGTAATCGTGGTTTTTATCTCCTCGGTATGCGCTAATGCCTCCGCAACGCTTCCGTATTTATTTATAAGCGGATTATAAGTGCTCTTCTCGTTGTCCTCGATTATATCATCAAGCGCATCGAGAATATATATGTACCTTCCGATATGGTAACCGCATTGTGCCGCTATCTGTGCCTTCTCTTCTGACATTCCGTAGCACGCAATATACTCGGTTATCCCCGCAAAGCAATGGGCAACCTTGTCAAGCGAGGTAACACCGCCAATCTCCTTTTCGATTGTGCCGAGCTGCAGGAGACGAGCCTGTATAAATTTATCAAGGTCGTCGTAACCCTTAACACGGTTTTTTATATGTGAGAAGAAAGGCAACACCATTTTTTTAAAAATCCGTTTAAAACCCCTTGAATCATTTATATCGTCAACCGTTTTATAATATAATAAAATAGCAAAAGCGGCACAGGTAAGCCGGTAAGAGTCCTCCGCAAGCATTGTGCTGCGCTTCCTGAAGCGATATGGACACCGCTCCTTGCTGATCGTTACCGTTTCGTTTGTAACGGCTATCCTTAAAAGTGCGAGTGAAACAAAATCATAATTAAGAAAAAAGCGAGTGAAATGCGATATATGCTTACCTCCATATCGGCACAACCCGCAGTAAACAGCTCGGTAAAGCTCGTATTCCCTGACCAAAAGCTCACTCTGTACGGGTCTTATATATCCGAACATAGGCTGTTTACCCTTTCCATATATTTACATTCATTTTATCAAAGTATTATATCATACTTTCATAAAAAAGGCAACATTAAAATCCTAAAGAAGCTATAATAATCCTGTCCTGCCTATATTTTAAGACTTATTTAAACAAACCACGGGATATATAAAATAAATTTTATATTGACATTTGCGTGTCTATGTGCTAAACTTGCAGAGGAAATAAGGGTGTTTTCCTTATATAACCATTTGGCACAGCTATATTCGAGTATTTTAAAATAATACCTTAAGCCATTGCACCGACAGCAAAATGGCTTATATTATTTGATATGCGTCTTTTACTGTCGGGGAAACGGATTGGTAATGGAAATAATAATTCCGATTGAAAACAGTATAGCTGTTATTTTTGCTATATGCTATCTGTATCAATTTTTCTATACATTCTATATGTTGTTTTCGAACGATAAGGTGCGTACTGTAGAAAACTTTAAGCTGCACAAGTTCGGCATTATAATCGCCGCAAGAAACGAGCAATCCGTTATCGGTCATCTTATCGATTCAATAAACAACCAAACATACTCTAAGGAGCTAATCAAAATTTTTGTGGTTGCGGATAACTGCACCGATGACACCGCAGCTCTTTGCAGGGAAAAGGGTGCTGTTGTTTACGAGCGGTTTAACGATAAGCAAATCGGCAAGGGTTATGCGTTAGATTATGTTTTTAAGGATTTACTGAAGAACGGCGACGATTGCGAGGGGTATATCATTTTCGATGCGGATAACCTTGTCGATAAGAACTTTGTACATGAGATGAACAAGACCTTTAATCTCGATTATAAGGCGTTCACCTGCTATCGCAACTCCAAAAACTACGGAACAAACTGGGTTTCCGCCGGTTATTCGTTATGGTTCCTGCGTGAATCGAAATATTTAAATAACGCCCGTATGCGGCTTAACACAAGCTGTGCCATATCCGGAACCGGCTTTTGCCTTAAAAAGCAAACTGTTATCGATAACGGCGGCTGGCCCTTTCACCTGCTTACCGAGGACATTGAGTTTACCGTCGATACTATAGTAAAGGGCGGCAAAATCGGCTATTGTGCCGATGCCTGCGTTTTTGACGAGCAACCGATTACCTTTGGTCAATCCTGGAAGCAAAGGCTCCGTTGGTCAAAGGGCTTTTACCAGGTGCTGGGTAAATACGGCGTGCCTCTTGCAAAGAATTTGTTCGGTCGATTATCCTTTTCCTGTTATGATATGCTCATGACAATTTTCCCCGCAATTTTCCTTACGGTCCTCAGCATACTGCTTAACCTTACCAAAATAATCTACGGCTTGATATATACAAATTCGTCCACAAATATGTTAACTCACGGTTTTGTATCCATGGGGCAGTTCCTTGCACTCGGTTATTTAATGCTGTTCTTTATCGGTTTTATCGCAACTATTACAGAATGGAGAAGCATAGGCACCTCTACGGCAAGGAAGATAATTTATATGTTCAGCTTCCCGTTCTTTATTATGACCTATATACCTATCTCGATAACCGCGATTTTTAAAAAGGTCGAATGGTCTCCGATAGAGCATACCGTATGCACCTCCATTGAGCAAATGCAGGAGAAGTAAAAAAAGAGCGTCCCGCACAGGAACACTCTCTCGGAAACACAAACTGTTTATTTTTGCTTCATAATATGCAAAAAGTTGTATATAAAGTCGTCGCACATCTTCCTCATTTCGGGAATACTGTCCTTGCTTATCTCGTCGTAAACACCGACAACGCAAAAGCCTGCCTGTTTTGCCGTTCTTGCGCTCTGCGGCATATCCTCAAAAACCACAATCTCCTCGATATTGCATCCCAACCGCTCTGCGGCGGCATAATAGATATCGGGACTGGTTTTAGGTGCTCCCACATCATCACAGTCAATATAGAAATCATAGAGCTTATCAAATCCGTACTTTTTCAGCATAGGTTCCGCCATTGCAAACGATGTGTTTGTAGCTATACAAAACGGAATACCGGCATCCTTCAGCGCTTTGCAAAGCTCAATGGCATATACCTTTGGGGATATGCTCACGATATATTTTTTTGACATGCTCTCAGCTCGTTCCTCCGCTGTCGGCATAGACCACAAATGCTTTGAGTACCAATAATTCATCGAGTCGACAAGAGTTCCGTCCATATCAAAAATAATTGCCTTCTTGCCCGCAAAATATTCTTTTGTCGAATTAAAAACATCATACATATTCATATTATTTCCGTTTCTCCGGCAAGGCGCGGGGTTGGACAAATTATTAATACCAAGCAATCGGACAAGACAATATGCTTCCATATTTTCTTTTCGGTGCGTCATTGTCGTTTGCGGGTATTTCTCCCATTTTACACTAACATTGTATAAAATGCAATGACTTTTTACAAAAATCCGTAAATCAATTAACTCTAAATTTTCTAAAATACTATTGCAAAAAAAATGTCTGTATAGTATAATTGAATGTAAACATATAAATTCGAGGGGGGTTCGGAATGCAGGACAACAAGCAAAAGACAATTATGTTCCCTATCAAGGACCAGAATCAATTGGTAATAAGGGATACCTTGCAGAGCGTCTACAACTCACTTAAGGAAAAGGGCTACAACCCCATAAACCAGATAGTAGGTTACATTCTTTCGGAGGACCCGACTTATATTACAAATTACAATAACGCAAGAGCGGTTATCAGTAAAATAGACAGAGACGAGCTTTTGCGTGTTTTAGTCGAGAACTTTTTAACCCTCTGAGAAAACGAAAGGATTTGATCATTTGAGCGAAATTAAGACACTCATGTACAAAGGTAAGCCGCTTGTGCGACAGGGACAGTTTTTGTTTTACGGCTTTCCGGACGAAAAATACATTTTGTTTATGAACATTCTCGAAAGTAAAAAAGTCGGCGGTGTAGAAATCGCAACCAAGGTTTTGGTACAGATTCAAAGCACCGACAACGAGGTTAGCTTTAACGATAAAATTGTTAAGCAATGCGAGAAGCGTAATTTTTATGATGCCTTTGAAATCGGTATTATCTGGCTTGAGAGAGAACTGAAAAAGTAAGATACGAAAAACCGTACCGAGCTATTCCGTACGGTTTTTAATATATCGGATAAAAACTTGGGGGATGGAGAAAGAGTGGATATATTTAAGAAATGCAGGCTTTATACGGCTGCGGAGGAGGTTCGTGAGAAAGGGATATACCCTTATTTTCACGCTCTTGAGACCCGTCAGGACATAGAGGTTATTATGGAGGGTAAACGGCGTATTATGCTTGGCTCAAACAATTACCTCGGATTAACCTCAAATCCCGAGGTCATCGAAGCCGGTATCAAAGCATATGAGCAATACGGCTCCGGCTGTTCGGGTTCCCGTTTTCTTAACGGAACGCTGCGATTGCATCTTGAGCTTGAGGAGGAGCTTGCCGACTTTTTTAATAAGGAAGCCGTTATAACCTTTTCGACCGGATTTCAAACAAATCTTGGTATAATCAGCGCGCTTGTCGGTATAGGCGATTATGTTATATGCGATAAGGAGAACCATGCAAGCATCTATGACGGCTGTAAGCTCAGCTACGGAAAGAAGCTGCTTTTTAAACACAGCGATATGGAGGACCTCGAACGGATTCTTCAAAATATCCCCGAAAACGCTTGTAAATTAATTATAACCGACGGTGTGTTCAGCATGAGAGGCGATTTGGCAAAGCTTCCGGAGATAGTTGCACTCGCCAAAAAGTACGACGCACGGGTTATGGTGGACGACGCTCATGCGTTAGGTGTTATAGGCGAAGGCGGAAGAGGAACCGCAGATCACTTCGGGCTTGCCGATGAAGTGGATGTTTATATGGGTACCTTCTCAAAGTCGCTTGCCAGCTTAGGCGGATATATGGCGGCGGATAAATATGTCGTGGAATATGTCAAGCATAATTCCCGCCCGTTTATTTTCTCCGCTTCGATAACGCCGGCAAACTGTGCGTCTGCACTCGCAGCACTGCGTATATTAAAAAACCAACCCGAGCTTGTCACAAAATTAAACGCGGTATCAGAGCATCTCCGTTCCTCGCTTGAGCAGCGTCATGTTCCGATTTTCAGAGCATCAACTCCTATAATACCTATATATACAAATGATGTGCTTACCACCCTTATTGTCGCAAAGGAGATATATGAGGGCGGCGTGTATGTTAATCCGGTTCTGCCACCCGCAACACTTGAAACCGAGTGCTTGCTGAGGGTAAGCTGTATGGCAACACATACCAACGAGATTGTAGATGAAGCGGCGGATATAATTGCGGATGTTTTTGCAAAAAACAACCTGTTAAATACGGTTGCAAAAGCATAAGATTATGAAGAAGGTTGTTGTTATAACCGGTGCAAGCAGCGGTATCGGGCTTTGTACGGCGGTATTGTTTGCCGATAACGGCTATACTGTTTATTCACTTAGCCGCAGCCGACCTGCCGAGAACCGAATTATTCATATTCATACCGATATTTCCGACGAGGAATCGGTCAAATCGGCGATTGATACAGTAATCTCCGCCGAGGGGAGAATCTCCGTGCTTGTAAATAATGCAGGGTACGGAATTTCCGGCGCTGTGGAAACGACTGATGTCAACGACGCAAAGCGGCTTTTTGAGGTAAACTTTTTCGGCACATTTACTTGTATAAAGTATGTTTTGCCCCATATGCGTGCAGCCGGAGGTGGTTGTATCGTGAATGTAAGCTCTGTCGCTGCGGTTTTACCGCTCCCCTATCAGGCTTTTTATTCCTGCACCAAGAGTGCGTTAAATTCGCTTACTCTTGCGCTTGCGAATGAGGTAAGGCCCTTTGGAATAAGAGTAAGCGCCGTTATGCCCGGAGATGTTCGAAGCGGTTTTACCGCCGCACGAAAAAAGAGTGTCACTTCAGAGACCGTATATAGCGAGAGTCAGGACAGAGCTGTTTCCCGTATGGAGAAGGATGAGCAAGGCGGTATGCAGCCCGAGATAATAGCAAGACAAATTTACAGAGCCGCCTTAAAAAAACGCCCCAAGGTGCTGTATACGGCGGGGCTTACATATAAGTTATTTATTCTGCTTGCAAAAGTGCTCCCCGCAGGGCTTGTAAACCGTATCGAAGGAAAAATCTATAGTTAATACCGT
The DNA here is from genome assembly GCA_002841455.1 of Firmicutes bacterium HGW-Firmicutes-21. GTDB lineage: Bacteria > Bacillota > Clostridia > Oscillospirales > CAG-382 > UBA1049. The sequence continues at coordinate 14,432 of PGZT01000015.1, read as the reverse complement.
TTTTTAACGCAGTCCTGAGGTGATACCGCCTTGCGGTTGCGGTAATTTTTATTGATAACAGCGAATATAATATATAGTATATTATATATTATTTCCGGAGGTATAATTACTGTTATGGATAAAAACGATATGTCAAAGAGCCTTATTCTTAAAATAATTGCGGATATTAAACAAGACATAAAATTATTAAGCTCTAATTTTAACAACAGAACAGTTATCGAGCGTCTCGGCGAAAAAGTAAATATGCTTGAAAAAATGATAAACGTAATTATCATCAACGAAGCAAAGATGTCGAATAATGCAGAACCCGAGCAACCGCCGATTATCGACGGCAATGCCGAACCTCCAATAGTACCTGATAGGATAATCACACAGGAGGAGCTTGCTTTTAACGACGGCAGAGACGGAAGACCTACTTATGTTGCGTATCAAGGTGTTGTATATGATGTAAGCGGAAGCCCTTTGTGGAGTGAAGGAACTCACTTCGGTATCCCAGCAGGACGGGATAATACTATTGAATACAGAGCGTGTCACGCGAGTCGTCCACGAGTGGAAGATATGCCCGCTGTTGGAATACTTGAGGTAGACCCGAGTTAAATAGCATGGCGGAGTATATACTCCGCCAAAATTTATTTTTATAACTAATATATAACCATACTTGTTGCAGCTAAGGCACAAAACCGTTTCTGAAAGATTTATCTTTAAGATTTATGACCATACATTCAAGTAGTGAGCGGGAATTGTGCCGTTTTATATGTAATATGAAATACAAATGGCTGCACTTCTTGCAGCCAAGGCACAAAACCGTTTCTGAAAGATTTATCTTTAAGACTTTTAACCATACATTCAAGTAGTGAGCGGGAATTGTACATTTTATTTACTATAAATAAAATGTGCAAAACCGTTTTTGAAAGATTTATCTTTCAAAATTTATACCCCCCTCATTAAATTGAAAGATTGTATAAGATTCAACCTTCCGTAACCCCATTGTGTATTCGGGTAAATCAGACCGGAGGCACGGGTGGCTCCTCTGATAATAAATGCTCTTATCTGATATGTACTCATCGCAGGATCGTTGCCCTCGACAACACCCCATTGCAGCATCAACGCACCCGCTCCCGTTGCGATGGCTGCCGCTACTCCCGTTCCGCTCATCGCTCCGATTCCCGTCGGATAAACTCCTATTACATCCGCTCCCGGTGCGACAAAATCGGGCGACATCATCGGAAGCCTTGTAGGCCCCCATGACGACCTTGAGTAAAGTGTGTTTGTTAAGCTGTTATATGCTCCGACGGTAATTACTCCCAACGCCGTCCCAGGGACTACAACCGTATAATACGGAGTGGGAGCAAGGAATTCCACATTGGGTGACACGAAACCGGTTAAAGGTAACCATGAATGGAACACACCGTCTAAAATAATGTCGCCGTAAACCTGTATCGTCCAGATTCCCTGAGTGGCGTTAAGTATTTTAACTATGGTAACCTGACCTCCGCTGCCCTCAACGGGAAAATAATATTCAATAATAACAGTTGATCTTTCCAGAACCAATCTCTGTGTGTGTACAGTTCCGCTCCTTGCCGGAACCCTGCTGACAAGCTCCCCCGTCGGAGATCTGACGGCAACAGATAATCTGTCCGCCTCGGTGTTCCAAATGTTAATATATATATCCCCTGCATTCATTCCCGCTCTGACTTCAATCGTTGAAAACGCACCTGTTTCCGGAACAACCCCCTGTGTATGGTGTCTTGCCTCGCTTTCGTTCCCGGCGGCTATACACAGGCATACACCGGTTTGGTTGGAAATGGAGCTTAGATATTCCTCAAAGAGAGTAAAGCCGTCATGGCTTCCGGAGTTCGTGCCGATACCGATACAGATGGCAACGGGACGCCCCAAGATCCCAACCATAACCGCCGTTGATTCAAAAGCGTTCACCTGATCGGGTGGAATTAAAAACCTCTCTCTTATATAGTTCCTTGCTGTCTTAAGTTTTACAACTATTAAATCTGCGTCCGGAGCCGCTCCTATATTTTCACCGATATCCCGTCCTGCGGCAACCGACGCTAAAAAGGTTCCGTGTCCGTCTAAATCCCTTGACGGAACGATGTCATATGGATTTTCCGACACAAGCGCTTGGTTAATCTGCTCATTTGTGTAATCTGTACCTATAAAAAAGCCCTGCGGCGGAGTACCTATTATTGACTGGTCATACAGGAATTGAATTTTACTCCTACCGTCCTCGTATATAAAGGATTCATTTGTATAGTCTATTCCGGTATCTACCAACCCTATTAAAACCCCTCTGCCTCTTAAATCAAGGAACGGCTGCTGCTGCACCTGAAGAATGCCTGCCGCTTCAAGACTCTCACGACCGAGCAGTCCGAGAATAAGCGGTGTTGCACTTACAACACCCGTTCCCAAATCCCTTATCAACGATTCGACATTCGCTCTGCTCACATATCCGATAATATATCTGCCCGCTATTCTCTGAGTAAGTAAAATATCCGCTCTCCGTCTGACAAATTCTCTAAAATATTCGTTGTCCCTCATAATAAAATCCACTGTTTCGGGATCATTTATAAAATTATACATATCATCAAAACTATTCATACAGCTATCCTTTCTTAGGTATACTCCACCAAGTAATCCATGCTCCTGTTAAGGCATAATGCGCCGTAGCCCCAGACAGGGTTAGGGTAAACAAGGAAGGGCTGTCTTGTTGCGCCTTTTTGCAAAAAAGCCTTAACCCGTTGACCATAAAGAAACGGATCATTTCCTCTGACTATACCCCACTCCATCATTAGTGCCGCCGAACCCGCAACAAAGGGAGCCGCCATGCTTGTTCCTGTAAACGAATCATATCCGCCCCCTGTACGGGTCGACAGAATGCCGACCGCAGGAGCTACCAAATCGGGTTTTATATAAACATTGCTTCGTGTATAGCCCCTCCCCGAAAATTCCGCACTGCTGTTTATTGCGGCATCATATCCGCCGACCGATATTACATTTAACGCGGTTGACGGCAGGGTAAGCGTGGTTGTTACGGTCGGCCGCAGGAAGGCGGTATCTCTGCTGACATCCTCAACAGTCGGAAGCCAAATATTAAACCGTCCGTCAACAACCATTACACCTCTCACAATAAGCCGCCATATCCCCTGTGGTATACTACCCGTAACAGCTCTGAAAACTATGTACAGCTCCTGACCCAAGGTATAATGCGTGGGTTGACCGTAAAAAAACGATATCAATGTCCCGTCAAGCGTTATCCGTGTGGTTCTCTGTGCGGGTCTTATTTCTCCGCTTGACCTCCCGCTGGGTGAAATAAGCTCAAAATGCAGAGTGTCCACGAAATTCATCCACAGCGTCATATAGAACCTGTTTGTGAAGCCGAGGGTTACAAAATCGACCTCGACAATACCGTTCTGTGTTACCGTGTCGGAAAAGTGATGTCCGGATGAACCCTCGTTCCCGGTTGCGACCGCAATAACCGTTTTCCATTGCTCCGCCATTGAATCTATGTAGGTCTCGAATAGCGAATCCCCCGAATGTGAACCGTCGTTTGTGCCGTAGCTTATATTTATTGCGACAGGCATATTCATCGCCTCCGCTACATCGGAGATGTATTTTATCGCTCTCATTATTTCGGTGGTTCGGGCAAACGCCTGTGTTCCCGTCTGACCGAGCTTTACCGCAACAATCGAAGCGAGCGGAGCCGTTCCTCTCTCCAAGCCGCGGCTCTGTCTTCCGTTCCCTGCCGCAATGCCGGTTACCGCTGTTCCGTGACCGACTATATCCCTGCTCGGTACCACTGAAAACGGATTTGTGCTTGCCAGAGCGTTGTTTATCTGTTCGTTGCTATACTCGGTGCCGCCCCTGAAGCCTGCAGGAGGCGAGCCGGGTATGGATTGATCCCATATATAAAGGATACGGCTGGTTCCGTCCTCGTTTATAAAATCGGGATGAGTATAATCAATACCGGAATCTATAATCCCGACGATAGTTCCGTTACCCATCAGCCCGAAGCGTGCAATGCTCTGCACCGGGGTAATACACGCCCTTCCGAGCGACTCGCTTAAAACAAAGGTCAGTGTTTTTGGCAATTCTATGTATTCGACCTCGTCATAATCGTATAATTGACCTAATCGGTTTATATTTATAGTGACTATTGCATAATTGGAGTTTAATATTTCCACTACCGCATCAAGCTCCGGACCGACCCTTAATATATCTCCGTTATATTTAACAATAACCTCAAGCAATCCGTTTTCGGTTATCAAATCCGAATTCAGTTCGTCAATGTTAAATAAACCGAGCTTTGTTCTGACGGACATTAAGCTGTTTCCTCCTTAATAAATGCTGTCAATTAAAACATGACTGAAGCATGCCGATTCCCAGCTCTTACCCGACCATATATATCCGCAGAGTATGTTTTTATGTATTTTTTTTGGAAACATCCAAAAAGCGCTTCCGTTTATTAGCCATACATAAACGAATAAATTTATGTAAGCGTTCAGTATCTCCGGTGTAGGCTTAATCGATATTCCACAGTAAGAGGGTATAACAGGCGGGGGCGGTGATAGGGGTAACTTACTTCTGCTCTCTTTTCTGAACTGCTTATATGACATAGAACCACTCCTATAACTTAATGGGTAAACTTATCGCTTGTTTTGAACATAGTTTTCCGTTTATACATTATATGTATGATGCATATAAAAATGGCATTGTTTATTTTATAAACCGTTATTGACATATATTATGTACAAAAAGAGGTTTCCTTTAATATAATTACTATATATACATTTTTTGAAGGAGAAATGCCATGTGAACGGTAACAATCAGTTTTTGGATCTCGGTCGTCTTATAACCGGTGTATATGCCATCGATGTCGGCAGACCCGCCGACGGTGCAACCGTAAGAATAACCACGGTCGGAGCAAACGGCGAGGAACAAATTATAGATGAGTTGATAACGGATTCATCCGGACAGACACCGATTGTAGAACTTGCTGCGCCGCCGGTTGAATTTTCTATGTTCCCCGGTGAGCCGATGCCATATGCGGTGTATAATATCAATGTATTTTTCGAGGGCTTTGAACCCGTAATAATCGAGAACGCTCAGATTCTGCCCAACAGCACAGCTATACAGAATGTTCGTTTAAGACCGTCCGTAAATATAATTCCGCAGGTGCAGGATATTTATGTTGAACCTCATACCTTATACGGTATTTTTCCGCCGAAAATCCCGGAGGAGGAGGTAAAACCACTTCCGCCCGCATTAGGCTTTGTGGTGCTGCCCGACCCTGTTGTTCCCGAATTTGTCATTGTACACGAGGGTGTTCCAACCGATGCCAGCGCCCGTAATCTATGGATACCCTTTAAGGATTACATAAAAAATGTATGCAGCTGTGAGATATATTCCACCTGGCCGGTTTCTACAATCAGGGCTAATGCATTGGCTATAATTTCCTTTACCCTTAACCGTATTTACACCGAGTGGTACAGAGGTAGAGGTTTTGATTTTACCATTACAAATTCCACCGCATTCGATCAGGCGTTTGTGTATCAACGAAATATCTATGACGAAATCTCCGTGGTTGTCGATGACCTCTTTACAACCTTTATAACCCGCCCAAACATTCGTCAGCCTCTTTTTGCCCAGTATTGCGACGGAGTCAGGACTGTCTGCCCAAATTGGCTCTCTCAGTGGGGTTCAAAAGCTCTTGGTGACAGAGGGTTCAATTCCATCGATATTTTAAAGAATTATTACGGGCAGGACATTTTCCTTATGCAGGCACAGAGAGTCACCGGTGTACCGTTGTCTTACCCCGGTACAGCGCTTCAGACAGGTTCGACAGGTCCTGCGGTCAGAACCATTCAGGAGCAGCTGAATGCGATAGCGAATAATTATCCCGCAATCGGCAGGCTTGCGGTGGACGGTGCGTTCGGCCCGAGAACCAGAGAGGCTGTGGAGACCTTTCAGAGAGTTTTCAAGCTGCCCACAACCGGAATAGTTGACTTTGCCACCTGGTACTCAATCTCCAACATTTTTGTGGCTGTGACAAGAATGGCAGAGCTTACATAATAATACAATATAGAGCAACAAAAACAGGGAGCTACCGAGTCCGGCAGCCCCCTGTTTTATTTCATTGCCTTTTGCCATAATACATTTTAATTTATTGAATTTGTCATCATCCGTCCTATTAGCGATGCCATATCCTCGGGTGTCTCCTTCATTCCGTCAAGAACCCATGCTTTAACTACAGCTATGCATCCTTCGGTTATAAATGCGTAATAATAGTCGTAATACTGTTCTTTTTCGTCACCCAACAGCAGTATCCATTCTTTCTTGCTCTTAGGCTTGCTTATATCTATGATTCGGGTTAAAAGAACAGATTCGCTTGTCCGTAATAATGCCTTAAATATATCTGCGTTTGCGGATATATACTTTAACAAATCCAGTAATACCGATTTCCAGCTCATTTCCTTTTGATACTTATACTTGTTTATAATGCCGATAAACTCGTACAGAATTTCATCCTCTATCTGCTCAAAAAGATCATAAATATCTTTATAATGCAGATAAAAGGTGCCTCTGTTTATGTCGCATATCTCGCACAGCTCCTTAACCGTTATATTCTTCAAATCATTCTGAGATAGCAGAAGGGTTAAATTGTGTCTTAACACATTTTTGGTTTTTCTGACTCGTCTGTCAATACTGTTCTTCACCGATTATATGCTCCTTTTCCGTTAAAAATTATTTATGGTCATTAATGCCTAATGTGTCTATAAATACACTTGAGCTATCACATTGATTATTGTATATATACCTTTGTTATATTATAATATACTCGTGGTCATAAATCAACATTATGTCTAATTTTAATTATTAGGAGAGCTGCATGAGCTTCATACTTTTTGACAATGTTATAAAACGATATAAAACAGGAACGGTTACCGTAAATGCCGCCGACGGGGTAAGCTTTGTAATCGAGAAGGGTGAATTTGCGGTAGTGGCGGGACCGAGCGGCGCAGGTAAAACCACCGTGTTAAATATGCTCGGCGGTATGGATTGCTGCGACGGCGGAAGAATTGTGGTCGATTCCGCAGAGATAAGCTCGTTCAACGCAAAACAGCTGACGGAATACCGTCGGAGTGACATCGGCTTTGTTTTCCAGTTCTACAACCTGATTCCTAACCTTACCGCACTTGAGAATGTAGAGCTTGCCTCCCAAATATGCTCCGAACCGCTTGATGCCGAAAAAACGCTGACGGAGGTAGGACTGCATGAACGGATGAACAACTTCCCTGCCGGCTTGTCAGGAGGAGAACAGCAACGGGTTGCAATTGCGAGAGCGTTAGCCAAGAACCCGAAGCTGTTATTATGCGACGAGCCCACAGGAGCGCTCGATTATGCGACAGGGAAGGTTATTCTGTCCCTTTTACAACGCACCTGCCGTGACCGTAATATGACGGTTGTTGTCATCACGCATAATCAGGCTATCGCACCCATGGCGGATAAGGTAATTCACATCCGTAACGGAAAAGCGGACAGGGTGTTGCAAAACCCGTCTCCTTTGTCTGTTGATGAAATAGAATGGTAAATCAGAAAGCAAGCTATCGGATTATGAAAGGACATATGAAATAAATGAGCAGAGCTTTTATCAAGGATTGTCTGCGTCAGGTTAAGACAACCATACACCGTTTTGCCGCAATACTTGTAATATCCGCTTTGGGGGTTGCTTTCTTTGCCGGACTGCGTACCACCGGCGAGGATATGCGGATTACCGCCAACGACTACTTCAATAAATATAATTTTATGGATATACAGCTCGTTTCTCCATATGGTTTTAATGACGACGACCTGGAAGCGGTCAGAGACGCTCCGGGAGTAAAGGAAGCAACCGCCGCCTATACACTCGATGCGCTTGCCAAGAGCAAGGACAGCAGCCTTACGGTTAGGCTGCATTCTTTTGACGAAAATGCACGAATCAACCTCCCCCGACTGACCGAGGGCAGACTCCCTCAAAAGAGCGGCGAGTGCTTGGTCGACCCAAAGTTCATTGAGATGAGGGATTGCGTTGTGGGAGATACTGTTTCCGTCTCGTCAGGTACGGACACACCGATAGAGGACAGCCTTGTAACAGATACTTATATTATTGTCGGGGTTGCGGATTATCCGCTGTACATCTCACACGAACGAGGCGCAAACAATGTCGGGAGCGGCAGAACCGATGCGTATATTTTAGTCCCTTGCGACGATTTTAAAATTCCCGTTTTCACCTCAATAAATATAATTGTCGAAAACAGCAATAATACAATCCGTTTTGATGACGGTTATAAGAATATTTTAAAGCCCGTCGGCGATAATCTCCGTATTATCGGTAACGAACGCAGTCTGACCGAATATAATAAGCACTTTAGCCGTCTGCAGGGGATAATTGACCTCTCACAAAACGAAGCGGAAAAGCAGGCTGCATTAGCACAGCAACGCTTATTAACCCCCGCCGAGTGGCATATTCTTGACATAAACACTAATTTCGGGTTTGTGGGCTATCGGCAGGACACCGAACGAATGGATGCACTCAGTCTTGTTATCCCTCTTATGTTCTTCCTGATTGCTATATTGGTTACTATGACCTCGATGACAAGATTGGTGGAGAGCGACCGCTCCCTTATCGGAACCCTAAAAGCCCTCGGTTATGCCAACAGAACCATTGCAATGCGGTATCTTCTTTATGCGGTTGCGGCATCCTTGATAGGCAGTATCTTTGGGCTGATTGTCGGATACAATCTTTTCCCTCGGGTGGTTTATAATGCTTATTCGATAATGTACACACTTCCGCCGATTCAAATAATATACAGTAATTTTTACAGCGCGGTTTCGGTTGCTGCGGCGGTGCTCTGCTCCGCACTCCCCGCTTACCTTGTCTGTTACAAGTCCATGAGAGCCTCTGCTGCCGAGCTTATGCGTCCGATAACGCCAAAAATCGGAAAACGCACATTAATCGAACGCATTACTCCTTTGTGGAAGCGTTTTAATTTCTCACAAAAGGTTGCGTTTCGTAATCTTTTCCGTTATAAAAAACGCTTGATAATGACTCTTATCGGAGTAGCGGGCTGTACTGCGCTGATGTTCACGGGTTTTGCCTTGCAGGACTCCATCACAGTAATCGTACACAAGCAGTACAGCGAGCTTCATCTGTATGATATGCAGGTCTATTTTACGAATGGAAACGGTTCTGCGGAGAGTATTTTTACCGAAAATAACCTGATTAAGAATCATACACTTATCCTAAGCGATACCTGCGACATATTTAACGATAATCAAAAGACATCCGTAAATATAATAGTCCCAAAGAGTGCGGACGAATTCGACGCTTATATAAATCTCCGTAACAGAACGAGCAAAAGCTCTCTCACCCTCGACGATAACGGAGTTATAGTTACGGAGAAGCTTGCTCTGTTATATGACCTTTCTGTCGGAGACGAGTTCTCTGTCGTGAGCTCGGACGGAGCGGTAATATTACTGACGGTAAGCGGCATAACCGAGAATTATTTAGTGCATTACATTTATCTCACACACGAGGTGTTTGAGGAAAAGTTTGGAAAGCGATTTTTGCCTAATTCGGCTCTGATTAGCACTATAAGCGATACGGATAAAAATGCTCTTGCGGAGAGCCTTTTATCTCATCCCGAGGTTAATTCTATTACTATGTCGGAATATCTTGAGGAGAATTTCTCTAAAATGACAGATGCGCTTAATTACGTGGTTCTTGTGCTTATCGCATCGTCCGCAACACTTGTGTGCGTGGTTTTGTTCAGCCTGAACACCATAAATTTTGAGGAAAGAAAACGCGAGCTTGCTACAATAAAGGTGCTTGGCTTCTTTGATCGGGAGCTGGCTGCATATATGTATCGTGAGAATGCAGTGCTTACAATAATCGGTACCGTTTTCGGGCTTGGGCTCGGTGTGCTCCTGCAGAGGTATATAATTACGACAATGGAAGTGGATTTGGTAATGTTCAGTCGTGAAATATTCTTTGCAAGCTATTTATATTCCGCAGTATTAACCATTGCTTTTGCCGTTGTTGTCAATCTAATTATGCTTAAATTTATCGCAAGGATTGATGTTGTAACCTCAATGAAAAGCGTTGAATGAATTTTATCGTTAACTATTGCGTTTTTTGTTATATAATGGTACAATGTGGAAAACTCATAGATGAGTTTTTACACCATATAAATGCAAAGGAACCCCCTGTAAATGAGTAGATTTATTTATGACACACATGTACATACGAGCGAGGTCAGCCCCTGCGCACATTCCCCCGCCGAGGCGGTAGTAACCTTTTATAAGGAAATCGGATACAGCGGTATTATTATAACCGACCATTTCGCTTGCCGGGACAATACCCCGGCGGATTCCTCTGCATGGGAAGCAGCGGTATACAAGTTATGCAAGGGATATAACAAAGCATTTGAGCTGGGAAAAAAGATCGGTTTACAGGTCTTTTTTGCATGGGAATATACAAGAGTGCCCCATATAGGAACAGATTTTTTGACATATGGGCTTGATGCCGACTGGCTGCTGTCTCATTCGGAGATTTCATCGATGAGCATAAACGAATACAGTGATTTTATAAGGAGCGAGGGCGGCTTTTTAACACACGCACATCCCTTCAGGGATTTAGGTTGGACAGAAATGATTCGTCTTCTGCCAAAAAAGGTTGATGCCGTCGAGGTTTACAACGCTAACAGAACCGATTTCGAGAATGACAGAGCGTTGGAGTACGCCAATAATTATTCACTGCTGAAAACAAGCGGAACCGATAATCATCTCGGTCCCGAACAAAAGGATTTAGGCGGAATGGTTTTCGATACACCGCTTAATGATATATCTGATTTTATATCGGCGGTCAGAGACGGCAGAGCGCAGGTTCACCGAGAAACACTATAAATTTTATTTGGAGGTCGCTGTGAAGGTTATTATTATAGGCGGTGTGGCGGGCGGAGCGACTGCTGCGGCAAGGCTTCGCAGGCTTAACGAGGATGCACAAATTATTATGTTTGAACGGGAGGAGCATATCTCCTTCGCCAACTGCGGACTTCCATATTATATCGGCGGTGTTATTAAGGAACGCAGCAAGCTGCTTGTTCAGACAGTCGAGGGTATGTCTGCGCGCTTTAATCTTGATATACGCAACCTTACCGAGGTTATTTCAATAAACCGCACCGAAAAGAAAATAACAGCCTTCGATAAAAAGCAGAACAGTGCTTATGAGGAGAGTTATGATATACTCATACTCTCTCCCGGTGCCAAACCCATTAAACCGGATATACCGGGAATTACGGATGCCGACAACCTATTTGTCCTTCGCAATATCCCCGATACCGATGCGATCAAGAACTATACCGATAACATGAAACCAAAAACAGCCGTGGTTATCGGCGGCGGCTTTATCGGCATTGAGATGGCAGAAAATCTGTGCGGTTTGGGTATAAAGACAACCATTGTAGAGAAGCTGCCGCAGGTAATGCGTCCGCTCGACTTTGAGATGGCTCAATTTCTGCATCAGGAGCTAAATATACACGGAGTGGATCTTATTCTGGGCGACGGTATTTCGGAGTTTAAGGACAACGGGCGCACGGTTTGTCTTGATAGCGGCAGGACACTTGCCGCCGATATGGTTATCCTCTCTATCGGTGTTGTTCCCGAGAACAGCCTGGCAAAAACCGCCGGTCTTGCACTCGGTGCAAGAGGGCATATAAAAACAACAAAAACCCTACAGGCTATAGATGAAAAGACGGGTGAAGCAGTAACCGATATATATGCGATCGGAGACGCTGTCGAGGTTACGGACAGAATAAACGGCGGCGAGACCGCAATACCTCTCGCATGGCCCGCAAACCGGCAGGGACGGCTTGTCGCCGACCATATCAGCGGCTTACCTAATGTGTCCTACGGCGGCTCGCTGGGAACCGCCGTTGCCAAGGTGTTTGACCTTACGGTTGCATCCACGGGAAACAACGAAGCTACATTAAAAGCAAAGGGAATAAAATATACGGCAATTCACGCTCATCGCACAAATCATGCCTCCTATTACCCAAACGCAACCAACATTTCGCTCAAGCTTTTGTTCTCTCCCGAGGACGGTAAAATCCTCGGTGCGCAGGCTGTCGGCAAGGAAGGCACCGAGAAGCGCATCGATGTCATTTCCACGGCAATAAGGTTGGGCGGAACTGTAAACGAGCTGTGCGACATAGAGCTTTGCTACGCTCCGCCCTTTTCGTCGGCAAAGGACCCTGTTAATATACTCGGCTATATAGCTTCAAACGCAATGAGTAAAGTATATAAGATCATTCATTATAACGAGGTTGATTCCTTTGTAAAAGGCGGCGGTTTTCTGCTCGATGTACGCACCCCGATAGAGTTTTCGGCAGGGCATATCGAGGGCGCTGTAAACCTTGCCGTGGACGATTTGAGGAGCGGCTTGCAGGCGCTTCCCGCCGATAAAAGCACACCGATATGCGTAACCTGTCAGGTCGGACTGCGTGCGCATGTAGCTCTGATGATGCTGCACGGCAAGGGCTACACAGACCTCTGCAACCTGTCGGGCGGATATTTAACCTACAAGACGGCACATTACAAAGCCGTTTCGGACAGTGTTGCAAAGCCTGTCGAAACCATTGTCGATACCGATAACCAAACAGTAGCTCCAAAGAACATCATTGACATAGATGTCAGCGGATTACAGTGCCCCGGTCCGCTTATGGCGACTCATAATGCAATAAAAAACGCCTCCGCCGGCGATGAGGTTCGTGTTACCTCGACCGATTTCGGTTTTTCAAAGGATGTCGAGAGCTGGAGCAAGGCAAACGGACATAGCCTGCTGTCCTTGACGAGCGAAAACGGAAAATATGTCGCCCTGTTGCAAAAAGGCAGCCGTGAGTCAAATGCTCAGAGCTGTGCTGCGGTTCAGGAAAACGCTACAATAGTCGTGTTCAGCGGAGAGCTTGACAAAGCGCTTGCCTCAATGATTATCGCTCAGGGTGCGGTTGCGAGCGGAAAAAAGGTAGCTATTTTCTTTACCTTCTGGGGGCTTAACGCGCTGCGTAAGAACGGTCGTGTCAAGGTAAGGAAGAATATTGTCGAAAAGATGTTTGGCCTTATGATGCCGAGAGGAGCAAGGAGGCTTCCGCTGTCGAATATGAATATGCTCGGTATCGGCGCAAAAATGATAAAGAGTATTATGAAAAAGAAGAATGTCGATGATATCGAAACCATGATAAATACCGCCATGAGGGAAGGCGTGCGTTTTATCGCTTGTACGATGAGCATGGACCTGATGGGTATAACAAAGGAAGAGCTTATTGACGGGGTGGAATACGGCGGTGTAGCAACCTATATCGCAAGCAATGAAAACGCCGGAACTACATTGTTTATTTAAAACTTACCGGGAAAGGAATTATTAATCGTTTTAATGATGATTTAATAATGATTTTAATATGAATCAAAAATCACCGATAATTATTACCGCTCCAAAAACAAAAACAAAATCCGAAAAAATCGGGTTGATAATTATCTTCTCTATCGGAGCATTGTTATTAGCCTTGATTCTATATTTATACGGTGTATTTGCTTTTATTGGTATCAGGCTGTATAGCGGAGACAGAATCAAGGGTGAGATTTTTGTCGAGGTAAATAATAAGGAATTTAACCCTTCGTCTGTCACCGCCTATTTTAATGACCGAGACGAGGTATCCGCAGCGTTGGATGATAATTCGTTATATATAGTTCCGTACAATAAAAAAAATAAAAAATCGTCCGTAGTGTCCGACAGCCGATTGAGAGCAAAGTATATCGGAAGCTCTTTTTCCGCAACCGGCGGTGAGGAGGGCTTATACACCCTTGATTTTGCTTTCGATAAGGATGAGCTGTATGCATTTACCGATAACGAGATTTTCTCGGATATGAAGGATGATTTGCACATCGCTATTAAATACTCCAATAAAAAATGGTACTACATAACCACAATCGAGCTTTCTGTTTTTATCACAGCAAGCGAAAACGGAATAATTTGCGAGATTATTGCGGAGTATTATGCGGACAAGGCTGTTCGCTATAACCCTTCGGTTAATGTATCGAGAACCTTTTATTTAGACAATTTGTCGGAAAACAATAAAATAGAGTTTATTATCTGTGATTGATGTTTACCCTCGTCACAGCCTTGAAATATAATAATATTCACGGGGGGTAACTCCGCTATCCCTTTTAAACTCGGTGCTGAAATAGCTTGCGCTTGCGAATCCGGAACGGAAGGCGACCTCGTTGACCGAATAAAAGCCCGTCTCTAAAAGTCGCTTTGCGTTTTCCATCCTGAGCATTTTTATATACTTTACCGGCGGCATTTCGTATACCCGCTCAAACAGTCTGCG
>PGZT01000070.1 GCA_002841455.1 Firmicutes bacterium HGW-Firmicutes-21 | reverse complement strand
AGTTCGGCTCGGTTGGAGGTTCTGCAACCAACGCATTGGTAACCCCGATAATGAGAACGAGTATTGAGGGAGATCCGCAGTGCAGCTACATAAGCAAAAAGGTCAGAGACCGTATTTTCGCTTATGGCGGCGCTAATGAAACGGGAATGAAGTTTGACCCTCTTGTGCTTAAAATCGTCCTTGAGGAGCTTTGTGTCGCGGCGGGTATTAAGCTGCTCTACCACACCTTTATCGCCGATGTCTGTAAGGACGGAGACAGGATAAAGAGCATACTTATCGTAAACAAGGCGGGTATGCAGCTTATCGAGGGTGACATTTTTATCGACTGCACGGGTGATGGTGATGTAAGCGTGTTTGCCGGAGCGTCATACACAAAGGGTAACCCCGAAACCGGAAAAAACCAGCCTATTTCACTGCGTTATATTGTAGGCGGTATTGACCTTGTTGAGGTAGGGAAGTTCTTTAAGAGCGAGATTGAGCGTACGGGCATTGAAAGAGCCGTTGGCGTGGATGTAAATGGCTTATACGGAATCTACGGAGCGGTAACCGGCGCAGGCGAATGGACGCTGACAAACATTTTTGAACAGGCTATTGCCAACGGTGACCTTGACGAGGACGATAAATTCTATTGGCAGGCGTTCAACCTACCTAACAGAAACGATTCACTTGCCTTCAACAACCCGGAGTTCTTTGATGATGTGGACGGAACAAACCCCGATCATCTCACAAGAACACAGTCGGAGGGCAGAAGACGAATTTACAGACAATTACAGTTCTACAAGAAATATATGAAGGGCTTCGAGAACGCCTATATATCCGAGATAGCACCGATGGTGGGTATTCGCGAGACCCGTAACATAACGGCGGAATATGTCATCACAGCGGAGGACCTGATTTGCAGATACAAGTATGCGGATGCGGTCTGCCAGTCGAATTATCCGATAGACATACACGGCAGATGCCTTGATTTCGGCGACCGTTTTAAACCGGTAGACGACGGAAAACCGTATTACGAGATACCATACCGCAGCCTTGTGGTTAAGGGTATCGATAATCTGTATGTTGCGGGACGCTGTCTCGGTGCCGAGTTCCTTGCGCAAAGTGCGTTGCGTGTGCAGCATTCCATGCGTTCGTCGGGCGAAGCTGCCGGTATAGGCGCAGCTCTTGCGTTGGATAAGGGCATATTACCCCGTGAACTCGACGGAAAAGAGGTTCGTATCAGAATGGAAGAGCTTGGAGCGGAGTTCGCATAATTTTCGGTTAATAACAGAGAGCTGTGTCATTGTGTATGACGCAGCTCCCTTTGTTTACGGTGCTTTTTTTCGCACCTTTCGGTATAAAACAAAACAGCATAGTAGCAGAAATAAACTAAAAACACTTGTATAGAAGGATATTTTTTGGAGTGAAGTACCCGAATAGGTTACGGTTATTTCACCCGACACATTCGTTGGATTATACACTCTGATTAAATTATTGTTCGGTGATTTTTCTATTTTAAGATTATAGCTTTTGTTTGCTTCGGTTGTAATAAACGCTGAGTAGCCCTTATAATACAGCAGCGGAATATCAAAATAAAAATCATCTGCATATGAGGTGTTATAAAAGCTGACGGTTGAACCGTTTTTCTGCATCAGGATTTTCTCGCCGTTCTCGGTTAATGCGTTGTATGGGTCTTTCAACAGGGCTTTTTTCGTCCCCAAGGGTATCCATTCCGCCGCACCGATTGTACCGGTGTTTTTATAATTGGCGTAATGGTCATCCTCTACATGAATTTTGCTCTCTATCATAGGGTTCAAAAAAACAACCGCAAAGACGGACATAATGATAAAGACACTTATAAGCGCTATTATTCTTTGCTTTTCTTTAAGCAGAATACCCATGTTTATTGCGACCGCAAGAGATAAAAACATAGATGCGAAAGCAAACAGTCTCCATGGGAACTGTATATAATTAAAAACAGTACCGTCAAGCAGCGTCCACGGGAACAGCCTTGTCCCCATAAATGCCAAAATGATTCCCGTAATGAGGAATTTATCGGATAATCTAAAGTATTTCCTCGTGTTTTCGGACTGTTTTGATATAAACATTCGTATCATGATGAAAACAAACAGGGGTAAGCCCATAGCTGCGAAGTAGGTAAAATCAAACAAGGTTTGAAAAGGTATGGCTGTTTTACTCAAAACAGCCCATGGCTTATTTATTCCGAAATCGTCGGAAATCAACTGCTCAATCATCGGCAGCCAAGAAAAGCAGGTTAAAAGAGCGACAGCTAAACCTGTATAAAATAATCGGATTAGTATATATAGGTTTTTAAAGAGGTACTTGATATGGAAAAGTAAAAATACAAGAGTTATAATACCTGCTATGGCAAAGCTGATTGAATGTGTCAGTATTAATCCCAAAAAGCCCAAGCCTAAAATATAGGGCTTTTTATAGTTGTTATAGAGCAAATCATATATTCCGGCGGCAACAATGGGTATAAACAAACACGCGCAATATTCCCCAACGGCAGCACGCAGAAAAACATTGCTTAATCGGTATTGGGATAAAACGAAGAGAACGGTGAAGCACAGGGCGGCATATCTGCTTTTGGTAATATATTTTGAAGATAAATAGGAGGATAATATAGCAAAGACCGTTATTAACGCAACGAATATCTTATATGATTCGGTTATGCCAAGTCCTAAAATCCCAAGAACCGCAGGGATATATAGAAACACCTCGGGATAGAACAAGCTGTTGGCATAACCATAACCGTATAATGCAAGGCTGTGTATATAAACGGGGAAGTTGCCTAAAAGCAGCTCGTTTTTTAGTCCTTCAATCCTGAGTAAATGATAATCAAGGTCCCGAATCTTCGGCTGAAAAACCAAGCCGTCCTGAAACAGAGGGTAAACCGCTATTAAAAAAACGGCAGTAAAAACCGATAATGCAAGCAATCTAAAACGATGTTTTAATAAAAATTTATACAAACTATTCATCCAATCATCCATTTTATTGATTTTAATCTTTTGGCATCATTTTACTCTACTATGCGCAAAAAAGCAATAAAAAATTCCATTGCCGCCGATCGGTTTAATCCGTTCGGCGGCAATGGTGCTTAAATCTGTTTTATTAATCAACCTTTGGGAGGGTTGCAAAGCTCTTTTCAAGCTCCTCGTCTGTAGGGATATAATCGGTCATCTTTCCGGTAAGGTAATCGTTGTATCCAGGCATATCAAAGAATCCCGTTCCGCTTAAACCGAATAGTATGGTCTTTGCCTCTCCGCTCTCCTTGCACTTGAGCGCTTCATCAATAGCACCGCTTATTGCGTGTGCGGATTCGGGCGCGGGAAGTATAGTCTCCAGCTTGGAGAATAACACCGCCGCTTTAAACACCTTGCTCTGCTCGACCGAGGTCGCCTCCAAATAACCGTCGTGGTATAGCTTTGACAGTATCGGCGACATACCGTGATAGCGAAGACCTCCGGCGTGGTTTGCCGAGGGCATAAAGCCGCTGCCAAGCGTGTACATCTTTGCCATCGGTGTTATCTTGCCGGTGTCGCAGAAATCATAAGAGTATTTTCCTCTTGTGAACGAGGGGCAGGAGGCAGGCTCGACAGCTATTATTCTCGGGTTTGCCTTGCCTGTTATTTTATCCTGCATAAACGGGGAGATAAGTCCGCCGAGGTTGCTTCCGCCGCCGGCACAGCCGATTATAATATCGGGGTATTCGTCGTACATCTCAAGAGCTGTCTTGCATTCAAGCCCGATAACGGATTGATGCAGCAGAACCTGATTTAACACCGAGCCTAATACATAACGGGTATTTGGGGTTGTTACGGCCTTTTCAACCGCTTCGCTGATTGCACAGCCGAGGCTGCCGTTTGAGTTGGGGTTTTGCTCTATCAGCATTTTTCCTACCTGTGTAGTATCGCTGGGGGAGGAGATAACCTTGCCGTCAAAAACCTGCATTACCGTTTTGCGGAAGGGCTTCTGGTCATAGGAGACCTTAACCATATAAATGGTAAGCGGAAGTCCGAAATAGGAGCACG
>PGZT01000069.1:4146-8123 GCA_002841455.1 Firmicutes bacterium HGW-Firmicutes-21 | reverse complement strand
TCCCGCAAAAAGAACGGTGGAAAAGCCAATCGCTTTTTACGGCTCGTCGATAACACAGGGCGGCTGTGTCTCCCGACCGGGGAATATGTATGCGCATATTGTATGCCGTGCGTTGGACGCCGATTGTATAAACCTCGGTTTCTCCGGCTCCGCCATGGGGGAACAGTCTGTCGCCGAATATTTAGCGGCAAGGGAGATGTCCGCCTTTGTTATGGATTATGATTATAACTCACCGACCGTGGAGAGTCTGGAGCAGACACATTCCGCTTTCTTTGATACCGTAAGGAGGTCGCATCCGGTTCTGCCGATTATACTTGTAACACATCCGTATTACGCCGCCGAGACGAACGGTGACGCTTTAAGGAAGAATGTGGTAAAAGCGACATATAAGAACGCATTGGCAAAGGGAGACAAAAATGTTTACTTCGTGGACAGCGAGAGCTTCTTCCCGTCCGAGATGAGGGACCTGTATTCTGTTGACAACCTTCATCCCAACGACTTAGGTCAGTTTATGATGGCAAAAACGATATTGCCGGTTTTGCAAAACGCATTAAGGTAGCAATGAAATCGGGAATGCATATGCATCCCCGATTCATTATCTGTTAATGCCCCACCAGAGGACATTTTTTTTGCTCTTACAGGTCGTCAGCATCTTGAACGGGGACTTCATTATCATCTCTCGGCACACCCGTGTAGCTCCCGTTTGGGTCTGTATCGCTATACATAATGTCTTGCCCGATAAAATCAGGATTAATATTTAGATACCGACTGCCGTCCAGCTCGGGTGGCGTAAAGCGAAACGGGTAATAATACCTGTCCACACCATTCAAGCCATTCGTAAACTTATATCTTCTGCGTCTTTTACCCATAAAAAAGCACTTCCTTTTTGACCGAACTATTCATTACGAACGATTGCGGTCGATATTATTATTTACGCTTGAAAACAAAATATTCGCATAAATCAATTGACAAAATTAACCGATTTTTGTATCATACAATAGAACAAGAAGGGACAGTATTATGAGGATAATCGGAATAGATTACGGCGATGCAAGAATAGGAATCGCCTCCTCCGATATGGGGGAAACGCTTGCAACCGCACAGGGAACGATTAAGGTAAACGGTATCAATGACGCTGTCGAAAAGGTTGCGGCCCGTATAAAGGAGCTGTCTGGCGAGCAGATTGTTTTGGGAATGCCAAGAAACATGGACGGCTCGCTTTCCTACCGTGCGGAACGGACAGAGCGTTTTGCGGAAGCTCTTAAGGAAAAAACAGGGTTAGCCGTCGTTTTTATGGACGAACGGTTATCTACCGTGCAGGCTTACCAATATTTGAATATTACCGATTATAAAAGCAGAAAACGAAAGGGTATAATAGACACTCTTTCGGCACAGATAATCTTACAAGCATTTTTAGATTCATCAAAAACAAATAATGCTTGACAAATCCCACAGCATTGTATTATAATAACGCTTGTGCATTTTATAAGGTTGTTATCAAAAAGACATAAAAAACAACCTTTAATTAAATAGAAAATCGGGGTGTGGCTCAGCTTGGTAGAGCGCTTGGTTCGGGACCAAGAGGCCGAAGGTTCGAATCCTTTCACTCCGACCAAAAAATATGCAGGAGCTTGTCTCCTGCAATGTTTTTGATTGGAATAAAAAATCGGGAAGGATTCGAAGCCTCGCCTGCGAGGCAATTTAATCCTTTCACTCCGACCAAAAAAATGCAGGAGCTTGTCTCCTGTATATTTTTGATTGGAATAAAAAACAGGAAGGATTCGAAGCCTCGCCTGCGAAGCAGTTTAATCCTTTCACTCCGACTAAAAAAAATGCAGGAGCTTGTCTCCTGCAATGTTTTTGATTGGAATAAAAAACAGGGAGGATTCGAAGCCTCGCCTGCGAGGCATTTTAATCCTTTAGCTGTATAATCTATAATATAAAAACATTTTTATAAAATTTGGTGCCATTTTATAAATAAAACTATTGACAAGCAGCACTTTATATTTTATAATACATATTGAATTAATAATATTTTATATCTGTACATATTTATTCAGCAAATTAAGATATGGAGTATTAATATTAAATTAAGCAGTGAAAGGATACCCTATGAAAACTACATCTAAAAAGGCACTAACCCTATTATTAACTTTATGCTTTGTTTTCACATCTATTTGCATGCTAACGTTAGCAGCTTCGGCTGTATCTCCGGACGACGATAATGTTATTCCTGTCGGAAACATTAACGCATACTGGATACCTTTAGAGCTTGCGGATCAGGGACTTGTAGTCGGTAATGTTGCCAATATCTATACAACAGCCGGTGCTACTCTTAAATCACTCTGCGGCGGCGATTATCTTTCTTGGTGGCATCTCGGCGTCTTTGTATGGAGTCCTGAGGATAAAGCTTATAAGCTTACCGAATTGGTTACAGCCGTAAATGAGTCGACAAAAGAGGATAAAGGCGCAATGGTCGTACCGGAAAATGGATTTATTATTGCTACAAACGGCGGTATGAATTCCTTTAACAGTGCACATGCACTCTTAAAAGCACAGGAGATAGGTGTTAAAGCATATTTGTTCGGCGATGCCGCAAAGAGCTTAAACACATTTGCTCCACAATCTAACCTTAAGGGAAAATTATACATCTCTCTCGGCATAGATCCAAATCCCGATGATGATACATCGGACGAGGAGTCTTCAGAGGTTTCTGCCGACGAATCTTCTCAAGCGGAAACATCCTCACAAGCAAGCACATCATCCGAAGCGGCCACTTCTTCTCAGAGCGTATCTAATGATACATCATCAAGCACTACACAGACAGGCGATAAAGGCATTACAACAATAATTATAATTGCTATAATAACTCTTGCAGGTATTGCGGCTATAGTAGTTATCAAGAAGAGAAGATAAACAATAGAGTCTTGAGAGGTATCGGAAGATAAGACTCCCGATACCTCTTTTGTTTTGTATGTTTAACAATAAAACAAAAACAACAGGAAAAATCCGGAGTGACTCATCATTCCGGATTCCGTTTTATCATTTATCGGTTCTGCTTAATCCATATCGGAATCATAGAAAACGCATCTATCCTTGCCGATACTCTTCGCATGATAAAGTGCCTTATCTGACTTTCTGTACAGCTCCTCAAAGGTGTCCCCATGCAACGGCGAAAGAGCTATTCCCATGCTCGCCGAGATGCAATGCTCGTATTTATTGGCAATCGGGAGCTGTTTTAATGCGGTGCAGGCCTCCAGCGCCTTTGCCATGACATCCGTTCTGTTGGATATATCCTTCATATATACAACAAATTCATCGCCGCCCATACGGGCAACCAAATCGGTATTGCGAAAGACCTTCCGTAAACATATGGCAACACTGTTCAATAAGTCATCGCCCGTCATATGACCGTATTCATCATTAACTATCTTGAATCCGTCAAGGTCAATGGATATACGCATTAGTGGATGATGTTTCAACAGAATTGTTTAAGTTGTCCGTAATAAGGTTCTGCGCTGCTTTTCTGTTATACAGGTCGGTAAGCGGATCACGCTCGGAGTTGTGCTTGATAGCAAGCTCCTTGCGTTTTTGGGAATCTATATCTTTAATATACGAGAAAGCTTTTATATCGCCCGTCTCGGGGTCGGATAGCAGGTTGGTTGTACAGGAGATCCAAAAAGCTTGTCCGTTTTTATCAAGATGACGATATTCGTTATATAAATATAACCTGCCGTTTTCATATGCTTTAATAAGATTTTGGCTGCTATAAATGCTCATAAAGAGCTTCCTGTCCTCCGGATAAACAGCCTTTCTGCATAGCTTTTTCAATATGTCAGAATAGGAGTTTTTAACATAATCATAGCAAAACAAATTCTCACTTGAATTTATTTTTATGTATCTGTCGGAGGTAAGGTTAATCTCATAGGTTGTGATTGCATCTGCGAGCATTGCGTTACGGTACTTCTCCTCTCGCT
>PGZT01000069.1:0-4094 GCA_002841455.1 Firmicutes bacterium HGW-Firmicutes-21 | reverse complement strand
TCCTTTGTCTGAGTAATATCCTCAAAGGTACCGATAGAACGATATGTGTTATAAAGAGTATCGCGGATTGAGGAGAGCGTCAGCTTGTTCCATACTAATTTTCCGTCGGCGCGCTTTAGCTTTAAAATCATAGAAACCATATTTGTGTCTGCTTTTGAAATAGATTTAAAGCAGGCAAGGAATTGCTCGGTAAAATCGTCGCTTACTATACCGTTTTCCACAAAATAAGACGGACCGTTTTCAATAATTAACGGCAGATTATAATATGAGCTTGTTTTGGTAACAAAATGGATGCGGTCAGAGACGGAATCGTACTCAAAAACAATGTTGGATGTCTGAGACATCGCCATTTTAAATCTTTCGTTACTGAGCTGCAGAGTCTGTTGAATCACCTTGCTGTCGGTAATATCAATGCATACACAATACAAGCAGGGGGTATCGTCTGTCTTATCGATTGTACGCAGGCATTTGTTCAATACCCAAAGGGTGTTATTGCTATGTGTATTAATTCGATATTCAAGCTGGGTAACCATATCGTAGTCCAACCGGCTTAACAGTTCGGAAACCCTGTTACGGTCATCCGGGTGAACACTGCCGAGCAAGTTATCGCAAAAGCCCGTTTTTATGCGAGCCCTCGAGCAGCCGATCATATTTAAAAACCCGTCGCTCACATATTTTATGCTGTAGTCTCCCGAATCCGTGCATTTTACAACACCGCCGGGTACTGCATTCACAATACTGTCGAGCTGTAGCTTTGTATTCGTGATAAATCTACGGGTTCGGAAGCTGTAGAACCAAATTATTATTATTACCAGAACAAAAAGCCCGATAACCTTAATCAATAAATGCATAGAAATCTCGTTTATATAACCGGTTTGAGCGGTTATTACAGATTCCGGAACGGTTTGCAATACATACCAGTCGTTAACCCCTACGGGAGTGTAATATGTATATTTCTTTTCTCCCGAAACGGTATATTCAAAAATACCGCTTCGTCCGTTTTTTACATTTGTTTTTATTATGTCTAAGCTATAACCTTCCTTAATCTGAACCTCTGATAAAAGGCTCCAAGCGTTTATCTGACCGCTCTCGGGCAGCGAGTCATCCTGAGGAGTGATAATAATATCACCGTCAAGCTCGATAACACTGGCAAACCCGTTCCCGCCGAAGCTGCTTATATTTGTTGCCGCCGAAAGGCTGGCAACCTCATAAGCGCCGGTCAACACGCCGACTATTTTATCACCATGATAGATAGGCGTATAATAAATTATTATATTTGAATCCGATATAACCGAACTCATTAAACTCGAAACACCGCTTTTTCCTTTTAAGGCATCTTTTAAAAAATGACGCATTGAAACATCGGCGGTATCGCCGTCCGGACCATAGCTGATATAATCGGGCAATACAACTCGTATTCTGTTAAAGCTGCTGTGTTCATTTAATAATCTAAGCCTCGCCATTGCTTGCTCGGAGAGCAGATTGTCGTAATCAGAAAGAGCAACTGCCGCACAGGCTATAAAACTGCTCATCTCGGTTGTCTGCGTTTTTATCAGGTTAACGGTCTGATTTGCTATTTCGCCGAGCTGTGTTTTGTTTGCGTTCTCGGTAAGACGAGCGCTTTGCTGTGTGAAGCTGTAAAAGAAAATAATATTATATAAAATAATCACTATTATTCCCAATACAATAATCTCACTGCCGTACCTTTTAACATTATTAAATATCTTACGCAAAAAAACACACCTCCGTTTCTCATAAGCATAAGCAAAGAAGGGTGTTTATGTATGCAATCGGCTGTCATACTATAAAATAGCGTAGACCCTTGACTTTGCGTCGCCGGATTTCCCCGGTTTTGCCAAAATATTTAATTTAAACCATAAATATGTAATAAGTGCGAGGAACTAAAAAATCAAACTTGCTTATTATAAACCATAATAAACATAATGTCAATACATTTGCAATATATTTTGTGATAAAATTAATCTATAACAATAAACTCTCTATATCCTCGACATTTTGTGCGATGTAGGTTGCGCCGGCAGCTTCAAGCTCGTCACGATCACCGTAACCGTAAAGGACTCCGATTGAATCGATTCCGCAAAGGGAAGCACCGTTAATATCAAACTTTCGGTCGCCGATCATAACAGCCTCGGAGAGTTCGGTTATATTATTAACCGCAAGTGCTTTGCGGATAATATCCACCTTTTCGCTGTGCTTTTGCTCCAGGTCTCCTGCGGAGATAAACGAGAAATATTTATCCAAACCAAAGTGCTGTATGACACGCACGGCGAAAACCTCCGGCTTAGAGGTTGCCAATATTAAAACAAATCCCGCTGTTTGTAAACGGGGGAGCAGCTCCGATATGCCCGAATATACCTTATTTTCATATATACCAGTCACGGTATACCGCTCACGGTATTTTTCCAGCGCAACAAGTGCCGTCTCCTCATCAAAACCGTAGAGCTCCATAAAGGACTGACCTAACGGAGGACCTATCATTCTCCTCAGCTTCTCGTCACTCTCTCCGGTTATACCGAAATAAGCAAGAGAATGTTTTAAGCAAGCCAGTATTCCCGGCTCCGAATCGGTCAGTGTGCCGTCCAAATCAAAAAGAACATATTTGTATTTTTTCATTAAATAAAACCATTTTACCTATTTTCTAATTTTACTTTATTATACAGTAATTTTACTTTTTTGTCAAGAAAACAAGGAGCAAACCAATCCGTATAAAGATGCAATAAAGAATGTTGCAGTTTATGGAGCGGAATGGTTTGCTTGAACTTGAGCAAATTTACTTCATCATAAAAATGCTAATCATTTTCATAAATAATTTTTTGCGTTTGCATAAAAGACACCTTCTTTTGCGTTTTTTATTTAATTAACCTTACGCAATAAAAGGGTCAATAGGGGATTGGAGATATATTTATTCTTCAAACACAAAACAACCAATTCACCCCGAATTTATCTCGTAATGTCGCGGCTAAAGGTGTCCAATGCCAATCCAAATGAAGATTGCATTCTTCCGCTTCTTTTGATAATAAATCATATGCTTTTCGCAGATCCTGCTCAGTTGAAAAATTAATACAACAACCGCCCCTATTGGAAGGCATATCAACCGACTGCACGAATATTCCAAAATTGAATACTCTTATGTTTATACCAATCCAGTCGTTTATCCAATCACTCGCAGATGTGTCCTCTGATGTTTTTTACGCACCAAACGCTTCACAATACAACTCACAGGCTTCAATGACATCGTTTTTATCTTTTAAATTGAATATCAGGTAGCAGTATGAATGTTTTTCAACTATATCAGGGGTAACCGCAAGTTTTTCCGTAACTTCCAACAACCTATTTACCGCCCCCGGATTACTCTCATAATCCACATTGACAATTTGCGTTTCGATTTCCTTCGCTTTTTTGTATAACAGCTTGACGTCGGATTCCTTGCCGAAATCGGCTTGCTCAATTTGCCGTATGAAGTCCAGTACAATCTCCTTCAGTTCGTGCAGGAGAGATACTTCCTCGTCGATAGCATCAACCTTTTTCCCAAGCACCTCTAAAACGACCTCAGAGCCGGATGTATTAAATATGCGCCCTATATCCTTGATGCTGATGTTCAGCTTACGCAGTATCAGGATTTGCTCAAGCCGTTGTACAGCAGCTTCATCGTACAGCCGATAAGCGTAGTCATCGCTTCGGGTGCTTGTTAATAATCCCATATCCTCATAGTATCTGAGCGTGCGGGCGGATATATCATACTTGACCGATACATCCCTGATTTTAATTAGTTCATTCATAATAAATGCTTCCTTTCCGTTTTTATAACAGCAGTATATACTGTTCCCCAACGGCAGAGTCAAGGACTTTTGAAAACTATTTTTTCTCGCTGTATTTCATCTGCAAATCGTGATATTTTAATAGAATATCCATCAAGCCACTGTCAAGGGTTTCCCATTCGTGGCACGGAAACATCGGACATAAACTATAATCTTTTCCGAAATGATTTACACAAATGGAATGCCCCCCAAAATTTGTACCAGTTGCAATGTTAGTAAAGAAATGATAAACTAACAAAAAGAGAGGTACGAAAG